>CAYOWC010000055.1:0-10615 GCA_964407525.1 uncultured Desulfobacteraceae bacterium | reverse complement strand
AAGGATGAATGTGGTATTTTTGCGGTGTATGACCATGAAGAAGCGGCCAAGCTGACTTATTTCGGGCTCTACGCCCTGCAACACCGGGGTCAGGAGAGTGCGGGAATCGTTGTCTCCGATGGGGAAAAGGTGATGGAGCATAAGGCCATGGGCCTTGTCCCCGAGATTTTTAACGAGCGCGTCCTGAGGGACCTCAAGGGGAACATGGCCCTTGGGCACGTCCGTTATTCCACCACCGGTTCTTCTCTGTTGGTGAACGCCCAACCTTTCCGCGTACGCCATTCAGGCAAGTCCATGTCTATTGCCCATAACGGCAACATCGTCAACGCCCACGGTATCCGTTCGGAACTGGAAAAGAGCGGTTCCATTTTCCAGACTACCATGGACAGCGAGGTGGTCCTGCACCTGATTGCCCGGCGGTTAAACATGGGTATGGAAACGGCCATGATCGAGACCATGGATCAGTTAAAAGGAGCCTATTCTGTTGTGGTCATGACCGAGGACAGTCTCATTGCCGCCAAGGATCCCAATGGATTCCGGCCTCTCTGCCTGGGCAAGCTCAATGGCGGGTACGTCATTGCATCGGAGACCTGTGCCTTTGACCTCGTGGAAGCGGAATTTATCCGGTTTATAGAGCCGGGCGAGATCGTCATTATCAACCGGGACGGTATTAAAAGCATTCCCTCGGGTATTTCGTCGCGCAAAAGCCAGTGCATTTTCGAATTGATCTATTTTTCCAGGCCCGACAGCAATGTCTTTGGGGAAAACGTGTACCTGTTTCGGAAGCGGCAAGGGGAACTCCTGGCAAAAGAATTCCCTTTGGATGTGGACTTCGTGATGCCGTTTCCCGATTCGGGCAATTATGCCGCCATCGGATATGCCCAGGCCTCTGGGATTCCTCTCGAAATGGGAATGATTCGAAACCATTATATCGGGAGAACCTTCATTCAGCCATCCCAGAGCATGCGGGATTTCGGGGTCAAGGTCAAACTGAACCCGGTTAAGGAATTGCTGCGAGGCAAGCGGGTATTGATCATGGAAGATTCCATTATCCGGGGCACTACGGCCAAGACCCGTGTGAAAACCCTGCGGGAGATTGGGGCCAAAGAGGTCCATATGGTGGTGAGTTGCCCCCCGCATTGCTATCCCTGCCATTACGGGATCGATTTCTCCACCCGTGGCGAATTGATCGCAGCCCAGAAATCCGTGGAGGAGATCCGGGATTTTGTGGGTCTGGACAGCCTTGGTTATCTCTCGATAGACAACTTGAAAAAGGCAACCGCGATTCCTGATGAGGACCTCTGTTTTGCCTGTTTTAATGGGGAATACCCCGTTCCCATTGATGAAGGAATGTCTAAATTCTGCCTCGAATAAATCGTCATTCCCCGCCTGTCTACCACGAAGGACATGAAGAGCACGAAGGGATCAGACTTGACCGTTCTCCAGTTCAATGACAAACTTGTCATCCATAGACATTTTAACCCAATACTCTGTTGTCTTCCTGACTCACAAGAACCTAATGAAATTATACATTACGGTTCATCGGGGGGCGGCCATAACGATCGGTGTGCTGGTTTCGCTTGTGGTCAATGTGGTGATCTTCCCGGATTACGCCTTTGAAACGCTGGAAAAAGAATATGGTCAGTTTTACATGGAGGCATTTGAATGGATTCGGGAAATTGTTTACCAGTATCTGGAAAGCAACTATCAGCCGGAAGGATTGGAGGAAAACTACCTGCGATTAACCAAAAGGGAAAAGAAAATTGCGGTGTTGCTGCAGGATGCCTCCATGGAAATGAAGGTGCTGAAGGGAGAATTGGGAATCCTGGATCTGTCTTTTGAAAGGCTCTCCCGCCGCATTGAAGATTTCCATGCCTTTTACCACGGGTTGTTGCAGGAAAAACCGGGCCATGCGTACCAGGAAAACCATAGAACCGCTCTTGAAGAGCTATTGGGAAAAATGCACGAACTGTCTGAGGTAGACGGCTGGCAGGGCGCTGCAAGAATGGCTGCGGCAAAGGCCATGGCCGGGGAACTGGCAACCATGGAGTCCGTTTACCAGAAGACCCTCGAAAGCAGGCATGATGAAAAATATGGTGTGTTCGATTTCCTGATTTTCCTGGAATTGATCTACCTGCTTCAACGTGTGGTCAATGATCTTTCCATGGAAAAGCGGGATCAGTTCATCAGCGACGTGGCATTGGAAACCGATAGCGGCACTGAAGTGGAAAGTACCGATCTGTTTCGCTTTAGACTCTTTCACCGAACCCGCGCCATCCATATCCCTTCCATGAAATACGCCATCAAAGGAGCCTTGGGCATTGTATCAGTTTTCTGGTTCTGGTTCTGGGCGGAAATTCCAGGCAATGCCCTGAATATGTCTGTAGCAGTGATTACCGTGCTTCAACAGGATCTCATGTCTACCTATCACAAGGGGTTGCTGCGATTCTTAGGTTGCCTCGTAGGGGCGCTCACCGGATATGCATTCTTAGGGTTACAGGTGGAATCCACGTTTTTCCTATGTGTGTCAACGTTTATGGTGGTCTTTTTCTTTGCCTACATCTGGGGTGGACGTCCCGGGACCGCCTACCTGGGATGTCAGGCGGCCCTTTGTTATGTAGTAGCGACCATTCATGATCTACACGCCGTGGCCAGTCTCGCCCCCCCCACGGAGCGTCTGGTGGGCATTTTTTTGGGGGTGTTGTTCACATGGATAATCAATCTTCTGGTATGGCGTGAAGACCTGCTGGAAAAGTTTCATGGTAGTCTGCGACTTGCTGAAACAAAAATTGCATCTATTGGAGAAGAAATTGCCGCGAAGTTCCAAGGCAATAGCCGACCGAAACCTGTTGCCCTGGATGTGGCTGCCTTGCAAGCCACCCTGCAGACATTGCTCAAACAGGTGGAGTTAAGCGCTGATGAAGCCATCCCGGTCCGTTCCTGGCTGGATCAGCTTCATTTTTTTGCAGAGGAAAGCGCCGGGATGGAAGCGGCGGACCCGGAAACAGTCGCGGTGTTGAAGAAACTCAACCCGGATTTTATCCCTCACCTGGTGGAGACTATCTTTCTTCTCTCACAGGCCCAATCTGAAAAAGATTATAATTTCCTCTTTTTGAAATTGGATGAAAGAGAACAGGAATTCAGGCAGATGATTGTGGACTTGCGAAAAGGCGTCATCCTTTCGAAGCCGTTGATGTTCAAACAACGCTTCGCGCATACCTTGATCGTTTGCAGGCGGATTATCTATCGTCTTCAGTCCATGGTTGATGCGGGACGCAGATTTCCGCAGATAGACGCAGATAATCATTAAAAAAAATCAGGGATTGTTTACGTTTACCAGCGTCCAAATTCCTTTTCTTATGTGGTAGTGACCGTGTTAAACAAAGGCAAAAGCGGATTTATAGGATGAACAAAAAAAGCGGGGACTCTGAATGAGACCCCGCCATTAATGACTTTTCATGTTCAGAAAGAGCTATTCTTTCTTCCTGCCAAATTTACTCCGAAACTTATTGTAGCCTAAAATTCCAAGTCCTCCAAAGAGAAGGGCCATGGTTGTTGGTTCGGGGACTGCTGAGGATCCACCGCCCCCAGAATGACCGCCTGTATATCCTGGCGAACTCCATGCAGTCATATGGGATAATTCCGGTTGTTGCCCTCCACCGTTTTCAATTTTTACCGTACTCCACACTCCGCTTTCTAAACCTGTTATTTGATAGGCTGCATATGCGTTTGAAGCTTTTATAGTTATAAAATCAACGGATCCGTCGGATTTCCACGTTCCGGATAGACCATCATCAGCAACAGTATAACTGAAAGCTCCTTCTTCTTTAGATAACCCATCTTCCCCCAAAATATAATCCTCAGAAATGAGGTAATCGGCAACATACTTTGGTTTATCATTATTAACAGAATAATCCGTTCCGATATAGAAATAAGAAGCATTCGCACTACCGGCCAGAAAAAACACAATAAATGCGGCAGAAAGCGAGATCATTTTCCTTTTCATAACACACCCCCTAAATTTCTTACGGTTACGTGCTTTCGTGAATTCCGAGTAAGACCTTCTACCGTATTCTACAAGTGAATTCCTTCTTACTAAAAACAATGAACACTGTACATGTCAAATTGTTTGAATTTCAGCAACTTTTAGATTTCCTTTGCACTGTTCAATTTCTTTTTTCTTGCCCTTGCTCCCAGGGCCGCCACGCCGAATCCCAGCAGGAGAATGGTTGCCGGTTCCGGAACCTGCCCTCCGGATGTTGTACCCGCACCCGTGAGAACATCGTTTCCGCAGGTTATGGTAAAAAAGGAACCGAAATTGGTGTTTGGCTCCAGGAAGGACATGTCTACAAATGCTGCATTATGCGGACCAGCCCCCAAGTCACCGACTATTTCCGAATCAGTCAAATTTGCCACATATGTGAAAGGCATACTACCTGTTACTTCGGTACCTCCGCCAGTATAATTCAACGGCAAGCCTGCCATAGCAGCCGGGCCATTGTGTGTCTCAGTGTAGGTGCTTCCTCCACCCGAAATGTCGTACACTGTATATTCCTTATTCGTGAAATCCATACTCAGTACGTATTCATAAAAATCGTTCTGGTCGTTTGTTTCAAGGAAGATATCTCCTGACTGCACCCAAGAATACCCTAAGTCCGTACCGCCGTCAACAAGATCGAAACCGCCAACCAATGCCAGACTATTATCATCTTCATTAAAATAAAAACCTTCCAGGTCCCACCCCTGGCCGGTTGCAGCGCCAGGTTCTACTTCATTATTTTCTTGTCCCCCATACCAGCCGGTTCCAGAACCGTATCCGTCATACGTAGTGATATTCGTATAGCTCGCATACACAGCCGTGTGGAAAAACAAAAGGGCCAAACCCGCCAACATCGCACTCATTATTCGCATTTTCATTATAAATTCTCCTTTCTGGTTCTTGTGGCCTGCTTCTGAATCCACTACTCAGTTATGTTTTTCAATTTTCTGAAACTCCTCAATTGGACAATAACAATGTTTATCAATATCGTCAATGAAGAATAATGCAATAATTGTACCCAAAATTTCTTAAAATCAATATAATTTTAATAGTTTGGTATATCAGGGGGTTGGGTAATAATCGCTTTTTTTTAAAATCGGAGACCGTAGTTGTTCATCGAACGGGCTTACGAAACCGAAATTTCACTTACAATGTTGGCAGCCCAGCATTGCTTGTGTCCGCTGGGATTTCGAAGAAAAAATCTATTCGCTGAAGCATGGTACGTAAAAGATCCCCATGCAATGGTGATCAGGGGACGGAGCTGGATCGTATCCGCTGGTAAATCCTGAGAGGAAAAATGAGTGCGAAAAAGGGGATCATGTAGGTGGCGGCCAGGGTAGGTTCCAGGTGACCGAAGAATTCCGATGCAAAAACAATAACCAGGACGTTGTTGATGTTTGCAAAGATAATGGCTGCTGCCAGTTGATTTTTGAGGGTGGATTTCGCTTGGGTAAGAATCCCGATGATTACGTATACCGCTCCAAGGATGATGGAGATACAGGAAGCTTCGAGGATCGTCGCCGGGTTCTGCCTGAAAAAATCAGCATATTTGGAAAATACGGCAAGATTGACGGTTGCGAATATGACGAGGGAGACCGGGTAGCGCCTGGCGACGAGTTTGTTCAGGATCGACGGGGATAGACGTCTCAAGGCTTCCGATGCGATGGCGGGGACGAAAATAACCAGCGACAGCATCTGGACCATTTTACCAAGTGGAATTGCCACATCCCGACTGGTCAGGACTTTCACAAGAAAAGGAAGGGAAAAGGGCACAATGAGGGAAGAAATGACCACCATCACGAGAACCAGCGAACTGTTTGCGTTTACGAGACCTGATATGAACGGCGCCACCACTCCGGTGGATATCCCAGTCAGGAGCAGGGCCCCGATGGCGTATGGAGGGTATAATTCCTTGAAAATGAAATACACGAGGGCAGGGATCAGGAACATTTTCAGAAAAGAGAGCCAGATTACCGTAGGACCATGGGATTTCAGGATGTCCCACACGGATGTCATTTCCGTAGTCAGAAAGCTCAGGAAAAGGAGTAGCATCATGAGGTAGAGTGGAGTGGGCTGCAGAAAGGAAACCTGTTTCGGGAACAGAATTCCCGCGAACATGGAAGCGAAGATTACGACGATGAGGATCAGATCATTAAGCCTGAACATGGGGTTTTTTAAACCGAATCCTTTTGAAGATTCTCAGCCTTTTCGATGCCTTCGGTAATGCTTTTTTCCGTTTCCATCACGGATATTCCAACAGGTGGATGGTCTTTCCCGCAAGATCTGCAAGGATCGATTGGTATTTCAGGTTTGAGCCTCCGGAAAGATTAGGCAAGTCGACCGTTTCCCCAAGAGCCGGTTTGGTAAAGGAACCATCGAGATTGCCGGGTCCATTTGAGATTTCGGAATCAGGTCTTTCAAACAGATCCAGCACAAATTCAAAAATATCCCGGTTCAAAGTGAGAAGGCGGGACCCTGGCGAAACATGGGAACCAAAAAGCCCGAACCATGCTTCTATCCAACGGGTAATGCGCTGCTTGTCTTCTCCCATTGATGAAGGAGGCGTTACCGGCAGATCATCGAATATACTCTCAGGATATTCATCGCCCATAGCCTCTTTGAGAGGAGACCCTAAAGCTTTTATTTCTTCAAGTGCCGCATCGGCATCTGCGTTCTCTTTCTCCATTTCTCCCGATAGATGAAGAATCAGATGCCAGGGAGTGATGCGGTCATTCCATTTTGCAGAACTGTCTTTTTCTTTGGGGCGGATGGTTTTTCGGATATCCCAAGAGGCTTCATCCCTCTCAAGTTTCGATGCCGAAATGTGAGGCATGTTCCCCATATTTTCTTTCATCCAGAACCTGTAATCAGAGAGCAAAGGAAGAAAAGCTCCGTCCGGCTTAAGATTGTCCGGAGGATAAAGTACTTTCACGTTCGACTTGTTCCCGATCTCTGAAACTGCTCCGGGCGGTTCCATATACCATGGCAGACAGATCTGGAGGTTTCCAAAAGTCTCAAGAACTTTGTTGAGTGCCCCCTCTGTCAGATAACAGTGGGGAAAAAGAATGATATCAGTGTCGTTTAATTCCATGGTTTACATTTTCAACCTTGTCCAAAAAATGAGATTTTTGTGGCAAAATAGGTTTATCCGTTTTCTGACTTCTGACTTCCGTTCTCTGACTTCTGACTTCTGTTCTCAAGCCTCTTCCAGTTCTTTAATACCGGCATAAAAATCAAGGGATTCCGGGTTGCTCAAAGCATCCCGATTCAGGACTTCTTTTCCTTCGATGATCTTCTTGACGGCCAGCTCAACTTTTTTCATATTCAGGGTGTAGGGGACGTCGGGGACTTCAATAATTTTGGCCGGCACATGCCTGGGCGATGCATTGGTCCTTATGGTGGCCTTTATCCGTTTTCTGAGATCATCGTCCAGTTTGCTGCCGACCGCCAATTTGACAAAGAGGATTACGCGAACATCATTTTCCCAGTTCTGGCCTACAACGAGGCTGTCCGCGATTTCTTCCATCTGTTCCATTTGTCGGTAGATCTCCGCCGTTCCGATTCGAACTCCTCCAGGATTTAGAGTGGCATCCGACCGGCCGTACATGACAACGCCCCCGCGATCACTGATTTCTACAAAATCCCCGTGTCTCCAGATGTTCGGGTACACATCAAAATAGGCATCGTGATATCTCTTGCCGTCGGGATCATCCCAGAAGTAGATCGGCATGGATGGGGATGGTGCCAGGCATACCAGTTCTCCCTGCTGATTGCGCACAGGCTTGCTGTTTTCGTCAAAGGCTTCCACGTCCATGGCCAGGTACCTGCATTGAAGTTCTCCTGCGTAGACCGGGCCCATGGGATTTCCTCCGGCAAAACATCCGTTGATATCCGATCCACCGGAGATGGAGGCTAACTGGACGTCTTTTTTGATTTCCCGATAGACATATTCAAATCCTTCTATGGAAAGGGGCGAACCTGTTGAAAGGACTTCCCTCAGTGACGACAGATCATAGTCTCTCCCGGGATGTACATCGGCGTTCTGGAGTGCGGCGATATACCCGGCACTGGTTCCAAAAAGCGTGATCTTTTCATCCTGGGCCATTTTCCAGAGGGCGCCCGGATCCGGATAAAAAGGATTGCCGTCAAACAACACCAAGGTGGCTCCAAGGGCAAGAGAGCTTGTCAACCAGTTCCACATCATCCACCCGCAGGTGGAAAAATAAAAAATGGTGTCTTCCCGTTTCAGGTCGGCTTGGAGCATCAGCTCTTTGATGTGGTTTGCCAGAATTCCGCCTGCGCTCTGAACCATGCATTTGGGGAGACCCGTCGTGCCTGAGGTGAACATGATGTAGAGAGGATGATCTGCAGGTAGCTGTTTAAACGTGATTTCGGAAGGTTCCCTTCCCGATATAAACTCTCCATAGCTTACGGCCTTCGGAACCTTTGATAGGTTGGCGTTTTCTTCCGTATAAGGAACGACCACGACTTTTTCAATGGATGGCAGAGCAGCCATGATCTCTGAAACCCTTTCCAGTGAATCAAGCTTTTTCCCTTTGAAGAAATAGCCGTTGGCCGTAAAGAGGATTTTCGGTTTGATCTGGCCAAAGCGGTCAAGCACTCCCTTCATACCGAAGTCAGGGGAACAGGAGCACCATGTGGCGCCCAGACTTGCGGCGGCTAACATGGCAATGATTGCCTGGGGCATATTAGGCACGAATCCGGCAACCCTGTCCCCGGATTCTACGCCGGCTTCTTTCAATGCGGCGGCAACGAGGCTTACTTCATCGTATAGTTCGGCATAGGTCATTCTGGTGGAATCGTTGGATTCCCCTTTGAATATCAGGGCCGTATGGTTGTCTCGGTATCGGAGAAGGTTTTCGGCAAAGTTAAGCCGTGCCCCTTGAAACCATTTGGCGCCGGGCATTTTGGTGAGGTCATCAACAACCTGGTCATAAGGTTTTGATGTCTTTATTTCTGCGAATTTCCACATGGAATCCCAGAAATCAGGGATGCTATCAATGGACCATTGGTAAAGCTCTGCGTATTCCGTGAATTCTTTATTGTATCGGTCGTTTATAAATTGCATAAATCGATACATGTTGCTGCTTTTTATCTGCTCTTCCGATGGTTGCCATAATAATTTGGCCATGGTTGCCTCCTGCATTAATAGATGTACATTCATTTGCTGCTGCTGAGTTTTTCAAGGGCAAGGATTAACGCCTGTGTGCCGGAGCGGCCATGTCCCTGTGCTTTGAGGGCAATATACAATTGTTGTACCAGGGCCAGTCCGGGCAGTGAAAGTCCGGCCGCTGAGGCCTCGTGCAGAGCGATGCCCATGTCCTTGATGAAATGCTCAACAAAAAATCCGGGATTGTAATCCCCTTTGGCAATCCTTCGTCCCAGGTTGCTTATGGACCAGGACCCGGCTGCTCCTTTTTCTACGATATCGATTACCTCACTGCTGTCTAAGCCCTGTTTCGACGCATAGAGAAGGGATTCACATACGCCGATCATGGTTCCAGCTACAAGAATCTGATTGCACACTTTTGTATGCTGTCCCGCGCCGGGATCGCCCATAAAGGAGATGGTTTTTCCCATCACCTCAAACAGCGGGAGAACTTGCTCGAAAATTTTCTTTTCCCCTCCCACCATGATGGCCAGTATAGCTTCTCTTGCACCTACATCTCCCCCGGAAACGGGGGCATCGAGGGACTCAATGCCCAATTTTGCTGCTTCTTCATATATGCTGCGTGCAAGAGTCGGCTGGCTGCTTGTCATATCCACTATGATCTGCGCAGTTCCTTTCGATTCGAGGATTCCCATTTCACCAAAATAGATCTCTTTTACATCTTCAGGATGTCCTAGCATGGTGAAAATGATCTCGGATTGCTGTGCTATCTGTGCCGGTGTATCACACCAATGGGCTCCGTTCGCGACCAATGGCATTGCTTTCTCTTTTGTGCGGTTATGGACGGAAAGTTCATAGCCTGCTTTTTGAAGGTGACCTGCCATTGGGCCACCCATTACACCTGTACCAATCCAGCCGATTTTCATTTTTTTTCTCCTTTTATTCACACCTCTCTTAATTCTCGCGCTTGTATAGCACAGGAAAGTTAAAAATGGTAGTATAAAGCGGTGAGCTTGGAAGTCCCGATTTTAGCAGTGACATTTATGGGAAATTCTGGTATGGACCGTTCCGCAGTCAGTTTGAGTTTATGTCCTAATGACAGCGAAGGAATCTTAAAAAGGAACAGGAAAAACGCTATGAAGTGTAAGTGCAAAGATACATTGAAGTTGGTGCGTACATGAAGACGAACAATTTGGCGCTGCCCGGGTTGTGGCAGTGAATATCCCCTGAACCAATTTATGTATCTGCTGGACGATGATATGTTAGAGTTGTTAGGGAATGTCCAGGTAGATCGTTTATAGAAACTTAAGGACACTTAAAAGATGCAATTAGCGGTTAGCCTTTAGCTATTAGCCGCACAAAATCAGTGGCTTAGGGCGCAATGGGCTAGCATCAAAAAGTGAGAATCCCAGCACGAAAAAAAGTCATTCAAATGCTTGATATCT
>CAYOWC010000054.1:19629-21245 GCA_964407525.1 uncultured Desulfobacteraceae bacterium | reverse complement strand
TCATTCGCTTTCTCTTCTTCAAAGGTTCTCCAAGTTCTCTCACAATCCCGCCGTGATAACGCCATATGGCAATAAAAGCATACCATATGTCGATATCTATTTTGTGCCATATGCCATATATTGCGTAACAAATCAATGAGTGTCATATGGCCCAATAGCAGGCGGGATGCCTTATCGAAGATCCCGAGTTGTTTTCGGGGCGGTTTCACCTGCCTGAACATTCAGGCGGAGATATGAGATTTCCACGTTCCACATAATTGATCCAATGAATGACTTAGGTGCGTCCTGTACACCGACGATCCTCCAGTTCCGTGCAAGCACGTTAGAAACTTGCAACCTGACCGCATACGACTCACACTGAGGAGCCGTCTTCGACCTTCATCCCGGTTCATCGGGATTTTAAACCTCGGTAGGCCTGTTCCTGTTTACGATGCTTGCGGACATTCAGATACCTTCACCATATCATTCGACCCTAGCCCTTAACCGGGGAGGCTTCCCGGAGGGGTCGTCCTGTCGCCATTCCGACCCAATTCGGTACTTTGTCCGTGGGCTTCGCACCCCGTCATCAGCGCAACGGTAGCACGCCCACGTAGGGTCCAGCAGGAACATGCTGGGTATTCTTCAGTTAATAAAAAATACCGTAAATACAATCAATTACACGACATCGTGTCGCGACGAAGTTAGTATACGGTTTCCGGATAAATGCGGTCCGGATTTTTTCTTGCCGAAAAACGTTCTTTTCCTACAAGTTCCTAACGGGATAACATGCAAACGGGATGTTAACCGGTGATCTGGATAATTTGCCATGCGGGAGAGCCATACCCGAATTGAAGGGTGTATTTGCTTGCTTTTCAGAGGAACATCCTGAAAAAAGCTCTCATGTAAAATCTCCTTCCGATGACCAATTATCCTCAAAATAAAGAACCCCTACATCCTTAATAAAGATATAGGGGCTTTAAGGCGCTATCCATTTTGATATTCACCTGATAGTTTATTTCAGTGTTTGACTGATAAATGTTGGTGAAGCTATGATAGTGTAATAGTGTTCATTAATTCAAGTGTTTTTTCAAAGTAAATACCGAATATTGAATCCAGACTATAATGGCAGGACATCCTATCGTTTCACACCTGCTCAACTGGCTCGTGGGAGGTTATCAGAGTGTAGCCGAAGGGCTGAAATCAATGCGAGGCAGGAAAGGCACAAGTTGATGATCCGTCCCATTATTGGGGGAATATTCATTCATGGGCAGTTCGGAATGAGCCGGCGGCACTCTCCACGGAAAGCATGTGAAGGGTACCACCCCCACATGTTGGCATTAGATCAGGAGGCTTGTGCCAAGTCTTGATCGGAGATCGCCAGGGAAAAGCTTTCTGTCATGTTTTTTGCACTAAGGTATTGCCTTCGGCATTTTTCACATTATAGTTTGAGAGAAATTTTGCCGTAAGCAGCCGTGAAAACCGTCTCTTTATTGTTTCACCTTGGGATCATCATGTTAAAAAGTTTAATGATTTCAATAAGCAACCGGGGTTCAGATCCCCGCGTCCCGATCAGTACAGATCTCTCAGGCCTTGCGTAATGGAGGTACCTGAAAGCTGCCATTAGCACTTAGCCATTA
>CAYOWC010000054.1:0-19529 GCA_964407525.1 uncultured Desulfobacteraceae bacterium | reverse complement strand
GACAAACATCTCAGCATCAAAAAGTGAAAGTTGCAATACAGGAAAAACTGATGTAAATCATTTACATCATTAAGCTAACTGCTAATAGCTCAAAAGCTAATTGCTGTTTTTAGGAGGTACGCTTTGGTGCTGTGTAACTGTACGGAAACACGACTTTTCAGGAGATAGAGATTGTTGGAGGTGGGTCTGGAAAAAAGCGGTTTGAAATTATCATCGAGGGCTGATGTGAAAGTCATTTTTTCGCTGACCCTTGTCCATTTCGTTGGAGACTTCTACGCCTCCTTTGTCAACCCTCTCCTTCCCCTCTTTATGGAGAGGTTCTCCCTCACCCTCACAGAGGTGGGACTTATTACGGCGATTGGTCGAATTCTGGCATTCGTCGTCCAACCGTCCGTCGGTTACATGGCAGACCGCTACCATGGGCGCCTGTTTATTTTCGGCGGTCTTTTATTGGCTGTTCTTTTCTTTCCTCTGGTGGGATTTGCCCCTTCTTTCCCGCTGCTTCTCCTCTTTATAGCGTTGGGGTCCATTGGGGCATCCATGTACCATCCACCCTGCGCAGGCATGGTTTCCACTTATGCAGGCAGAAACTTCGGCCTGTCCATGTCCATATTTATCCTGGGCGGCACCCTTGCCTTTGGTTTAGGCCCCCTCTTCATCACCTATTATGTACAGTTCCACGGCCTGACCGCGACCCCGTATACCATGATTTTTGGTCTTGGGGCTGTAATTTTTCTGTTCATAACCGTCCCCAACCCCGGCAGGGAGGGATTTATGAACCTCGGATTTCTTGCTTCCATACGAGAGGTCTTGGGTGAGGCATGGAAACCGATTGTTCTTCTCTGGGTTATCATGGTGCTGCGGGCTTTTGCAGGCCAGTCTTTCATGACCTTTATACCGGTGCTCTACGCCAGAGAAAACTATTCCCTGGTTTCCATCGGGACTATGATCTCCCTCTTTACGGTAGGTGGGGCCATCAGTGGACTTCTGGCAGGTCATTTGTCGGACAGACTCGGTTACAAGCCAATCTTTTTTTTCACCCACAGTTTGGCTACCCTCAGTCTTTATCTTTTGCTGGTTCTTCCGGGAGACTGGGTCTATTTGAACGCTTTTTTGGCAGGATTTCTGGTCTTGGCTACACTGCCCCTCGGGGTAGCGATGGGCCAGGAATTGGCGCCCAAAGGTAAATCCATGGTATCCAGCTTGATGATGGGATTGGCTTTCGGGACCGGGGGGTTGATGGCCCCACTGACAGGGAAACTGGGAGATATGTTTTCCATCCGGCCGGTCCTCATGGTTGTGGCTATGGTACCCCTCCTCACCACCGTCCTTATCGGGCTCCTTCCCGGAAAGGGGCTGCAAAAAAGACCGGCTTGATTAAGACCGAAACCTCCACCTAATTCAGACCTCTTTAAAGTTTTTAGTCGTTTAGTGGTTAAGTGGTCGCTATGGTTTGATTTTGGTCTTTTTGCTCTAAACACTTTTGCGGTCGTTCAACGTGACGGCCTTTGGAGAAAAAGTGATGTTATTACACAAGGTAGAACTTAAAGAATATGGGAAGGGTGTGAAGGCTGACTTTGTTCATAGTGAGAATGTGACGGTGGCTTTCTGGTCGATTCCCGAAGGGACAAGCCTTCCGGCCCATGACCACCCCCATGAACAAATCGTTAACCTCCGGGAGGGAGAGTTTGAACTCACGGTGGGCAATGAAACCGAGAGACTTACGTCCGGTTCGGTTGTGGTCATTCCTTCGGGTATAGTCCATTCAGGCAGGGCTGTGACGCAATGCAGGGTCATTGACACCTTTCACCCTGTCCGGGAGGACTTCGCTCTTCCAGCGGATTAGATTGCGGGGTTTTTACGGGGATATTATTCCCAGATAGAGAATGAGGGTTGCAGCCATGACCGTCAGTGTGGGCAGGGCCAGGTGGCGGTAGCTTTTAAGAAGGCCCGCCTTGTAGTAATCTTTAGACACCAGAAAGCAGAGGTGTACCGGTGAAAGCATCATTCCCATGAAACCAAAGGTGTATGCTACCGCCGCCAGAGCCATGGAATCATACGCGGGGAGGGCTTGGAACAGGGGGATTACCAGAGGAAAGGAGGTCCCCACGAATCCGATGGCGATTCCTGTGATAAGCCCTGATACAAAGGGCATGATCATGATAATCAGCAGGATGGGAATGCTGTTGGCTATGAGTTCGGTACGTATGTCGCCGACGGTATGGCTCTCGGTCATGACTCCCTTAAAGACCATGATGGAGAAGACCAGGAGGAGAAAGGGCAATATCCCTTTATCCAGCACAGCCCCCCGCACCTGGGTTGGGGGGATATGATTGACGACACATACCCATACGATGGCGCAAACGAGTCCGGGAAGGATGGACGAGGCGCCGGCCAGTTCCACTGGGATACCCAGAAGACGAAGGCCTTTGGCCAACCCAATGACCAGGAGCATGATGAGAATGACCACCAGTATGGGCATCATCTCCCATAAAAAACGGCCGATTCCCGACCATGATAGCTTGCCTTTCCCCTGCAATCTTATTTTACCGATGGGCCTGAGGATGAACAGGACACCCGCAAGAATAGAGAAAAGGGTTATTGGGGCCATCATGCCCATATAATGCCAGGGATTCGCGTCCAGCAGGGCCATGGCCAGGACGACTCCGGGGAAAAGGGGCCACCAGTATTCCCACACGTGCCGGAACCAGTAGTTGATAATGGTTTTCTGCTCCCCGGTAATCGGATGCTCATGGAGGGATGCTTCCACCATGGGGGCGGAGAAGAGTGCTCCTCCGGGCATGGGCAAAAGTCCGATCAGGGCGGGCATGACCGCGCCCACAACCCGCGCATCCTTTGAAAGAAGGGAAAAACTCTCTACAAGTCTGGTCATATGCCCGGATCTTTCCATGAGCCTGCTCATTACCAGGATCAGTCCCACAATGGCGGCCAGACCGAGAGTCTGGAAATTGGCGATGCTGTTGAAGGTTGCGTTCAACCAGCCTCCGGGGCCAAGGTCCGTCCACAAGGCCAAGGTTACGGAACCGATCAAAAGGGAAAAACCCAAATGGAGACGGAATCGATTCAGGATGAGAACCAATACGAAAATGGCAAATATCTTGATGGTTGCGGGAATGGGTAAAAACTCCTTGATCCATGAAAGTGCCCAACAAACGAACTTTGTGACACTCCTCCCTTGGGCCTCATTTGTCAAGCCTCTTTTTCTCCTGCCCTTGCATCATTGACACCCCATTCCGATTTCCCTATACTCTCTTTGCCCAAAAAGGACATGTTTGTTGGCTATCTTAATCTCGAAAAGGAATCAGAAATGCTGGAAACTGAACTGAAAGAACTTGCCCTTGAGGAAGGGGTCGATATTTCCCATGTTTGAAAAGAAAAAAGATCGCTCTGAAAACATCCTCATCCTTGGACTTGGGGGGGTGGGGTTTTATCTGGCAAAACGACTTGTTCACGAAGGATACGCCGTGACAGCCATTGAGCCGGACGGCCAATTGCTTGGCTATGCTGAAGGACATGTGGATGCCCGTTTGATTCAAGGCACAGCCATGAGTATCGACTGTTGGAAGGAAGCAGACGCTCGGGAGATCGACCTGGTTATTGCGGTCACGGATAACGATGCCATTAATATGTTGTGTTCCCTGATAGCGGACCGTTTCGGTATACCGCTCAAAATTGCTAGGGTTCGTTCCCTTGAATTCGGTATCAGGCATTCCGTTCTGACCGCCGATGATTTGAAAATAGACTTGATTATTCATCCGGAAGAACTGGCTGCACAGGAGATCGTAAGGCTCATTAAAATGACCGCCGGCAATGATATCATCGATATCGCCGATGGTCAGATGCAGGTGATGGCGACCCGTATTCAAGAGGGTTCGCCACTGGCCTTCAAAAAGCTGAAGGAAATTTCTCAAATTCACCATGAATTCCCTTTTCGTGTGGTTGCCGTCGCTCGGGGCATTACTACCATTATACCCGGTGGAGACCATGAAATTCTGCCTCAGGACCAGATTTTTATCATGGCTGCAAAAGAAAATCTTCCCCGCTTGATGACATTGACCGGGGTCAAACAACAACGACGCCATCGGGTGATGATTCTTGGTGGCGGCCTGGTGGGAAGCCGTGTGGCCGAATTGCTTGAAAAATCCGTTCAGGTCAAACTCATTGAAAAGGATCATAAACGGGCTGAGGAATTGTCCTTCATGCTCCATAATACCGAGGTTTTATGTGGAGACGGAACGGAACTGGATGTGCTGGAATCTGCCGGGCTTCGGGATATGGATACCTTTATTACGGCTACCGGTGAAAATGAGACCAATATTCTGAGCAGTCTGATGGCCAAACGTTTGATGGAAACGCAAAACGGCAATGCTCATGAAAAGCAGACGAAAACTATTTCCCTGTGCACTAAAGAAGAATACATGGTGCTGGCCACGACCAGTGGATCAGATATTGCGTTAAATAAAAAGATCATGGCGGGAAATGAGATCCTCAAATTCATCCGCAGGGGGGAATTAATTTCCGTGGCCCATCTCCATGGTTTCGATGCCGAAGTAGTTGAACTGGCGGCGGCGCCCAATTCGCCCATTACGCGCCGCCCGCTTTCAAAACTGGACGCGTCATTTTATGGAAAAATTCTTATCGGCGGGGTTTTTCGAGACGGAAAATGGCAAACCGCCGTGGGAGACACTCATATTGAGGCAAACGAAAGGGTTATCGTCATCTGCATGTCCCTCAATCTAAAAGATGTTCAGCAACTTTTTTTGGAGTAAGGTCCTGAAAAATAATAATAACCCGGTCAAGTCCTTCTTGGTTTGGCCCGCGCGGTGGCTTGCGCCTGGAGTGGATTATCGGGCCAATAGTGTTTGGGATAACGGCCTTTGAGTTCTTTTTTTACCTGAATATAGCCTGTCTCCCAGAAACCCGCCAGATCCTGGGTGATCTGTACCGGACGACCCGCCGGTGAAAGAAGGTGAACCAGCAATGGCTGTCGCCCTCTCGCCACAGTCGGTGATCGAGAAAGACCGAACATTTCCTGTATGCGAACGGCCAGCACAGGTACAAGCCTTCCATAATCGATGGGAATCCGAGAACCGCTGGGTACCTTTAGATGGGTGGGGGCCAGCGCATCGAGGACTTTCTTCTGTTCATAGGACAGCATGTTGAAAAGTGCCCCCTTAAGATCCACTTTGACCAGGTTGCTCAGCCTGTCCATATGGTTCAGATAAGGGCCCAGCCACCGGTTCAGGCTTCTTTCAAGCCCCTGATCGGAAACATCCGGCCAGGTTTTGTCATTTTCTAATAATCGCCGCAACAAACAGACTCGCCCCTGCCATTGGCGGAGCGCCTTATTCCAGGGCAGACACTGAATCCCCTGCTGCGCTATTCCACTCAGCAAACCATTTAAAACCTGTTCAGGATCCGGATTGGGCAACGGTTCGCTGGCTAGGGTAATGGTGCCCAGTTTCATTTTTTGCAGGGCTTTGACGCCTTTTTTATTGGGATCCCATGTTATGGATTCCGACCATTGGATCTGGCCTTCAAACTGTTTTATGAGGGTGTCCAGACTGGTCGGCGCCGCCTTGAAAATCCTGGCTTCACGGCGTTCCCCGTCCAACTCTGCTGCTACCAGAAATGGTTCGGCGCCCAGTGTTGATGCTGAATCAAGCGAGGCGCCACGTCCGCTGGTCAACAAAAACTTACCCCTGCCCCCCGATCGAAGCTGGGCAACCCTATCGGGATACGCCCATGCAAGCAACTGCCCCAGGGCATCCGTATCACCGTTTCTGCCTTTACAGCTAAGACGTTTACACAAATGATCCGAGACTCGAATTGCACGGCGCACAGCTCCCTGATCTACTGCCAGTTGATCTAAGTTTTCCCCCCGGGGGACAAGGGACCTGTTCTGGCGCGCGGCGCGCATGAGATCCACTCGAAGTCCCATATCCGCATCTTGGCGACCCGGTTTAAACCGTATTACATCACGTTCGCCAAGCAGTGCCGCCACATCGCAGGCCAGCTTTCCCAGGCCTATGGATTCGGCGGAAATGATCATATGTGCCAGTCTCGGATGTACCGGGAGGGCTACCATTTGTTTGCCGTGAGCAGTCACCCTGCCATGTTTATCAATGGCCCCTAATGTCAAAAGGAGATCCCGGGCCCCATGAAATGATCCCTTGGGTGGGGGATCAAGCCAATGAAGTGTTTCCGGATTGTCTACACCCCAGAATGCCAGTTCCAGGACAAAACCTGTCAGATCGGCCTCCAGTATTTCCGGCCGGTGTGCTGCGGGTAGTGTCGGGTGCATCTGATGGGACCACAGGCGCAGGCAGACGCCGGGACCGGTTCGCCCGGCACGCCCTCGCCTTTGATCGGCCGATGCTTGTGATACGGGAATAGTCACTAATCTGGTCAGGCCGCTTCGAGGGTCAAAACGTGGCGTTCGCTGCAGGCCGCTGTCTATTACAACCCGAATACCTTCAATGGTCAAACTGGTTTCGGCAATGGATGTGGCCAGCACGATCTTTCGTTTACCCTCGGGTGGTGGTAAAATGGCCTGGTCTTGATCGCTGCGACTCAAATTGCCGAACAGCGGGGCAATAACCCATTCCGAAGGCAACTGGGCGGCCTGCAATCGTCGGGCTGTTTTTCTGATTTCCCCGGCGCCGGGCAGAAAAACCAGGATGCTGCCTGTCTCCTCGCGCACAGCCGAAAGCACCGTGCGATGAATTGCATCTTCGGACCAGGATGGTGTGTACTGCCCCATATATCGGGTTTCCACGGGAAAAAGGTGTCCGGGGCATGTAATTGCCGGGGCATGGTTCATCATGGCGGCCAAAGGACCTTTTTCCATGGTGGCGGACATGACCAGAAGCCTTAGATCCCGGTTCAGCACCCCCTGCATGTCTAAGCATAAGGCCAACCCCAGGTCCGCATCCAGGCTGCGTTCATGGTACTCATCAAAGATTACCAGCCCAATCCTACCAAGAGCTGGATCACTTTGAAGCATTCTTGTAAGCACTCCTTCGGTGACCACTTCGATACGGGTTTTCGCGCTGACACGACTGTCCATTCGAACCCGGTAACCCACCGTTTCTCCTACTTTTTCCTGCAATAGATGGGACATGCGCATGGCCGCAGCCCGTGCCGCCAGTCGCCGGGGGGCCAGCACAATGATTTTTTTGCCTTCAAGCCACGGTGCATTCTGCAGTGCAATGGGAATGCACGTGGTTTTGCCGGCCCCCGGCAAAGCTTCAAGCACCACACAGGGATTCTTGGCCAACGCGTCTTTTAAATCCTCCAGAATCGCATCAACGGGCAGACCAAAAGGTTTCATGATTAGCGTTTCCAGAATAGTGGGTAAAAGATGACCAGGGCCGAAAACATTTCCAGCCTGCCTACCATCATATTCCAGGCCAAAAACCATTTTCCCGCATCGGAAATGTGGGCATAGTTTTCAGACGCGCCGATGGCGCCGAATCCCGGGCCGATATTCATAAGAGAGGCAATGACGGAACTGAAGGCGGTAAGGTAGTCCATATTGTCCAACAACACCATAACGCAGCCCCCGATGAGAACCATGAAAATATTCACGATGAAATAACACACGGAAATGTCGATGATGGATGCATCCACGGGGCGCTGATTCAAGCGGACGGACATGACGGACATGGGTTGGAGAAATGCTTTTTTGATTGCCGCATACATATATTTACAGATGATCACATAATGGACCACTTTGATGCCGCTGGTGGTAGACCCGGCGCATGCTCCTATAAAACAGACCACAAAGAGGAACATCTGGGCGGCCTGGGGCCACAGTTCGTAGTCGGCGGTGGTGAATCCCGTGGTGGTTAAAAGGGACACCACCTGAAAGGTCCCGTACCGGATCGATTCCGAGAGGCTTCCGTAGGTATTTTCTTTCCACAAAATCAAAGATACAACCCCGCAGAAAAACAGCAGAAATCCCACATACCAGCGGAATTCCGTATTTATTTTCAGCGATCGCCAATCCCCGTGCAATATCTGATAAAACAGCACAAAGGTGACCCCTCCCAGAAACATGAAAGTAATGACGATCCAATCGTAATAGGGGTTGTCATAATGCCCGATGCTGGCATTCCAAGTGGAGTAACCCGATGTGGAGACGGTTCCGAAGGACGTACAAAGGGAATCGAAAAGCCCCATGCCCGCAAAACAAAGCAGAATAATTTCCAACAGGTTCAGCGCCAGATAGATACCCCAGAGCCATACCATGGTGTCGCGATTTCGTGCCTTGAAACGATCCCGGGTGATGATCTGCCCCGGGGACGACTCCGCCCTGAAAATGCGGAGCCCTCCCACACCGTGGGGAAGGAATATGATGGTTAAGGTCAGAAACCCCATCCCTCCAAGTAAATGGGTTTCACTTCGCCAGAAAAGGAGACCGTGAGGAACAGTCTCAATATCGGTGATAATGGTGGCGCCGGTGGTGGTGTAGCCGGACATCATCTCAAAAAAAGCGTCCGTGAACGAAGGGATAGATCCGTGGATCATGAATGGCAAGGCAGAAAGTGCGGAAACCAGGACCCATCCAAAAACGGCCAACGCTATGCCGTCTTTGATGCCCAATTCGTACTCTTTTCTGAAAAACCACCAGAGCGGCAGCCCTAATCCAGCCGTAATGATGCCGGAAATCAGGATAGCAAAGAGGTCTCCCTCATTGTAATATAGGGAACATATCAGGGGAAACAGCATGGAACCGCCGGTCACCAGTAGAAGTGTTCCCAAAACCCGTGCTATGGATGAAAAATGCATAATGGATAGTTTGAAACCGTCTTCGGTTGTTAATTTACAGTTTGCATCTTGTCAAATGTTTCTTATCTATCAAAAATATACTTGCACTTCCATAGGTATTTGTGTTTTTTTGATGAGATCATGAATGAGTGGGATTCGGAAGCTTTCAGGTTGCGTGTTCTACTTAGAAATCTTTGAGTTCGAGGGAAAATTGTCAGATATCTTCTACTATTCTTATTCGATCCTCGCCTCCGGGCTGTCTTCTGTTGTGATTCCCGGGTTCTGGCTTTACACCCGGCTGACTGGTCAGCACCGGAAGAATTTCCGTGAACGTCTGGGATTTGTACCTGAAATACCGATTTATGGACTCTCTGGCTCTCCAAGGATCTGGGTTCACGCGGCATCCCTGGGGGAAGTCAGGGTGGCCGGATCGATCGTTAAGTCGCTGATGAAAAATAGACCTGACTGCCACGTGACCGTTTCCACCATGACCGAGCACGGGCGTGATCTCGCTATCAGGAAATTTGGGAAAAATGTTTCTGTGATTTTAGCGCCGTTCGATTCTCCGGCTACGGTGAATGGGGCTCTTTCCCGAGTGCGTCCCCATGTCCTTGTTTTTTTGGAGACAGAGCTGTGGCCTTCCTGGCTTTTTGAGGCAAAGCGAAAGGGAGTGAGAATCTGCCTTTTAAATGGTCGGATTTCAGAAAGATCCATAAAGGGATATCTGAAAGTGCGCCCTTTTTTCAAAGAAGTTTTGAACTGTTTTGACCTTTTCAGCATGATTTCAGAGAAAGATGCCCAACGGATGATTCAGATGGGGGCAAGGCCTGAACGAATTACCGTCAACGGCAATGCCAAATATGATACTCTGGTGGCTGATGTAAACGTGACCGCGAAGCAGGAGATGCAAGGACTCCTGAATATTAGCGAATCAAACATGGTTTTCGTGGCCGGAAGCACGAGAACAGGAGAAGAAGAAAAAATCCTTTCCGCGTACAAAAGGGTTTTGAAGGATTTTCCTGATACGATCCTCATTATTGCGCCGCGACATATTGTTAGGGCCCCTTCCATAGGAGCCATGATTGAAAAAAGCGGTCTGCGATACCAATTGCGAACGGCGATTGGAGAAGGAAAGGGTGGGCGTACCGAGAAAATCGTCATTATGGATACATTCGGGGAGCTCTTTAAGGTGTATAGTGCGGGGACGGCTGTCTTTTGTGGAGCAAGCCTTGTTCCCCTCGGGGGACAGAATCCCATGGAACCGGCTGCTTGGGGCAAGGTGGTTCTGTATGGGCCCCACATGGGTGATTTCCTGGATGCAAAAAGGCTCCTGGAGGCGGCCGATGCCTCTGTGCCGGTAGTAAATGGAGAAGATCTCGGGGAAAAGGTTGCCTGGTTGTTTGCTGACAGAAAGGCATTGGATCAGTATGGGGATCGGGCCCGCAGGGTCGTCCTGAGCAATTGTCATACTGCAGAAAGACATGCCGGGGTTATTGAGAGGCTGTTGGAAGAAACTTAACACCTCTCGAAAAAAGCTTTTTTGCGACTTCCAACGAAGTCAATTCTGTGAATACGGAAATCTAGCTTTGGTTATTCTTCTTGTCACTCAGAGGAGTTCACCTGTAAAGGTTTTATAAAAGGCTGACGCCCGCCTGCCTCGCCTAACCATCAGAAGAATTGTTCCCAAATACAGGGGGATAGTAACATCGACCAATCTCAAAATAGAGTGCGAACGGCAATGGCGGGCAGGCCTTAACTCCGCCAGATCGACGTATTGCCGTATCTTTCCGACAGTGACTTCGTTTCCAATAGGATGCCGTTTGTGGCCATAACGTAGCTTTGTTAATTGATCGAAACTTTTTTGCTTACCCGTTGTCTTTAATTGAAAAATTGGTATCCTTCATTTGTCATTTCACACTTTTTCGGAAAACACAATAAAAGGCTTACGCCTAAACTCCCTAGAATAAGGTCCTGGAGTTAATCCGTAAGGATTTTATTTTAAAAAAGTGTAAATCACATTTTGGCCTGTTTGAAGGATGCCCAAAAATTGCATGAGAATAAGATCCTAACCTCTGAACCTAAGATAGTTGAGCTGACCGACGGTTTTAGTCCAAAATATTACACCATAATACACTTTTATTTACGAGATCTGGAAAGGGAGGATCATTCATGGAATTTGAGACTGTACTCTATGACAGAGAGGACCGCGTCGGGGTGATTAGGTTGAATCGTCCGTCGCGCATGAACGCGGTCATTGAGCAGATGTACCTTGACATCCAGGCGGTTCTCAAGGAAGCGCAGGAGGATGAATCGCTACGGGCGTTGATCCTGACCGGTTCCGTATTGAAGCGACCGGGTGGTGAAAAGCAGGCCTTTTGTGCCGGAGCGGATTTAAAAAAGCATTCGACAGGAGAACGTTCGCCTTTCCAAAAACGTGCCTATATTCTTCTTGCCCATGAAACAACTCGAATGATCCACGATTTTCTGAAACCGGTTATTGTTGCCGTAAACGGCCCCGCCAGGGGAGCGGGAGCGGAGATGGCCGTCAATGGTGATTTACTCCTCATGGCAGATACTGCGACCATTGGGTTCCCGGAGACAGGGCTTGGTACTTTTGTCGGAGGCGGGGTAACCTATCTTCTTCCTCAGATTGTGGGGATGATGAAGGCTAAGGAGCTCATTTATACAGGCAAAATTGTCCCGGGGCCGGAGGCTGTGAAACTGGGCCTGGCTCTGCAGTCCTTCCCCGTGCACGAACTTATGCCGGCCGCCCTGTTGCTGGCAAGAAAACTGGCGGAAAAGGCACCTATGTCCATGGCGTTTGCAAAGGATATGGTGCATTGTGCTCCTTACCGGGATTTTAAGACCGTTCTTCTTGTGGAGGCTGAAGCGATTCTGGCCTGCATGAATACGAAGGACTGGCATGAGGGGATTGCCTCTTTTGCTGAAAAGCGCGAACCTGAATTTACAGGGAGATAGGTCATGAGTCTTAAACATGTTCTGGATGCTAAATCCGTGGCGATTGTGGGTGCTTCGAAAAAGGAAACGAAAAGGGGATTTCAGGCCATCAAGATCCTGCTGGAAGAGAAATTCGAGGGCCAGATATTTCCTGTGAACCCGAAAGAGGAAAGCATTCTTGGGTTGCCTTGCTTCAGCAAAGTCTCTGAAATCGATGATCGTGTGGAAATGGTGCTGATTACCACCCCGGCACAGACGATTCCTGAAATATTGGAGGATTGCGCCAAAAAAAATGTGGCGGGGGCTGTTATTATTGCCGGAGGGTTCAGTGAATTGGGACCGACGGGAAAGGATCTGGAAGACCGAATTGGCGCAATCGCAAAGGAGAAAGGCATTCGGTTGATTGGGCCGAACACGTCGGGCATGATGAACCTGAAGAGCAACCTGAATCTGGTTGGTTTGAGGGATGTCCCTAAAGGGCATATCGCGCTACTCTCCCAGAGCGGAAATATGGCCCTCACACTGATTACGGAGGCATCCATCAAGAGTCAGCAGGGGTTTTCCTACTATGTGGGAATCGGCAATGAGGCCGATATCCGGTTTCACGAATACCTGGAATTCTTTGAGAATGATCCCGATACGAAAGTGATTCTCATGTATGTGGAAGGAATGCGGGATGGCCGGAAATTCCTTCAGCAAGCCTACCAGACTACGCGAAAAAAGCCGATTGTCATGTTGAAAAGTGGTCGATCGAGTACCGGCAGACTGTCGGCTGGTTCCCATACCGGGGCCTTGGCGGGGATGTCTCGGGTAGCGAGTTCGGCTTTTCGGAGAGCCGGTATTGTTGTAATAGAAAACTCAGATGAATTGTTTCCTGCGGCTGAAACCCTTTCCAGCCTTCCTCATCTTAGAAAAAACAGCATAGCCATCCTTGCGGATGGGGGTGGCCATGCCACCATTGCAGCGGACCAGTTGACAGACCTTGGTGTGGATATCCCTCCCCTTGGGGAAAAGACACAGGAAAAGCTTCGCAGGATTCTTCCAAAAGGGGCTTCCGTTCGCAATCCGGTGGATGTGGCAGGAGGGACCGATGAAGACCCTGCAGTTTTTGCTGATTGTGCGGAGATCCTGCTTCATGATCCAAATATTGGAGGCCTGCTTATTGTGGGCCTTTTTGGGGGATACAGCATTCGGTTTGCGAAGAGCCTCGCGTTTATGGAAGAGGACGCTGCCCATCGCATGGGAAAGCTGGTAAAGGATATCAGAAAACCGATTATTTTGCACAGCCTGTACAATCACGCGAGACCTCACTCTTTGGATTTATTGCGGTATTATAATATTCCCGTTTACGATGCCCTTGAAACCGCCTGCAAATGTACTGCAGTGCTTGGGGAATACGGAAATTACCTCCAACGGTACCATGCCAAAGCCAAGTTTGTCTTCAGCGAAGGCAAGAAATCAAAATCGCGTGGGCGTGAAATATTCAAGAAGGCTCGGGAGGAACAACGGAATGCCTTATTTGAATATGAAGCAAAAGAACTATTCTCTCTTCATAGGGTGCCTGTTTTGCAGGCCCATCTTGCTCAGTCTGGAGAGGAAGCGATTGCTGCGAAGGAAAGTTTTAATTGTCCGGTGGCATTGAAAATTGTGTCCCCCCAGATCCTTCACAAAACAGATGCGGATGGAGTTCGACTCAATCTGTCAGAACCGGGTGAAATCGAGGAAGCGTACAGTCAGATAGTCGATGGCGCCGGGAAGTTTAATCCTGAGGCTATGATCGAGGGAGTCCTGGTGGAACCCATGATGGAAGAAGGCCTTGAAGTGATTGTTGGCACCAAGCTGGACGATCAATTTGGCCCGGTCATCATGTTTGGCATCGGCGGGATTATGGTGGAGGTGCTTAACGATGTGGTGTTCAGAGTTCTTCCTATCTCCGAGCGTTCGGCCAGGAGAATGATCGATGAGATTCGATCCGTGAAGCTCCTGAACGGCTATCGCGGGAGGCCGGCGGTTGATAAGAAGGCGCTGAAAGAGTTGCTGTTGGCGGTTTCAGAGATCGTTGGTTCTTACGATGATATACAGGAGATAGACCTGAATCCGGTGATCTTGCACGAAAAGGGCTTAAGTATTGCAGACGCGAGGATTATTCTCAAAAAGGACGGCAGCGTCAGTACCTGGCGATGAAGGACAGATTTCCTTATTCAAATCTTTTTTCCACAGCCAGAACATGGGAAGGGAGTCCTTCCCATTTTCCTATTTCCCGAATTGTCGGCAGGAGAAGGTGCAGGGCTTTCTTGTCGAGCTTCCCGATGGTGGATGTCTTTACCATGTCCTTTGAAGTGACGCCGGACACGCTCTTTGCATACCCGTTGGTGGGCAGCACGGCTGTTATGCCGATGGCGTAGTTCCCCGCAGTGAAAGGGGCGTAGTCTCCAACGAGGATTTCTCCTGCATTTCTGATGCCTTTCAGGACTCTTTCCTCATTGTTCTTGTTACACTTGATGATCATGTGTTCTGGGGCATAGTCATTGATCACAGCCATGGCGTTGTCAAGGCTTTCGCAATGGATGACCGCGCCAAGCCCTTCTTCAGAAAAAACCGTTTTAAGGATATGCCCCCTTTCGGGCCCCTTTTTTATGAAGTCTTCCAGAGAGCGGCAAACCTCTTTCGCTACTTCCATGGAGGTTGTGGCCAGGATGGATGACGAATCCGGGCCATGTTCTCCCTCATTGATCATATCGTATGCAAGAATTTCCGGATCTGCCGTTTCATCGCAAATGATGGCCGAATCCGTAGGACCTATTCCCAGCACGGTTTTTTTCCCATAAGAGAAGGCGACGCTCATGGCTGCGGCGATGCCACCAGGTCCGGGACCGAAGACGCCGTCCACTTCCGGAATCGTTTCTGTCCCCATGGAAAATCCGGCGATGATTCCCACCCCGTTTCCCACTATGATATCTGTTGCTCCGGCAATGATTGAAGCGGCAACCGTTGCAGGATCTGCTTTCCCATCAGCATTTGGCGCCATCCCCACAACAATTCTGCTGACGCCTGCCGTTTTTGCAGCGCCCACAAGCATTAATGCCGTTGAAATTAATGGTCCTTTCCTTGCCGGAACCCACAGGCCCACGGAATCGAGAGGCGTTGTTTTTTCACCGATGACGGTTCCTTCTCGAATCTCTACTGTTTTCATAGGTTCTGGCAGAAGGTACTGATTCACTTCTTCAATGTTTTTTCTGGCGTGGTTGATGGCATTAACAAGTTCATCCGGGATTTGCCCCAGACAGTTCTGTATATATTCTTCCGTAAGCAACAACGCGTTCAAACTGGTATTGTCGAATTTTTTTGTCAGGTCTAAGATGGCTTTATCGCCCGATTTGGCTACCTGGTTAAAAATATCGGCAACGGTTTGAATGAGTGACCGGTCGTAAAGTTGTTTGCGCCGTTCAAGTTTTTTAACCAGCAATTCTTTTTCTTCAGGATATGTATAAACCTTCATGGAAATTCCTTCCCTTTTTTTGTTCCCATTATGACGAATTTATGGCGGCTGGAAGCCGTGATCAACAACGTAGGAATGTATAGCATGGTTCAATTTATTCAAGGGGAATTTATGTCCTATCTGTGTGCTGATCGTATACCGAATGAAGGTGTGCTTTGGCGGTCTGCAAGAGCATCTCTTTTGAGAAATCTTCCAAGTAGACGGGGTCGTGTTCGTTTGTGTTTTCGAGCAGCGAGACAGCGTTATTGTATTCCCTCACTGCATTTTGGTTTTCTGATACCTCTTTGTAGGCGTCTGCAAGGTGCAGCCGGACCACAGGATCTGTTGGATTCAGGTAGGCGGCCTTTTTCAGATAACGGATGGCCTGTTCCGAATCTCCCATATTTCGATAGATCATAGCCAACAGGTAGTAAGCCTTTTCACAGAGCGGGATTTTGGCAGTCAGGTCTCCCAACAGTTGGACGGCTTCCATTGTTCTTCCCTGGTCCGCATGTTCCTGGGCAAGGGCCAGAACCGAATCAACTTCAACAGGGGGAATTTTCCCGAGGGCTTCTTTCTTTGAGGCCCCTTTTTTATGAATGGTGGGACGCGGCTTATCCTTCCTGCTTATTCTTTTTGTTTGCAGAGGTTTTGGAAAGGGTGTTGAAAGTTTTTTTCGAGGGACGGTGAAGGTCTTTTTTTCTGTTCCCGCAACCATTCCCAAAGAGAATTCGTTTGCCTTTTTTCCGAGCTTCTTCTGGTAAATGAAGGTGCCTTCGAGTTCAAGAGAAATAAAGTCGTCATTCAGATAGCGCAAAGTCTCCGAATATCCCGGGAAAAAATATCCCTCATCCGCCAGGGACAGATAAAAATTGTGGATAAGTCTTTTTGTAGGTTCTTCACCGAAGTAAATGATGACATTTCGACAGAATATGAGGTCCCACAGGGGCATGTTTTTCATTTGTAAATGCTTCGCAGCAAGGTTGAAATATTCGAAATGAACCATGCTTTTTATCTCGTCATTCAGGAAATATTGCGGACCCTTTTTCTGGAAAAATCGAACGATTTGGGAAGAATCCAGCTCGCGAACGGCCCTTTCAGAATACACTCCTTTTCTCGCTTGAATCAGGGCGTCGCTACTGATGTCCGTGCCCCAGATGAGGATTTTTCGCCCGTTTTTTGCAGGGATAAGGTCTCGGATAACCATGGCGATGGAGTAGGCTTCTTCTCCGTTGGCGCAACCGGCGCTCCAGATATTGATTGGACCGTTGTCAGGTTTGTTTTCAAGGATTCGTGGCAGACAGTGATCCCTCAGGACGTCGTACTGGGCTTTGTGGCGAAAGAAAAAACTCTCCCGGATAGTGAGCAGATCCATGAGTGCTTTGAATTCCGGGTTTTCTTTCGAAGCACCGGTTAGCAGGGAAACATATTTTTTTGGATGCAGGTTGAGAGCCTGCAGGCGGGTTGCAATGGCGTTTCTGAGATGTTCCTTTCTGCTTTTGTCGAAAGTAATCCCCGTTTTTTCACTTATATAGGCGCAGAGAAAGGAAAGATCAGAGTTGGCCAGTTCCGCCTTGTTCATTAGAGAAGTCTCCCGGTTCGGAATGTCTTGAAGCGGCGAATGCAATAATTTCGGAAGCGATTTTTGTCACCGGAAGAATCCTGTCCACAACGCCAAGTTCAATGGCGGCTTTGGGCATTCCAAAAATAACGCTCGTGGTTTCATCCTGGGCGATGGTTTTCCCACCCGCCTCCTTGAGAAAACGCATCCCTGAGGCGCCGTCGTTCCCCATCCCCGTGAGGATAATTCCAAGACCTTCGGGTCCATAATGATCTCCAATGGACCTGAAAAGGTAATCTCCAGAGGGACGGTGGCCGCTCACAGGGGGGGCGTCCACAAGTTTTACGCGGTTATTGGATGTTACGGTGAGATGAAAATCGTCTGGAGCTAACAGTACCTGACCCGGAATCAGTACCTCGTGGTCTTTGGCAACACGAACCTGTAGATGATTATCCTCAGTCAGCCATTCCGCCAGTCCTTCGATGAATCCGTGACTCATGTGCTGTACAATCAAAACAGGAGTTGTGAGGCGCGGGGGGAGTTCCCGCAGGATCTTGAAGAGTGCTTTTGGCCCTCCCGTGGAGGAAACGATCGCAACGATCCGAGTGTTTCCTCCTCTCAGTGGCAAGCTTTTTGGTGCCGGTTCCGGATGTTTGGGGCGTTTCCTTATTTTACTTCCGCATTCCCTTAAAGACTCCGAACGCACCTTTGACAATAATTTAATCTTCCGAACAAGTACTTTCGCTATTTCCGGCCGCGTTCTCCATCTATAAAGATCGGCCTTGGGGATCACTTCGAGAACCCCGCAATCAAAAGTGCGCAGGGCATGATCGATGGGATCGTTGGACGAGGCCGTCAGCATGATGATTGGGGTCGGCCTGATCTGCATGATCTTCTCGGCGATGTCGTAGCCGTTTGTCCGCTTCAGAAAGGAATCCAGGATGATGAGGTGCGGATGGCGGGCCTTGAGAGCCTTCAATGTTTCCTGTTCATTTTCGGCCATCCCCACAACAGAGATTTCTGTGTCGGACATAAGAATGTCCCGGATCATTTCTCTTGCGGATTTGAGATCGTCTACGACTAAGACTTTGATCATCGTATTTTACCCTATCAGGGTTTTGATGGTATGGATCAATGATTCCTGGTTGAAACTCTTTTTGAGGAGAAAGGCATCGGCTCCTGCCTGGAGGCCCTGTGTCTTTTCCTCTTCGCTCTCCAATGATGTGACAATGATGACCGGTATGTGGGCGAAGCGTTCATCTTTTTTCAGGGTTGCTGTGAAAGTGAACCCATCCATCCTCGGCATTTGGACATCTGTTATGACCAGATCATAAAGGTCTTGTTCGAGTCTGTTCAAGGCTGCCAGGCCATCTACGGCAGTTTCCACTTCAAACCCGGCTGCTTCCAAGATGCTCTTTTCCAGAAGGCGGGTCGTCATCTGGTCTTCAGCGAGCAAAATTCTCTGCCTCGATTCTTTCCTCTCTAAAGAGGCTGTTCTCTCCAGAAATATATTTCCAGCTTTGATCTGGGCTGTCGTGAACAGTCTGGGAACATCGATAATCAGGGCGATTTCTCCCGTGCCGAGAATGCTGGACCCGGAGAAGGAGGGAAGCCTTCTCAGGTGGGTCCCCAGGTTACGCATGACGATTTCCTCTACCCCGACCACTTCGTCTATCTGAAACGCAATTTTTTTCCCACTGTGTTTGAGGAGAATAAGAGAAATTTTTTCATCGGGATCTTCTTTTTCAGCCCTGGGAAAGGACAAGGTGGCATCTAATCGTGCGCACGGCATAATTTCGCCCTGCAGGTAAATGGCTTCTCGACCCTTGACAGTAAGGATTCTATCGGGTGAAACGCGCAAAACCTGCATGGCGGAAAAAACAGGAATGGCCAGTGTGTGCCCGGAACAGTGGACCAGAAAAGCCCTTGTTGTGGCGAGTGTCAACGGCAGGGAGATAATGGTCTTTGTACCTTCTCCCGGGACACTTGTGATTTCAACGGAACCGTTCAATTTTTCCACGTTGTCTTTAACCACGTCCATGCCGACGCCTCGTCCGGAAAGTTCCGTCACCATGGCTGCGGTACTGAAGCCCGGAAGGAAAAGGAGATCGAATACCTCATCATCCAGTAGGCGTTTGGCTTCATCCTGGGTCAGAAAACCTTTTTCCACGGCCTTTTTCTTGATCTCTTCCCTGTCTATGCCACGTCCATCATCCGTGATTTCAATGATGACTTTGTCTATATCCTGAAAAGCCCTGAGTATAATCCGGCCCGTCGCTTCTTTTGATGTTTCTTTTCTTTCTTCCTGCGATTCAATGCCATGATCAATGGCATTTCGCAATAGGTGCATGAGGGGATCACTCAGCTCTTCAATGGCTCTTTTGTCTATGCGTGTTTCTTCCCCCTTGATAATCAATTCCACCTTCTTGTCTTTTTGCCTTGCCAGATCGCGTACCGGTCGGGAAAAGGCGTTGAAGAGCAGGGAAACCGGAAGCATCCTGATGTCCATGACAAGTTGCTGGGTTTCCGTGACAAGCTGGTTTAAAACCTCCTGGGATTCACGAAAGTCTTCACCGAATCGTTCTACGATCTGGTGCCCTTCATGCTTTTGTAAAATGAGGTCCTTCAATAAAAAATGAAAGGGGGTTTGACTTACTGCCGTATTATCCATGTCTTCTTCAAGGACGCTCAGCAGTTTCTGCTCTTTTTTTTGAGATATTTCCGCCACGTCCAATTGAT
>CAYOWC010000053.1:0-21291 GCA_964407525.1 uncultured Desulfobacteraceae bacterium | reverse complement strand
CCTATCTCCACCGTTTTTTTCTCTTCCACCGTTGAAAACCCTTGGCGGACTCTTCAGACCTGATGCCCATATAAAATTCCTTGACATCCTTGTCTTCCATCAATTCCTCTGATTTTCCCTTCATAACAAAGCGCCCGTTCTCTAAAATAAGGCCGATATCTGAAATATTCAGGGCCATCCGAGCATTTTGTTCCACCAGCAGGATCGTAACGCCCTCCTCGTTAATAGCCGTCACAATCTTAAAAATCTCTTTGACGAGAATTGGAGAAAGCCCCAAGGAGGGTTCATCAAGAAAAAGGAGTTTAGGCCTGTTCATCAAGGCCCTTCCTATGGCGAGCATCTGCTGTTCTCCACCGGAAAGCGTTCCTGCCCACTGGTTTTCCCGCTGTTTCAGCACGGGAAAATAGGCATAGATCTTGTTGATGTCCTCTCGTATACCCGCACGGTCGCTTCGAATATAGGCACCCATCTGAAGGTTCTCTTTTACACTTAATTCTTCGAAAACCTCACGCCCCTCGGGCACGTATGATATTCCCCGCCTGACGATTACTTCAGGGTCTTTCCCATCGATCCGCTTACCTAAAAACTCGATCCTGCCTTTGTCCGGTTGATCATCGAGAAGACCCATGACGGTTTTCAAAATAGTCGATTTTCCGGCACCGTTATTGCCGAGAATTGCCGTAATAGTACCCTCATTCACGGCAAGAGAAACCCCTCTCAGAGCATAAATAAGGCCATAGAATGTCTCAACATTCTGTATTTCAAGCATCGAGGTCAACGTCTTCATCCTCTCCCAGATAGGCCTTAAGGACCTCGGGGTCCTTCTGTACCTCTTCCGGAGTACCCTCAATGATCGATTTGCCAAAGTTTATCGCCAGAATCCTGTCCGAAATATCCATAACCATCTTCATGTCATGCTCAATCAAAAGGATGGTCACGCCAAGTTCATCCTGAATATCTTTCACCCAGAAAATCATGTCCTGCTTCTCTTCCGAGTTCATTCCTGCACAGGGCTCGTCAAGGAGCAAAAGTTCCGGCTCAAGGGCCAGCGCTCGACCGAGTTCAACCTGTTTTTGAATCCCATACGGCAAACCGCCCACAAATTTATTTCTAACCGACTGAAGGTCAAGGAGATCGATAATCTCTTCCACTTTCTTCCTGTGGACCGCCTCTTCCTTTCCCGCGAAAGAATGTCTCCCCCACATGAATGCCCCCCTGAAAAGACCGGTCTTCATAAAATTATGGCGCCCGGCCATCAGGTTTTCCATGGTGCTCATATGGGAAAAAAGCTCAATATTCTGAAAGGTCCGGGCAATACCCAGCCTGGCAACACGATCGGGTTTTTTCCCCTGAATCGCCTTGTCCTTAAATGTGATCCGCCCCCTTGTGGGCTTGTAAATTCCATTGATACAGTTAAAGAGCGTCGTCTTTCCTGCACCGTTTGGACCGATAATGGCAAAGACGGAACCTTTACTGACCTTGAAATTGATATCGTTCAGGGCATCGAGACCCCCGAAAGACATGGATAAGCTTTCAACCTGAAAAAATGTCATGGTGTATTCAGCCTTGTTGAAACCACTTGAAGGCCTGGGCATCCTTCATACACAAGTTTATACTTTTTTCCGAAATGAGGTTGCATATTCCGGTTTTAAGTCGGACGTCGAAACGGATAATCGAATGCCGAAACTGGAAATTCGAAATCTGAAACTCGACAACACGTTGGACCTAGTTTTTTTCCAATTTCCAATTTCAAGTTTCCAATTTCTCTACGAGAACACCAAATCAAAAAAGTGTAAACTACTTTTTGGTTTAAACGAAGGATGCAAAGGGCTGGAGCTATCGCATCAGCCCTCCGCAACCAAATTTCCCCTATTTTATCTTCCACCAACCTGTCAGTTTTTCATATTTTCCGCCATCCAGACATTTGACGAGAAAAATCTCCTTCTGACCCTGCCTGCAATAAGGTTCCGCCAGGTCTAAGGGAGCATAGTTGATGGTTCCCCCAATCCCCTTGAAATTCTTAATCCCTTCCATCTCTTTCACCAGACGCTCTCTCGTAAGGTTCTTCCCACATCGTTTTATCCCTTCAACAAGAGGCTCAGCAAACAAGATACCCGCATAGTAAAACAGTCCCCATCTTTCCCCCTTGGCGGCATATTTTTCATAAGCCTCTTTTTTGTACTTCTGGAGCAGAGGATCGTCCGAATCGGGCAGTTCCCCGAAAGTAGCAGCAATAACCCCCTTCCACAGGCCTTTGCTGATTTTGAACATGAAAGGAAAATCAGAACAGGTACTGGTACTCATCCACTGCGGTCCGAATCTCATGGCCTTTCCGGTACCCACAATCCGAATTGCATGGATCGGAGTCACCCACAGTAACACCACATCCGCCTTGGCTTTTTTCAGTTTCATGATGTGGGGTTTCATATCCGTATCGGATTTCTCAACGGGAACCTGCTCTACCAGTTCCAACCCATATTTTGCCAGTTGTTCGGCAGCGCCCTGAAGACCGTTCTTCCCGTAATCATCATTTTGGTAGGCAATGGCAACCCGCGTTTTTCGAAGCTTTTCAACAGCATATTCACAAAGTCCTTTGGCTTCGATGTAGTAAAGAGGGTAAACCGCGAAGAGATATTTTTTGGGGGGATCAATCCAGTGGAGAGACCCTGCCGAAGGCCCAACCCAGGGGATCTTTTTGTCCATCAGATAATCTACAACGGAAAGACCGGGCGCCGTTCCCACGCCGGAAACCCAGGCAAACATGCCTGTCCCCTCCTGGAGCTCTTTCACGCCCGCCTTGGTTTTGGCGGGGTTGTAACCGTCGTCAAACATGTGATGAATCAGTTTCCGCCCATTAATCCCCCCCTGGGCGTTGATCATTTTAAAGTAAGCATCGGTACCCCGGGCCACCGACCCCCATGGAGCAGCAGGGCCGGTCTGCGGACCCCACTGGCCAATATGGATTTCCGTATCCGTCACCCCTTCTTCAGCCATAGCCCCGAAAGAAAGTCCTAACGTCAAAGCAACTGCCAAAACTCCCACGAATAATCCCTTCATCTTCATAGCCCGCTCCTTTCAATTTGGTGATTCATTTAAGGTTTGCCAACTTACTATACCTTCTTCACATAGTGACGTGCAAAAAGCCCGCTTGGCTTAATACAAAGCACCAGGACAACAATAGCAAAAGCAACAACGGATTTAAATTCAATGGACACATATCCACCAAAAAGATTTTCTATGATTCCAATCAGGTAAGCACCGAATACAGCACCGGGAAGGGATGTCATCCCCCCCAGCACAGCTGAGGCAAAACCTTTCAACATGGGGCCCCACATCATGTAAGGCTGCATGGTCATGGGCGAGATGAGAAGCCCGGCAAGACAGCCCACCACGGAAGAGATCCCCCAGGTAAACATTAATATACGGTTTGTCCTGATCCCCATTAATCGGGCAGCCATGTTGTTCTGCTGGGTTGCCTTCATGGCAACACCCAGCTTTGAGTACCGCAGGAAAAAGAAAAGGATCGCCATAACGGCCAAGGCCACAAAGAACGTGAGCACCTCAAGAGAACTCACAAAAACCTCGCCCAAAGCCACACTGTCGTAGGGAGATATGGGGAAAGGCATCGTCTTGGGGTCCGCCCCGAATTTCCAGGATACAAACCCCATAAGAATCATCTCCAGGCCGATGGTGATGATAATCATACCCAGGATCGTCGGTTCCTTGGCCCGTCTCAACACAGCGAACTCAAGAATACATCCTAATATGGCCGAAAATACCAGTGCCCCCGGAAAAGCCACATAGAAGGGAAACCCATGATATTCCAGGACCAGATAGGTAAAAAAACAGGAGACAAGCGCCATTTCCCCCTGGGCGAAGTTCACCACTTCGGAGGTTTTGTAAATGAGCACCATGGCAAGACCCATGAGCGCATAGGAACTCCCGACGGCTACTCCGCTGACGATCGTCTGCAAAAAATCAAGCATGGTTCGAATCCTCAATCAAAAGGGCCAGGTCTTCCAGTAGATCTTTGTCCGTATCCAAAAACCATAGATGCCGAGAGGCTCAAAGAGCATGATCAGCACCATGATCAATCCATACACAATAAACTGGATGTTCGAAACTCCCGTAATCGAAAAATAACTCTTGGAAAGGGCCTCCAGCCATTCACCGAAATACGGAATACTGAGAATATTTCTAAGCTGCAGGTCAAGCCAGCTGAGGAGACAGGCCCCGGCTATGGAACCAAAGAGGGAACCCAGCCCCCCGACAACCACCATGGCCAGGAAAATAATCGACATCATCATCCCGAAAATCTCCGGCTCAATAAAACGCAGCACAAAGGCGAAAAGACCGCCTGCGATGCCTGTGTAAAAAGCGCTTACAGCAAACGCAAGCGTTTTGTAGAAGGTCAGATTAACCCCCATGGTCTCTGCGGCGATATCCGCATCGCGAATGGCAATAAAGGCACGTCCCACTTTTGTTTTGATCAGGTTCCGTGCCCCTAAAACAAGAAGGACTGTAATAATCATCAGCAGATAATAGAAATCTCTATCCGATTCCACATGCCAGGGACCAATGGTCAAATCCGGGGTGTGCAATCCCTGCCTGCCTCCAAAAAACTCGATCCGACCGATAACCTGGGTGATCGTCAATCCAAAACCTAAGGTAGCAATGGAAAGATAGGGGCCCTCCAACCGCAGAGCGGGAAGCCCCAGGAGAAATCCCAAAAGCGCGGCAAATAACCCAGACGCAGGGAGAGCCAGAAGAAAAGGAAAATGGGCCTTTGACATGAGAATGACGGTCCCATAGGCCCCCAATGCAAAAAACCCGGCATGTCCAAGAGAGATCTGGCCTGTATACCCCACAAGAAGATTCAGGCCTACAGCCACGATGATGTTGATGGCCATATAGTTCGCCATGTAAATGTAATAATTTTTCACAAGGAATGGAAGAACGGCGAGAAATGAGAGCAAGAGCAAAAACCAGAATAGGACAACACCAGACGAGAAAAATTGAACATCCTCGTAGTAGTCCCTCTTCATATCCATACGCAAATTCTCCTGAAACCGGAATTGGTAAGGGCTTTAAGTGCTATATTTTTGACTAAATTAGTTCGACTACTGTTCTATCCATCCCACTAATGTCAGAATTTCAAAAGCAACGGACAGAACAATGTTACAATCATTTTTTGCCTAATTTGTCAACCAGCTTTTCATAATAGATTTCGGTTTCATCCAGAAGGGGAGAACTTTTTCCCATCATATTCAATTGCATGACTTTGTAATTGAGCCTCTTGATGTGCCGATATTTTTCCTTTTCGTCCGGGATCTGATCCAGCATGTCTTCCATCTGCCTGATTTCTTTTCTGAGCTGAAGTTCCGGTGGCAGGCAGTTGGCATTTTTCAGTATTTTGTAGGTCAAACGCAGCTCTTCGGGGATGTGGCTGTCATCCTCAAGGGTCATCGGCTCTCCACAACCGGGAAGGTTTTCAAATTCCCCTTTCTGCTGTGCTTCCCTGATCTTCTTTTCAACAATTTTCTGGAAGGCAAACATGACTTATCCGGGTTGATCGGTTCAGGGTTCAAGGTTCATGGCTAAAAAACCACAAAAAGGATACCGTTACTTTTATCTCATTTCACAGATTTTTTAAAGAGAATTCGGATTCTATCCGCAATAAACCCCTGAAAAATCCGGCGTATTATGGTATGCATAATTCCTCATCATGAAACTTAGAGGGTAAGAGGATTGGAAGGTTAGAGCCTTAGAGGTTCCCTCCTGGGAATTTTCCTCCCCCCCTTCATGTTCTTCATGTCCTTACATGGTTACATATTCGTGTCAAAATTAAAGTTTCTTTCTCGATCTAACTGGCCTGCACGCCATGTCAACTGCCTAGGGGAGAATCGAAGCAATGTTTATCCAGAAAATTGGTATAATCGGAAAAACATACCGTCATATGCAGCGTTACCGCCAAATCCTGACTGTATTGTTTAGATATGGTTTTGGAGACATGATTGACACCCTCAAAATTGAACAGTACCTGGAAATCGGGCTGAACATGGTTTCAAAAAAGAGACGCAAGCGGATTGAAGGACTGACGCGCGCCGAAAAACTGCGCATGGTCGTGGAAGAATTAGGGCCCACCTTTGTGAAGATGGGGCAGATACTCTCTACCCGACCTGACCTGCTGCCACAAGAGTTCCTGCATGAATTGCAGAAATTACAGGACCATGTCCATCCTTTTTCCTTTGATCAGGCAAAAGAAATAGTCGAGGCAGAAACCGGAAAACCTCTTCTGGAAACGTTCCAGAGCTTTGATGAAAAACCACTTGCCTCGGCATCTATCGGGCAGGTCCACTGTGCCCGGCTCATAACAGGGGAAGATGTGGTTGTAAAAATTCAGCGACCCAGGATTCAGAAGATTATCGACATCGACCTTGAAATCATCCTGCATATAGCCACGTTGATGGAAAAACACCTCGAAGGATGGGATACGCAGCGCCCCACGAAAATCGTGGAGGAATTTGCCCGAACACTGGAAAATGAGCTGGATTATGGCATGGAAGCGGCACATACAGAGCATTTTGCCATGCAATTCAGTCAAAACGATTCCATTTATGTTCCCAAAATCTATCATGAGGCCACGACCAGACGTGTTCTGACCATGGAACATATTGAAGGCATTAAGATATCGGACATCGATCAACTGGAAGAAAAAGGCCTTGACAGGCGCGTCATTGCCCGTTCGGGTTTTGATTTGATCATGGAGCAGATCTTCACGTACGGGTTTTTTCATGCGGACCCCCATCCTGGGAATGTTTTTGTTCTCCCGAAAAACGTCATCTGTTATCTCGATTTCGGCATGATGGGCCGCATTGATACAACTACGAGGGACCACTTTGCCGAATTGCTCATGAGCATCGTCCAGCGCGATGTGGAAAAAGTGGCAAACACATTAATATCGCTTACAAGTCACGAAGAGGAACCGGACCTACATTCGCTGGAAAGGGAAGTTGGAGACTTTATCGATCGGCATTTTTATAAGCCCCTGAAAGATCTGAAACTGGGAAATATCCTTCACCAGCTGTTGGACATGGCGGCAAAATTTCGGCTTCAAATCCCACCGGACCTGTTTTTAATGATCAAGGCCCTCGGTACTGTGGAAGGGATCGGCCGCGAACTGGATCCCGATCTGGACATCTTCACCCAGGCCGAGCCATTCATGCGACAGGTTCAAATGGATCGCCTGAATCCGGAAAAAGTCGCGAAAGACATTTTCAGTTCAGGAACAGACTTGCTTCATCTTCTCAAGGAAATTCCCAGAGAACTCGACAATTTTCTGAAGCAATTCAAAAAGGGTCATGTAAAAATTGGATTCGAGCATCACGGCCTGGGTCCGATGCTCACTACCATTGACCGGACCAGCAATCGAATCGCCTTCGCCATCGTACTGGCATCCCTGGTGATCGGGTCTTCACTTATCGTGCTGTCTGGAATTCCTCCAACATGGCATGACATTCCCGTCATCGGCCTCATAGGCTTTGTCATCTCGGGACTCATGGGTTTCTGGCTCCTTTTATCAACCTTGAAAAATGGGAGAATGTGAAAAACGGGGTACTGGGTACTGGGTACTGGGTACTGGGTACTGGGTAACGATGACTATATTTCACCTGAAAGCTACCATTAGCTCTTAGTTTTCGTACATAAGTCAAACGGACGCGAGAAATGAACGAGAAGAACAGCGAAAAACCAGACACATTGGAACTCAGAAAGCTGGCGGAAAAACTGGTCCGCGAACAAAGCGCCATGACACTGGCTACTGCAAGAGAAAGCGCTTCCTGGGCAGCCCCGGTCTACTATGTTTTTCACGGGGCCTGTTTCTATTTTTTCTCTTCCCCCCAATCGAGACATATTCAAGAAGCTCTTGAAAGCGGGCGCGCATCCGCAGCCATACACCCGGAAGTGAGTACATGGCAGGAAATTCGGGGCATACAGATGGAAGGGCATGTCGAGGCAGTATCCAAAAACCTTGAAGCCGTTGCCGTAATCGGGAGATATCTGAAGAAATTCAGTTTCACAAAGCAGTTTTTCAAGCAGGACCAGTCTTTCACCATTGAAACTTTCTCTGAACGTTTCAAAGTGGGCCTATACAAGTTCACCCCTGAAACCATGTATTACCTGGACAACAATATTCAGTTCGGTTTCAGAGAAGTGGTCATTCTGTCTTGAAAATAATCCACTGAAGAAGTTGCATCTTGACAACTGAAAACCGATTCGATATTCCCATTGAGAATAGATGAGGAAAACATGATTACCGAAAAAGATAAAAAAATCATCAGCCTGATTCAAGGGGACATACCACTGGATACCAGACCGTTTGCCATTATGGCTGAACAGGCGGGAATGGAGGAAGAAGAGTTCATAAACGGGATAAATGATCTTCGAAAGAGGGGGGTTCTGAGACGCTTCGGGGCAACCCTGCGACACCAGGAGGCAGGTTTCCATTCGAATGCCATGGTAGCCTGGACCGTCCCGGAGGAAGAAGTGGAAAAAGCAGGAACAATTCTTTCGAGTTTCCGGGAAGTCAGCCACTGCTACAACAGGATTCCCCAGAAGGACTGGCCTTACAATTTGTACACGATGATCCACGGCAGCAGTCGTAAGGAATGCCGCCAAATCGCCAAAAAAATGTCGATGGTTTCAGGCATTCGTGATTACAACCTGCTCTTCAGCGAAAAAGAATTCAAAAAAACAAGCATGGAGTATTTCTAATGAAAGCGAAAGAAAAATCGGAATCTCTCTTTAAGAGGGCTCAAGAAATTATACCCGGGGGAGTCAACAGTCCTGTCCGCGCTGGAAAATCGGTGGGAATAAATCCCCCGTTCATTAAAAAAGCCAAAGGCGCCCTGATATGGGACGCGGACGAAAACGAATATATCGATTACGTATGCTCATGGGGACCTATGATATTGGGCCATGCCCACCCCGATGTAGTCGTGGCTGTTCAGGAAAGTGCAGAAAAAGGAACGAGCTACGGTGCGCCAACCGAAATGGAAGTGGATATGGCTGACATCATTGTGGACATGGTTCCTTCCATTGAAATGGTACGAATGGTCAACTCCGGAACAGAAGCCACCATGAGCGCAATAAGGCTTGCCAGAGGATATACAGAGCGGACAAAAATCGTCAAATTTGATGGTTGTTATCACGGACATGCGGACAGCCTGCTTGTCTCAGCAGGGTCAGGAATCGCCACCCTTGGAATTCCAGGCAGTCCCGGGGTCCCGGAAGACCTCGCACGCCATACAATTTCTCTTCCGTTTAACGATCTGCCCGCAGTGGAAAAAGCCTTTGAAAAATTTGACCGTCAGATCGCTGCCATTATCGTAGAACCTGTAGCAGGAAATATGGGAGTTGTTTTGCCTGAAGACGGCTTTCTCAAAGGACTCCGAAAAATCACCGAAGAGTCCGGAACAATCTTGATCTTTGATGAAGTCATCACCGGCTTCAGGCTATCCCCGGGAGGCGCCCAATCCCTTTACGGCATCATGCCGGACCTGACGTGTCTGGGCAAAATCATCGGCGGCGGGTTACCGGTAGGCGCATATGGAGGAAAAAAAGAAATCATGTCCAGGATGGCGCCTGAAGGAGAGATTTACCAGGCGGGGACCCTCTCGGGCAACCCCCTTGCCATGTCTGCGGGATTAGCGACCCTGAACATTTTAAAAAGCGGAACCATTTACGAAAAGTTAGAAAAGAATTGTGATCTTCTTTTCTCAGGCCTTGAAAAGGCAGCCTCCGAAGCCAATATTTCCGTCAAAGTAAATCGCGTGGGCTCCATGGGGACACTTTTTTTTACAACCTCCTCCGTCACCGATTTTCAGTCTGCCAAAGCATGTGATGAAAAGAGATTCATTGAATATTTCGGGAAAATGCTTGGTCAGGGAATATACCTTGCGCCGTCACCATTTGAGACCAGTTTCATTTCTCACGCCCATACGGAGGAGCTGATCGAAAAGACAATCCATTGTGCATCGAATGCTTTTAGAGACATGCGGTAGAGCGGTTGAGTTGTTAAAACAATTATGCGACACAAAGCGTTTTTCTCTGTGCTCTCCGGGCCTCTGTGGCTTTTTTGGATCATCGGATTAACGTGATATTTTTGTCAGTTGTCGAATAGACCATGCTCACATTCCAGGTGTCAGGTGTCAGGAAAAAACCGGACCGCATTCAGTATATTCAACGTAATAAGAAATAGTTATGCTTATTATAACCGTAAAATGGGAATAGTAGGTACTGAAACCTGACACCCGAAACCTGACACCTCTGTTCCGGAAAATGGGATTCTTCACGCTAATCCGCGTTGAGCCGCTTTTTTTTGACCGCACGGGGCACAAAAATTTATTGACTTACCACAAATTTCTGTGATAGGACGCTTACGAGTTTTCCTAATACTGAGCATGGAGGTCTTTTAATTAAATCAAATGGATAAAGACCTGAAAAAATCCATCAAGGATTTAGGATACTTAAGCACCGTCGGCATGACCATGGCCTTCTCTATAGCCATTGGGGCCGTCGGCGGGTACTATTTCGACAAATATTTTGAAACCAGACCGTGGGGGTTTTATATTTTTCTTGGATTCGGCATCGCTGCTGCCTTCAGAAATTTGTACCTCCTCTACAAGAAAGCCAAAGATCTCTGATGAACCCTGAAAAAATGCTCCAAAAAATTAGATTTCATAACTGGGCCATTCTCATGGTCGCAAGCTCCCTGAGCTTTCTTTTCATGAGTACAACCTTTACGTTGGGCCTGATTGTCGGAGGGCTCATTATCATCGCGAATTTTGGACTTCTCCAGCATACAATTCGCGCAGCATTTCCATCCGAAGGGGCAATGAAGAGAAAAAAAGGGCCTATTATAATAAAGGCCTATTTTAGGCTTGCCATTTTGGGTCTGATTATTTATATCCTTATCACCAACGGCTGGGTCAATCTTCTTGGGCTGACCGCAGGGCTTTCCATTGTTGTTATTACGATATTTTATGTGGGAATACAGGCTGTTTTTAGAACATCATCGCGGGAGGCTGCATAACTTATGGAACATCCGATTTTTTTCATTGATTCAATCTTAGCTGCCATAGGACTCGAGCATTTTGGGAAAGCATACTCCCATGTGACTTACACCTGGTTGACCATGCTGATTCTCATCATCAGCGCTCTTATCCTTGTCAAAAAGGTCAACATTGTCCCCTCAAAGGGGCAGAACTTTTTTGAAATGATCATAAGCGGACTTGAAAATTTCATGGTGGAAATAACCGGACCGGAAGGAAGGTTCTTTTTTCCTTACATTGCAACGGTATTCCTGTTCATCCTCGTTGCAAATATGATCGGTCTGATCCCCGGAATGTTTTCCCCTACTGCAAATTTGAATACAACGCTGGCACTTGCCCTGTGCACATTCATCTGTACACATGCCATAGGAATCAAATTCCACGGAGTGAAATATATCAAACATTTTATGGGACCTGTATGGTGGCTGGCGCCTCTCATGTTTCCCATTGAACTCATCGGTCACTTAGCCCGGATCATGTCCCTGAGCGTTCGACTGTTCGGGAATATTTTTGGAAAAGAGATGGTTTTAGCCATCCTGTTCGGACTTGCGGGTCTCTATCTTGCACCCTTACCGATCATGTTTCTTGGCATTCTCGTCTGTTTTATCCAGGCTCTCGTCTTCATGCTTCTTTCCACCATGTATTTTGTCGGCGCCATGGAGCATGCACATTAGAATATGAAGGACCCCGCGTTTGCTTGCGGGGCCTTGTTTTTTGAAGAAGGCCAAACAATAATTTTAATGAAAGGAGGAACACATGTCTAAGAAAACGCTTATTGGGGTACTTTCATCCGTAATGCTTCTCGGTATGGCATCCATGGCATTTGCAGGCGACGACAGCGCAGTCAAAGCTGCCGGTCTGTGGGTATTCTTTGGAATCGCCATTGCTTGTGGTATCGGTATCGGAATGGCTGCTCTTGGTACCGGTATCGGTATGGGTAATGCCATTAACGGTGCTCTCCAGGGAACTGCCAGAAATCCAGAAGCAGCCGGTAAGATCATGACCACCATGATTATTGGTCTGGCTCTGATCGAGTCTCTCTGTATCTACGCTCTGGTTATCTGTTTTATTCTTGTTTTCAAGATTCCGGATCTTGGCGGGATGCACGAACTCATCGTCAAATCTCTCGGAGCATAATAACTCTTTAAAAAAAAGCGAGGGCCTGTTTTCAGGTCCTCGCTTTTTTTTCTTGACCCATGTGCCTTATTTCACAATATGGATGAAAAAGTCAAAATACCCAACCCAACAATCGAACGTCTCGCCCTCTACTCGAGACCGCTCGAGACCCTTGTCGATAGAGGCCCAGCTGTCATTTCCTCTGAAAGACTTGCAGCACTATGCGGCGTGAACCCTGCACAGGTAAGAAAAGATCTGGCCTATTTTGGAGAATTTGGTGTCCGGGGTGTTGGTTATGAAGTAAAGGAGCTTCTGCACGAAATAAAGAAGATTCTCGCCACAAATAGAGACTGGCCCTTGTGCATTGTGGGCATGGGCAACCTGGGAAAAAGTCTGGCCCAGAATGATAATCTCAGGAAAAGAGGGTATCTGCTTGTAGCCGCATTTGATGCGGATCCCGAGAAAGCCGGCGTAGAACTGCCATGCGGATTGATCATTGAGCCATCAAAAAAGATAAGGGAAGTGGTTGCACAGCGAGGTATCGAGATAGGACTGATCACCACACCTCCGCAAATGGCCCAAAGGGTTTCAAACATACTTTTTGACGCAGGTGTCAAAGCGATCCTTAATTTTGCCCCAATACATATCAGAAAACCGGAATGCTGCATTGTAGAAAATATGGATTTCTCAGTAAAGCTTGAACATCTCGCCTACCATATTGAACAACTCCCAAAAAGAAAAAAATAGGACACGCCCGGACAATTCGGAACAGAAAAGGTCTCATGGGCTTTGCTTGCCGTTTCCGCCAAAAGGTCTTTCTCCTCTTCGTCCTCTGTAGCTATTTACTAAACCGCAAAGTCTTATTTTTTCAAGATTTTCTTCAGAAACTGCCCGGTATACGAACCTTCAGTTTCCGCAACTTCTTCCGGGGTACCTTTGGCCACGACATATCCGCCTTCATCTCCCCCTTCGGGCCCAAGATCAACCAGATAATCGGACGTTTTTATCACATCCAGGTTGTGTTCTATGACAACAACACTGTTCTTGAGATCCACAAGATGGTTCAAGACATCAAGCAATTTCTGGATGTCTTCAAAATGAAGTCCCGTCGTGGGCTCATCAAGCAGGTAGAGGGTTCTTCCCGTATTCCTCTTACTCAGCTCCCTTGAAAGCTTGACCCTCTGAGCCTCACCGCCCGAAAGTGTCGTGGCTTGCTGTCCCAGTTTTACATAGCCAAGCCCCACATCGATCAAATTGTTCAGTTTATTCTTTATGGCAGGGATATTTTCAAAAAATCGGGCAGCTTGATTGATCGTCATATTGAGAACATCGGAAATGTTGTTTCCCTTGTATTTAATTTCCAGAGTATCCCGGTTATACCGAAGCCCCCTGCACGACTCACAGGTTACGTAAACATCCGGCAGGAAGTGCATCTCAATTTTTTTTATCCCATCGCCTCGACATGCTTCGCACCTGCCCCCCTTTACATTGAAACTGAAACGTCCGGGCTTATACCCTCTGGCTCTAGACTCAGGCAGCATGGAAAATAGCTCTCGTATATGCGTAAAGGCTCCAGTATACGTAACCGGGTTCGATCGCGGCGTTCTTCCTATGGGACTCTGATCAATATTGACAACCTTGTCCAGATGTTTGAAGCCTTTAATAGACGCCACGCGGCCGATTTTCTGGCTGGAGCGGTATAACCTGTGGGCCAGTGCGGGATACAGGATTCCATTGATCAAACTGCTCTTTCCAGAGCCGGAAACTCCTGTAATACAGGTAAAAACACCAAGGGGAATTTCTACAGTGATGTCCTTTAAATTGTTTTCCCCGGCACCGGTCACAACAATGGCAGTCCCGTTCCCTTTTCTCCTCGCCGTAGACGCACGAATATTTTTTTTCCCGGACAGGTATTGCCCCGTCAGGGAAGACCCGTGGTTCAAAAGTTTTTCGGGCGTCCCTTCAAAAACCACCTCACCACCTTTCAAACCGGCTCCCGGTCCCATATCGATCACATGATCCGCCTCAAGGATCGTCTCCGCATCGTGCTCCACAACAAGCACGGTATTTCCAAGGTCTCTTAGTCTTTTAAGATTTCCGAGAAGCCTGAGATTATCTCTCTGATGAAGCCCGATACTCGGCTCATCCAGCACATATAATACACCGGCCAGTCCTGAACTGATTTGCGTAGCCAGCCTTATCCGCTGGTCTTCCCCCCCCGAAAGGGTCCCGGATGAACGACCCAGACTGAGATAGTTCAGCCCCACACTTCTTAAAAAGCTCAACCTTTCACGGATCTCCTTCAATACCCTCTCCGCAATAGCCTTTTTCCGAGATTCAAGTTCCAACATCTGAAAAAATTCGTACGTATTTTCAATGGACAATGCGGTAATTTCATGAATCGACATACTACCGATCTTTACCGCCAGACTGATCGGTTTCAATCGAGCGCCGTTACAGGCAGGACATGGCCTCATACTGAGAAATTTTTCAATCCTCCCCCGAACATGATTGGAATCCGTTTCGCGATACCGTCGTTCAAGGTTTGGAATCACTCCCTCAAAAGGACGGGTATAGGAATGGTTACGCTCGCCGTTGGCAAGGACAAAGTGAATAGGATCTTTCCCAGAACCAAAGAGAAAAACCTGTTTAATTTTCTCTGGAAAATCCTTGAAACTGGTATCCATACGAACATCATAATGACGACAAACAGACTCTAACAACTGGTTGAAATAGCCTGAATATCTGGTTTCCCAAGGGGCAATTGCACCCATCCTGAGGGAAAGCTTCGAATCGGGCACTACGAGCGCCGGATCAAAATACCGCTTTGTTCCAAGACCGCTGCACTCTTCACACGCCCCCTGAGGATTATTGAATGAAAACATCTGGGGGGTCAGTTCGGGAACGCTCAGGCTGCACTTGGTACAAGCGGCTTTCTGATTGAAAAAAAGCTCCTCATCCCCTACTACATCTACCACAACCTTACCGTCCGAAAGCCCGAGAGCCAGTTCCATTGAGTCCGTTAGACGCCGGGAAATGGAATCCTTAACAATTAATCTGTCCACAATGACCCGAATAGTATGCTTTCTGTTTTTTTCAAGGGCAATATCTTCTTCAAGAAGCCGGATCTCTCCATCCACCTGAACCCTCGTAAAACCATCCCTTCGCAATTTCTTGAAAAGTTGAACGTATTCCCCCTTACGCCCTTCGATGAGGGGAGAAAGAATCTGAATTCTGGTTTCGCTTTCCAATCCCAGCACCCTGTCCACAATTTCCTGGGTAGTCTGGGAACTGATTTCGAGGCCACATTCGGGGCAATACGGCTGCCCTGCCCGTGCGAAAAGCACCCGCAGGTAATCGTATATTTCCGTTACTGTTCCCACGGTCGAACGCGGATTACGACTGGAAGAACGCTGTTCAATACATATGGCGGGGGAAAGCCCTTCAATGGAATCCACATCGGGCTTGTCCATCTGTTCAAGGAACTGCCGGGCGTAGGCGGAGAGCGATTCCACATACCTTCGCTGCCCTTCGGCGTATATGGTATCAAAAGCCAGTGAAGACTTCCCTGATCCTGACAGACCGGTAATGACAACCAGTTTATTGCGAGGAATATCCAGCGAAATATTCTTGAGATTATGCTGCCTTGCGCCCCTGATTTTCAAAGTTTCAACAGCCATCGTCATCCTGAATATCCCCGGACACCTTCTTGTTTCCTGCCATCACGGCCGCCATCTCGATTGCCGCACGCAAACTTGACGGATCAGCCTTTCCAGTGCCGGCGATATCATACGCCGTACCGTGATCTACCGAAGTCCTGATAATCGGGAGTCCCAGCGTCACATTTACAGCATCTGAAAAATGAAGTAACTTAAGGGGGATCAACCCCTGATCATGGTACATACACACAACCGCCTCATATTCCCCCGATGCTGCCCTATGGAAAAGGGTATCCGCCGGAAACGGACCCTCCACACGGTATCCTTCTTTTTCCGCCATCTCAACGGCAGGGATAATGATATCTCTTTCCTCTGAGCCGAAAAGACAGGATTCTCCCCCATGGGGATTGAGCGCCGCCACTGCAAGTCGAGGATTTATAATTCCAAAATCTTCTTCAAAGGCTCTGGCCGTAATGCGTATTGTTTTCTGGATCATTTCCGAAGTGAGGATACGGGGGACCTCCTTGAGCCCGCAATGAATCGTCACCAGTACCACACGCAACCGTTCTCCCGCCAGCATCATCACGTATTCATTGGTGTCTGTGAGATGGGAAATCAATTGCGTATGCCCCTCAAATTTATAGCCGGCCTTTTGCATCAGGATCTTGCTGATAGGACAGGTCACCATGGCATCTATCTCACCCTTCTTAGCCATGTCAACAGCCTTGAGAATATATTGAACCATGGCCTCCCCTCCCTCAAGGCTGGGTCTGCCCGGTTCGAAAGTTCCGTCCTTCAAATCTGAAATGGGGATAAGATTAATGATTCCAGTCCTTGCTTCGACCTCACCAGGGCTCGAAATCACACGGATTTCCATTTTTCTGCAATCTTCAAACGGTGACTTCAAAATTGCCGAAGAAAGGGCATTTCGGTCACCTAGAACCACTGGACAGCAGAAATACTTCATCTTCTGTCCGCTCATTGCCCTGACAATAATCTCCGGTCCAATTCCGGAAGGATCACCCATGGTTATACCAACCAATGGCAAACGACTCATAATTCATACCCCTTCAAATAGGATTCTTTTCCAGGACTCTCGGGAAGGCAACATTGCAGAGAAGCAGGCTTTATATAGAGATGCAGTGAAAAGGAAGGCTAGGAAAAAGTAAATCCTCCTTTTTCAAAAATTTCGCAACAGACCCTCACCACCTCGGCATCATAGCGTTGGCGCTTTTCTCCGCTGATCTCTTCCAATGCCTTTGGGATACCAAGGGCAGCCCGGTAGGGCCTGTGGCTAGCCATTGCTTCAACCACATCCGACACACACACTATTTTTGCTTCAAGAAGAATATCATCCCCGGACAGGCCCTGAGGGTATCCGGAGCCATCCACATGCTCATGGTGCTGGTGAACAATCTGTGCTACAGGCCATGGAAATTCAATCGCTTTCAAGATATCGTAACCAACCCGGGGATGTTTTTTAATCAGTGCAAACTCCTCTTTGTCCAAAATCCCCGGTTTGCTCAGTATGGCTGCGGGAATGGCCATCTTTCCGATGTCGTGAATCAGGCTTGATACGCGTATACATTCAATCTGATCTTCCGACAATCCCATTTTAACAGCAATCGCCTGAGCCAGTTCTGCAACTTTCTTCTGATGACCTGAAGTATAAGGATCCTTTCTCTCTACAATCAACCCGATTGCCTGAATAGTCCCGCTCAACGTCCTCTTCAACATTTCAAGGCTGGCATCCAGATCTGCTTTCGCCTTCTCCCGTTCGCCTATTTCTTCCTGCGCACGTTCGTACAGCCTGGCATTTTCAATGGCGATAGCCGCAGACGCAGCCAACCACTCCAAAAGGGTCTGGTGAACCATATCGAACCTTCCGGGGGCCACATCAACCACCTGTATTACACCGACCAAATTTCCCTTTAAAATAAGCGGCACCCCGAGAATAGAACGCATCTCCAACCCTGTCGAACTATCTACTCCTTTATAGTGGCGCTCATCTGTTCTTGCATCAAGTATATTCAGGGGTTCGCAGTGGTGAGCGACCCACCCCGCCAGTCCTTGCTCCGGGTTCAGACGCCATCCATTCAGCGCATCAGAGCAAACCCCGGCTGCCTGTCGACATACGAGTTGTCCACTTTCTGGCTCCAAGAGCCAGATTGTACTCCCAATAACATCCATCAACCTTAGCAGCTCTTCCAATACGGTGCAGAGCACACGGTCCAGATCAAGGCTGGAATTAAATGCGCGACTGGACAGATTAAGCAGTTCGAGTTCACGGTTCCGCCGTTTCAGGGCCTCTTCAGCCTCTTTCTGCTTGGTCACATCGTTCAAAATAAGCACGGCTGAAGATCCGTCATCGTTGAGAGGCAAAACCTTCACCGTCACCAGGTATTGGTTTATATTCACAGGGGCATTTTCCGTAATATCTACAGGTACCCCATCTAATTCTGAAATGATTTCAGTAACCGTCTGCCGATATTCTTCGGGAAATATCTCTACAAGGTGTGAAGCGAGGAGTTTTTCCTCGGGGAGGTCAAGGATACCAAGGGCGGCAGGGTTCGCATAAACAATTCTTCCTTCTCTTGAAATTTCAAGAATGCCTTCAGACATCCTTTCAAATATAATCTCGAAGTGCTTCTTGATAGAAAACAACTCCCCGGTTATTGACCTGAGGGAAGCCGGCTCAGGCCTCACCTTCTCTCTTGACGGAAATGAGATCTGGTGATCCACTTGCCTTTCATTGACCGCAGAAAGGACATCCCGGGCCATGTCAACGAGAGGGCCTTTTGCAAGGCACTGATTGACCCCTAAAGCCTTGAAATCGATGCCTTCTTCTTCGAGAGTCGCTGAAAGGACAATCAGATAAGCGTCTTTCAGTTTGTGCATGCTTCTGATGATCTTACAGAGCCGCTTTCCATCTATGTTGGGCATAATGAGATCCACAAAGATAATATCAGGAATCTCATGGTCCAACACATCCACAGCCGAAAGACCATCTTCCGCAGTCAATACCTCATGACCTTCATGGGAAAGGAGATCTTTGAGAAACTCAAGAATAAACGGATCGTTGTCTACTGCCAGTATTTTGCTCATAGATTCGCCTTGATATAGGCAGACTGCGTCAGTGGAAAACCTTCATCCAGTATGCCAACGTCAGGCTGACCATCCGGGGAAATTTTCGAGAAAATAATGTGGATAGCCACATCTTCAATTAGGTTCTGCTTGCCGGTTTCTCCTTTTTATATGAAATGACAGCAATATTCAAGGCCCAAAACCACAAACAGCAATTGCCATTATGGATTTTTTCCATGCTGTAAAACCAAAAAGCCCATAATGACAATCGCTGAAGCAAAAATGGCTCTACGCTGATTAGCGTGAAGAATCCCTTTTTCGGGGACTGAGGTGTCAGGTTTCGGGTGTCAGGTTTCAGTATCTGCTATTCCTAATTTTCTGGTTCTAATAACCATAACTATTGGTTATTAAGTTGAATAGGATGAATGCGGCCAGGTTTTTTCCTGACACCTGACACCTGGAATCTGAGCATGGTCTATTCGCGAATTGATGAAAATATCACGTTAATCCGATGAGCCGCAAAAATTTACTCGTGAATCCTTATATCGTATGTTTCCTGCATTGCCTCCACAATGCACGTCAGGGTACGGTTTACAGGAGTAGGTATATTGAGTTTTTTTCCTTCACGCACAATGGCGCCGTTTATAAACGCCACTTCAGTCATTCTTTTATTCAATATATCTTGAAGCATAGAAGCCACGTTATCAGATGTTCCCCGGCAGACTTCCAATACGCGACCAAGGGGGTCCTCATAAGGCAGATGAATCCCTTTTTTTTTCGCTACCCGTACAGCCTCGTTCACCGCTTCTTCCATGACAGACTTTGTCCCCGCCAGGCCTGGTAGAACCCCGTTTTTGAGTCCTGTAATGGCCGTCAAGGCATTGATACCGACATTTACGATCAGTTTCCCCCAAACGAGATTCTCCACCACATCCGCCTCGTACGCTTCAAAACCTGCGTCCTTAAAAGCGGCTACGATCATCCGGGCTGATTTTCCAGAAGGGCCAATTGTCGTCTGCCCTTTTCCGGCGTGCTTCGCATGGCCGGTGCCCAAAAGTACAGCCCCCTCCGAAGTGACACCTCCCAGGGCCCGCTCCCGACCGAATACCTCTTCAATGATATCCAGATTTCCCAATCCGTTCTGAAGAGTCAATACGGGCGTTTGAGGATCAAGCCAAGAGGAAATCTCACGAATACTCTCGCGCGTTTTGTTAGATTTGACACATACAATTACCGCATCCGCCTGAACGCCCTCCCCACCGGTTACTGCAGGAACATCCACACGGTATTCCCCGGAATTATCCTCGATACATATCCCGTTCGTACTGATAGCGGCAGCCCTGTCCGGTTTGTAATCTACCACCGTAACGCCGTAACCAGCTTTCTTGAGACCTGCGGCAAAAAGGCACCCCATGGCCCCTGGTCCCACAACAGCAAATTCCATGGACTTTCCCCTTATTCTTAGATCTTTTCAGCTTCTTCCACGTTCATGGCAAAAGTATGTTCAGGACCCGGAAATTCGCCGTTCTCCACCTCATTCTTATATTGAACAAGGGCCTCCCTGATCTGGGGCGCCAGATTAACATATTGCTTCACCATCTTCGGCGTGAAACGTTCAAATAGACCCACCAAGTCATGGTAAACCAGCACCTGTCCGTCACAAAATTTGCCTGCACCGATTCCGATTGTTATCATATCGACTTCTCGTGTAATTCTCTCGGCAACAAGGTCGGGGATACATTCAAGGACGATCATAAAAGCGCCGGCTTTCTCCAGTGCCCTGGCGGCTCTGACAAGCTCTCTCGCGCTTTCCGCATCTTTTCCCTGAACTTTAAATCCGCTCAGTTTGGTAGCACTCTGAGGTGTCAGACCGATATGGCCACAAACGGGAATGCCTGCGTTCACAATTGCCTCTACCACCGGAACCATTTCCGTTCCACCTTCCAATTTCACCGCTTCACAGCCTGCTTCTTTGATAAATCTGCCCGCATTTTCCACGGCTTTCTCAACACTCACCTGATAGGATAGAAACGGCATATCCCCAATGATAAAACTCTTTTCCGTTCCCCTGCGAACCGCCTTGCAATGGTGTATCATTTCATCCATGGTAACCGGGACCGTTGAGTCATACCCCAACACAACCATTGCCAGGGAATCACCTACCAGAACGGTATCCATTTCAGCCTGGTCTACCAGCCTGGCTGTGGGATAATCGTAGGCAGTTATCATCGATATTTTTTTCCCGGTTTCCCTTTTTTCAAACAAATAGTTGATTGTATTTTTTTTGATACCCATAATTCGTTCTCCTTTCTAAAAAAATT
>CAYOWC010000052.1:0-21296 GCA_964407525.1 uncultured Desulfobacteraceae bacterium | reverse complement strand
GAAAAGGAGGAAAATGTGATGGACAAATATGTTTGTACGGTTTGCGGTTACGTGTATGATCCCGCCAATGGTGACCCCGATAACGGCATAGCCGCGGGCACAAAGTTTGAGGACCTGCCCGATGATTGGGTCTGCCCGGAGTGTGGAGCGGAGAAATCGGAATTTGAAAAGGGGGGATAATCCGCTGGGTCTGATGAAGGGACAGCAACGGTCACGGGATCGGGGATTTTAAGGGTCTTACGGAGAAGCTGGACTACCTTGAAAATCTCGGGATAACGGGGCCGGGGCTCCTCCCCTCAGTCCTCAGACCAGGGGAAGCTACTCCCGGAGAAACACCTGTGAAACTGACTTCTGAGTGAACGACCGTCATGATATCGAACAGAAACCGTCATTTGGGCATCCTCCTGAGTTTTCACGCGAACGAAAGGGATGCCATAGAAACCGCACAGCGCTTGCGCCGCAACCGTATTCGGCGCGCTGTTTTGGTTCACCGATCAGCGGATGGCACAGTCCGTAAGGACGACGTTACGCCCCGCTACGTTGCACTGTGGGGTTTAGCGTGCGGCTTGGTCCTCGGCATTGCCGTGGGATACCTTATTCTTGGGCTGAGCGGATTCTTAACCGGAGTCGTGGAACACATAACTCTCCTGCTCACTTCTGCTACGGGCGCCTGCGGCGGGTGGCTGGTGGTCTTTTCCCTCAATCCCAGGGTGGAGTCAGGGCTCGTTGAGAAATACGCCCAAAGGCTTGTGGGAGAAGAGACAATGCTTATCGTTCAGGCCGACTCACCCACGATGAGACGGGCGGTGTCTCTCCTACGAACGTCGGGAGAGACCCACACATCAATATTCGCGTTCCAACCGAAGCGGGCCGTGGACGGCGGTGCGGCGCCTGAGGAAGGTGAACCGCTCACGGTCCAACAGCTGGCCGAGCATGCCCGCCGCCTGACGGCTGGACATCAGGTGGAGGCTTACGTCAGTCGCGGTGAACCTATCCTGCGTCAGCTGGACCGCTGTGAGCGCGTGATCGATGAGATCCACCGGGAGCTGACCGAGGCGGTCCACCTGGAGCAGCGCATGGCTTCGTCGGCGGAGTGGATCCTCGACAACACCCACATGGTCATTGCCCAAATCGAAGACGTTCGGCTGAATCTGCCGCGGAAATTCTACCACGAACTCCCGGTTCTGGTCGCGACGGGACCGCACCCCGGGGAGCCACGCATCTACCGACTTGCCGTGGAGCTGATAGCCCATAGCGACGGTCACCTCGACCGGCACATCATCGGGGACTTCCTCGAGGCGTACCAGTCCGTGGCGCCCTTGAAAATCAGCGAGCTCTGGGCGCTACCCCTCATGCTCCGGATCGCCTTGATCGACCGGCTCCGCCACCTGGCGGAACAACTGGATCGGCGGATGCGCGAGCGGGATCAGGCCGAGTTCTGGGCCGATCGGCTTCTGACCGTGGCTCGGCGCGACCATAACCGACTTTTCCCCTTTCTGGCCGATCTGGCCCAGGAGCAACTGGAACCCAGCGCTCACTTCACCTTTCAGCTGACAAGCCAACTCTACGATGAGGATACGGCCCTCGTACCGGTGCGGAGCTGGCTGGAGCGGAAGCTCGGCACCACGCTCGGTGAAGTGGTCCTGGGCGAGCAGGCGGCTCAGGCCGCGGCCAATGCCTCCATCGGAAACGTCGTAACGAGCCTCAGGCAGCTCAAGCTGCTCGATTGGCGCGAGATCTTCCAAGAGCAGAGCCTTGTGGATCACACCCTGTGCGAAGACCCCGAGGGCATCTACCATCGCATGGATTTCGAAACGCGAGACCGCTACCGCAAGGCCGTCGAAGAACTTGCCCGCGCCTCGGGTGCGGAGGAGGGCGTGGTAGCGCGGGCAGCGGTCGAGTTAGCCATCGCAGGGGCGCGGGACACGCAGGGCGATGAACGGCGCCCTCATATGGGACATTATCTGATCGGGACCGGACGCCCGGCACTCGTTGAACGACTCAAGTGCCGGGAGATCTCACGGCAGCGCTTGCTGAACTGGGTCTATGCTCACCACACCGCCCTGTACCTGAGCGCAGTGGGGATACTAACCGCTGGAACCGTGCTATTCCTAATGCTCCTGGGTGTGCAGGAGGACCATAAGTTGACGATCCTCCTTCCCTATGCTCTTCTATCGCTCCTTCCCGCCAGTCAGATCGCCGTTCTCGTGGTTAATTATGTGGCGACGCGATTCCTGCCCCCGCGGGTACTCCCCAAGATGTCCTTCGAGAAGGAAGGCGTTCCCGATCAGTACCGTACCCTCGTCGTTGTGCCCATGATGCTCGTCAGCGAGCAGCGCGTGCGTGACCAGGTCGAAAAGCTGGAGATACGCTACCTGGCCAACCCGGACGCCAATCTTCTCTTTAGCCTCTTCAGTGATTTCATGGATTCGCGGGAGGTCCATGGAGAGGGCGATGAAGAGCTCCTCCAGGCGGTCGTCACGGGTATCGAGGAATTAAACAACCGCCACGGGGCGGGCCGTTTCTACCTCTTTCATCGAAAGCGTGTGTGGACCGACTCGGAAGAGAGCTATATCGGGTGGGAGCGCAAGCGCGGCAAGCTTGAGGTATTGAACAGGCTTCTCAATGGAGATGCCGCGCCGGGTGGCGAGAATATCGTTTACGTGGGTGATCGCGACCGCTTGGCGGATGTCCGCTTCGTCATGACCCTCGACAGCGACACGCAACTGCCCCGCGACAGCGCTCGGCGTCTGATCGAAACGATGGCCCATCCCCTGAACCTGACCGGCGAAGGCGCCTACAACATCATTCAGCCCCGGGTGACCACGAACCTCCCCAGCGCGACGGCAACGCCCTTCAGCAGGCTCTTTACCGATCCCGTGGGTATAGATCCCTACACGAAGGCCGTGTCGGATGTGTATCAGGACCTGTCGGGCGAGTGTTCCTACATAGGGAAGGGCATCTACGATCCACGGGCTTTTCACCGCGTTCTCAACGGCCGGTTTCCTGAACAGCGAATCCTCAGTCATGATCTCATCGAGGGCGCCCACCTGCGCGTCGCCTTCGCGAGTGATATCGAGCTCTACGATGAATTTCCCCCTGATTACCTCTCCTACGCCCATCGGCAACACCGGTGGATTCGGGGAGACTGGCAGATCGCTGACTGGTGCCTCCCCCGGGTGCCGGGGCCGAATCAGCGGCGCGTCCATAATCCACTGAGCCTGTTGAGCCGGTGGAAGATCTTCGACAACCTCAGACGCAGCCTGGTCCCCGCTGCTCTGGTAGCATTCCTTGTCTTTGCCTGGCTATGCTCACCCTTTCTGGGCGCGGCGGCAAGCGTAGCCGCGGGATTTCTTCTCCTCTTTCCGCCGATTGCGCAGCTCGTCACGCTGGTGACGAGAAGTCCCGGAACAGACACGAGTTCATGGCGCGAACGCGAGCACGGTTTCCGCCGCAGCCTCGTGGAAACGGCGTTCTTCATCCACCAGGCAGGATCGGCGTTGGATGCAATCTTTCGCGTCTGGTTCCGCCGTTGGGTGAGCGGTAAACACCTGCTTCAGTGGACAACGGCACAGGCAGCGCCCGACCTCGTGCACGCCCAAGCCCGGAGCTTCTTCCTTCAGATGCTTTCAATAAGCGTCCTTTCCGTCTGTCTGACCGTTGTGCTCTGGTTCGTGCGGCCGGGAAGCCTGCTCGTCGCTGCACCTTTTCTCATCTTGTGGGTGCTTTCACCACTGGTTAGCGTTATCTTGAAAGCACGAGCTACCTCGTTTTCACCAGGGGCCGTCATCTCTGCGCCCCGTGAAAAGCGGCTCAGGCGGACGGCCCGGCAGACCTGGCGTTACTTCGCCGATTTCGTGGGTCCCGACACCTCCTGGCTACCTCCCGACAATTTCCAGGTTTCACACGGCCGTGTGCTCGCCATGCGTACGAGTCCGACGAACATCGGTTTGTGGCTGCTCAGTGCGCTAGGAGCACACGACTTCGGCTATCTGACGGTGGACGAGATGATCGGCCGCATGCTCCAGAGCCTGAAGACCGTTAAGGCTCTGCAGCGCTACAACGGCCACCTCCTGAACTGGTATGACATCCGCACCCTCGAACCCCTGGAGCCGCGTTACGTTTCGACCGTCGACAGCGGCAACCTGCTGGGGTGTCTCTGGACCCTTAACGAAGGGATGCGCGAGGTGGTCGATAAACCGCTATTGGGGCCACAGGCCTTGCACGGCATCCGCGATACCTTCGGAGTGCTGCGCACAGCGCTCAGGGAGGCGGACCGTTTGAGCGAGCACAGCCATGTCCTCACGATCCTCCAAGAGCATCTTACCGATCCGCCGGAGGATCTGACGGAGATGATTCGCTGCATTCGCCTGTCCGTTGCCCCTGCATCTCTCCTTGCCGATGCACTGCGTGAAGGGAAACCCGCTACGGGGGAGGTGCTTTACTGGGCCGAGCAACTCGAGCTGGAGGTGGCCGCCTGGGTCACGATCATCGATCGCTATTTCTCCTGGGTCGATTTGCTCGCCGACGGGGTGGATGGTCTCTTGGCGGAGCTCGGACCGGAAGCGACGGCGGCGCGTGATCGTGCGCTCGCCCGAATTCCGTCGCTACGTGCTCTGGCGACGGGCGAGGCGCCGGGCCTGAGGGATCTGAGCCGGGCCGTCGAGAAGGCCGGTGAACTCCCCGACATGCTCGGAGAAAACGCCCGGGGACTGGTTGAAATCATGGAGAAGGCACAGTGGTTTGCCGGTGAGATGATCGAGCGGCAGGAAGAGGTGCTTGGTGAGTGCCGCGCCCTGGCCGATGGCATGAGCATGAAGTTCCTGTATGACGCAGACCGTCGACTCTTCGCTGTCGGGTACAACGTCAGTAACCAGCGTATGGACGGCTCTTACTACGATTTGCTTGCCAGTGAGGCCCGCCTTGCCAGCTACCTGGCGATCGCGCGGGGGGATGTTCCCACGAAACACTGGCTCGCCATGTCCCGGCCCTACGGGTCGGCGAGGCGCCGGCGCGTTCTGCTCAGCTGGAGTGGCAGCATGTTCGAGTACCTCATGCCCCTCATCTTCCAGCAAAATTTCGATAATTCGCTCCTCCACAACGCCTGCCGCGAAGCGGTCAGGGCGCAGCAGGAATATGGCCGCCGATTGGGTGTGCCCTGGGGAATTTCCGAATCTGCTTACAGCGATCTGGATGCCAACAAGACCTACCAGTATCAGGCCTTCGGCGTGCCGGGACTGGGGCTCAAACGAGGGCTGGAGGATGAGTTGGTCGTGGCCCCCTATGCCACGATGCTGGCCCTTTCCATGGATCCCGAGGGGGCTGTTGACAATCTCGAAGCGTTGGAGAGGCTTGGACTATACGGCGAGTATGGTTTCTTTGAGGCCGTTGATTTCAGCCGGCAGCGCCAACGGGAGGGTGAGCGCGGGGTGATCGTCCACGCCTACATGGTTCACCACCAGGCGATGGGATTCCTGGCGCTGGACAACTTCTTGCACGAGGGCGCCATGAAGCGGCGGTTTCACGCAGACGCGCGGGTCAGAGCCACAGAGCCGCTGCTCTATGAGCGTATTCCCGTTTCACCGCCGCTCTATCATGAGCCCCTGAGGGAACGCAGCCCCTCCCGCATAACCCACGACGAGATCGCTCCGTCCACCAGCACCTTCCACACCCCCCATACCCCGAACCCGTGGGCACAGCTCCTCTCGAACGGGCGCTATAGCCTCATGGTAACCGGTGCGGGAGGCGGTTACAGCCGATGGGAAGGGTTCGAGTTAACGCGTTGGCGGGCCGACGGCACCCTTGACGCATGGGGCGCCTTCTGCTACCTCCGAGACAGGGACACGGATCGCGCCTGGAGCAATGCCTATCAGCCAGTCCGTGGCTCCATGGAGAACTACTCAGTCAGCTTTTCCGCGGATCGGACAGATATCCGGCGCTCCGACGATGGTATCGAAACGGAAACAGTCATCGTCGTGGCTCCTGAAGACGATGTGGAAATCCGGCGTATCTCCCTGATCAACCGGTCCGACCGCGTGCGAAACCTGGAAATCACCAGTTACGTGGAATTGGCCCTCGCGCCCCATACCGCCGATCGGCAGCACCCGGCTTTCAACAAGCTCTTCATCGAAACAGAGGCAATCCGCGAGCGCGGGGCGCTTGTGGCGAGCCGGCGTCTTCGTGAGCCGGAAGAGCCGCCCGTATGGGTGTGCCACCTCTTGACCGAACCGGCGCCGAACGGCGAAGAAATTCAGTTCGAGACGGACCGGCGGCGCTTCCTGGGACGGGGAGGTACGACGGAAAATCCCGCGGCGCTGCACGGGGACCTTTCAAACAGCGCCGGGCACGTGCTGGATCCGATCTTCAGTCTTCGCCGAACCCTGACACTGAAACCTGGCCAACGGATCGAATTCTCCCTGATCCTCGGCGCCGCGCGCACGCGCGACGAGGTTCTCGCCCTGGTGGAGAAGTACACCGATGCCCATACTGTGGAGCGTCAGATCGATCTTGCCTGGAGCCACGCCCAACTTGAGCTCCGGCATCTCCGCGTTCAGGCGGACGAGGTCCGCCGCTTCCGGCAGCTTGTGGACTTATTAATCTATCCATCGCGACAGCTGCGCCCGTCCAGCGAACAATTGAAGCAGAATCGGTTGGGCCAATCCCGTCTATGGCCCTACGGGATCTCTGGGGACAATCCTATTTGTGTTGTCACCATTGGCGAGGCGCGCGACATCAGACTGATCAGACAGGTGCTCCAGGCCCATACCTATTGGCACCTACATGGGCTGAAGGTTGATCTGGTCATTCTCAACGAGGAGTCCAGCAGCTACGACCAGCCCCTCAACGAGCAACTCAATCACTTGATCAAGGGCCACTCCGTGCACACGGGTGTCGACATTTCGGGCGGGGTCTATCTGCTCACCATGGATCAGATCCCCGAGGAGGACGTGACGCTCCTTCTGACCGCTGCCCACGTGACGCTCGTGGCGGCGAGGGGATCACTGGCACAGCAACTCGCCATACCGACGGACGAGTTCGGTCTGCCCGCGCTCCTCGAGACGCAGTACATGGAGGAGGAACCTTCGGCGCCCCTCCCATTCATGGAACTCTCCTATTTCAATGGTTTAGGCGGATTCACGCCGGATGGAAGAGAATACGTCATCTATCTGGGCCCCGATACCTGGTGTCCGGCGCCCTGGGTGAACGTGATCGCCAATGCCGCCTTCGGCACACTGGTGAGCGAGTCGGGTTCGGGCTTCACGTGGTACGGCAACAGCCAGCAGAACAGGCTCACCGGTTGGTCCAACGACGCCGTAAGCGATCCACCATCGGAGGCCGTTTATATCCGAGATGAGGAGAGCGGCACCTTTTGGTCGCCCACGCCACTCCCGATTCGCGAGGTCGACGCATACCGCGTGCGGCACGGCGCGGGGTACACGGTTTTCGAGCACAACAGCCACGCCGTGGAGCAGGAATTAGCGGTCTTCGTTCCGACGGACGAAACAGGCGGCGACCCGGTCTGTCTGAAGCGGTTGCGGCTCCGGAACGACGGCCACAGGCTCAAGCGGCTTTCCGTGACGTTTTACGCTGAATGGACCCTCGGGGATCACCGCGAAAATACGCAACTACACATAGTAACCGAGTATGATGCCCAATCGCGTGCAATTTTGGCTTACAACCGCTTTCATCCCGCATACGGCGACCACGTCGCTTTTGCTGCCCTCACGCCGGCGCCCCATACGGGTACGACCGATCGGATCGAGTTCCTCGGGCGCAACGGCAGCGTGGCCGATCCATCCGCCATGAAGCGAGTGTGGCTGTCGGGTCGCACCGGAGCGGGGCTTGATGCCTGCGCGGCGCTCCAGATCAAGGTAGATTTGGCGCCGGGACAGGAGACCGAAGTGACCTTCCTGCTTGGTGAAGCTCCAAGCCTCGAGGAGGCGCGGGCGGTGATTGCCAAGTACCGTTCCTTTGGCGCCGTTGAGGAAGCCCTGAACCGTACACAGGCATGGTGGGACACGCTTCTCGGTACGGTGCAGGTGGAAACCCCCGAGCTGTCGGTGAATCTGCTCCTGAACCGGTGGCTTCTTTACCAGTCTCTGAGCTGTCGCATCTGGGGCCGATCGGGCTTCTACCAGTCGGGCGGTGCCTTCGGATTTCGCGACCAGCTGCAGGATGTGCTGGCGCTCCTCCACGCCGCCCCCCGGCTTGCACGGGAACATATCATCCGGGCTGCAGGGAGGCAATTCCGGGAGGGGGACGTTCAGCACTGGTGGCATCCGCCCACGGGGGTCGGCATACGCTCCCGCTGTTCCGACGATCTCCTTTGGTTGCCCTTTGCCGTCGAACACTATGTGCGTTTTACGGGAGACATGGAGATTTTAAATACGCAGATCCCCTTTCTGGACGCACGGCCGCTGGAAGCCGACGAGCACGAGATATTTTTGTCCCCGACGGTGACCAAAGAACGCGGTTCCCTCTACGAGCATTGCCGCCTGGCCATAAAACGCGGGCTCACGCACGGTCCCCACGGTTTGCCTCTCATCGGCAGCGGCGACTGGAACGACGGTATGAACCGTGTCGGTGTGAACGGTCAGGGTGAGAGCGTGTGGCTCGCCTGGTTCCTCATCAGTGTTCTCACGCCGTTTGGTGATCTCGCTGAACGTTACGGGAAGTCAGAGGATGCCGAGATCTACCGGGAACAGGCAAGCGAGCTCGCGGCGGCCGTTGAGAAACACGCCTGGGACGGATCGTGGTACCGGCGCGCCTACTTCGACGATCAGACACCCCTCGGTTCGGCAACGTGCGAGGAGGCGCGTATCGATTCGCTGCCTCAGTCGTGGGCTGTCATCAGCGGAGCGGCCGACCAGGCTCGCTCGGAGCAGGCAATTGCCGCGGCCTGGGAGCAACTGGTGCGTGAAGACGAACGGCTGGTGCTCCTCTTCACGCCGCCCTTCGATAAAGCTCCGGTGTATCCGGGTTACATCAAGGGGTATCCTCCGGGGGTCCGAGAAAACGGTGGCCAGTACACCCATGGGGCGCTGTGGCTGGCGATGGCCCTAGCCCGACAGGGCGATGGTAACCGGGCGAGCACGCTGCTTCGTCTCCTCAATCCTATCGAACACGCGCGAGCGCCCGAGGATGTGGCACGCTATGTGGTGGAGCCCTATGTCCTAGCCGCAGATGTCTACCGACTGGACGGACATATCGGACGCGGCGGGTGGACCTGGTATACCGGGTCGGCGAGCTGGATGTACCGCGTGTGGATCGAAGAGGTGATCGGCCTCACTGTTCGCGGTGAACGGCTCACCGTTGATCCGGTGCTGCCCTCGAGCTGGGAACGGGTTTCCGTGACCTATCGCCGGGAAAAGGCCGTCTACGAGATCACCATCGAGAATCCTGAGGGCGTGGAACAGGGCGTGGCATGGGTAGAGATGGACGGCCGGCGGCTGGAGGACCGTGTTATACCTCTCGAGGAGGGGCTGATCAAGCATCGAGTGCAGGTCCGGCTGGGGACCGGTGAAGAGCCGGCCGCCGGTGAGACGGTCTGAAGGGGCACGACTGCTATCTCCCCAGGTACCGGTACAGCAGATCCTGCCACGCGCTGCCCCTTACTTTTTTGAGAAGCACCCGATTCACGGATTCCCGCAGAGGGCTGCCGTGGGGCAGTGCGAAGCCGTAATTCTGTTTTTCAAAGGTCTGGGAAAGGACCGTCAAGATGCCGGGATAATCCTTGTTGACCAGATATCGAAGGACGGGAGCGTCGTATACGAAAGCATCGACCTTGCCTCGGCCCAAGGCCTCAAGACCTTCTTCCGCCGATGAAAATTGCTGAAAGGATATGCGGGCTTCCACGAGATAAGCGGCGCTGGTGGTATTCGGAATGGACCCCACTCGAACGTTGACCAGGTCCTGGGGTCCCTGAACCGCCGTACCCAGTTTGCTGACCGTGAGGGAGGAGGTAATGGCCGCAGTAAAAGTTGAAATAACAATAATGGAAACGAACATCCAGATGAGCGCCACCAGCCGTCCCGCGGGCGTCACAGGCGCCTTGTCGCCGTATCCCACCGTGGTCATGGTCACTGCGGACCACCAGAACCCGGACCCGACGCCCCGTGCGGTCCCCCGGCCGAACTGAGCCGGATTTCGTTTTCGCTCAAACCACCACACCAGGGCCCCCACCCCCAGAAGCACAAGGGCAAGGGTGGTCACCACCTTGAAAAAGGCCAGGGACAGGAATTTCCTTAAAACCGACCACCAGGGACTCCCCTTCTGCCCACTGACCGCAATACCCAGACCTGAGGTATAGAAAGGGTGGGTGAAATCAAATAGTTCCTCCCGTTCCGAAGTGACGGTCAGCGCAGCAACGGCGGCATCCAGGGAACCGTCCGCCACTCCCGCCAGGATCCCCTGAAGATCGAGTTCCTTAAATTCATAGGACAATCCAAGGGCGGATGCGATCTCCTTCCATAAATCGATGCTGATGCCCGTCCATTCCCCGGTTTTTGTCTTCATTACGAAAGGCGCCACCACCTTGGTGCCCACCACCAGGGTTTCTTGGCCGTCTTTCGCCGTTTCCGATGCGGCAAATGACGGAAAAAGCAATAGGGTAAAAAAGATACCCAAAGGGACTATTCTCTGAATCATCATGGAAGACCTCCTGTTCGCAGCCTCAAAGGGAAAAAATATTCCATCCGGGCGCATCCTTCATATAGCTCAAAAGTAGGTTACACTAAAAAGCGTGAACTTATGGATGAAGGATGCCCAATCATTATTTACTTCGGCTATGGGCCTGAATAATCCCGAACGCCTCCTCAGCGGTTTCCACGTAGTGGAAAAGAGAGACGTCCTCAAGTGAAATAACCCCTTCTTCCGCCATCATTGGGAAATCGATCAACCGTTCCCAGAACCCTTTTCCAAACAAAACAATGGGGATGGGTTTGATCTTCCGGGTCTGAACCAGGGTGAGGGTTTCAAAAAATTCATCCAGGGTGCCGTAGCCCCCGGGAAACACGATCAGCGCCTTGGCGCGCATGAGGAAATGCATCTTTCGGATGGCGAAATAATGAAACTGAAAACTCAGTTCCGGTGTAATATAAGGATTGGGACGCTGTTCAAAAGGAAGCACGATGTTGAGACCCAGGCTCTTTCCGCCCACTTCATGAGCCCCCCTGTTTGCAGCCTCCATGATGCCCCCGCCTCCGCCGGTAGCAATCACATGGTGCAATGGCTCACCCTTTCCTTCATATTTCTGGGAAACCAAACGGGCAAGGCGACGAGCTTCCTCATAATAACGGCTGCTTTGAAGGGCGTGTTCGGCCCTTGTCAGTTTACGTTGCAGGTTTTGATTTCCAGGATCCTGCTTCAACGCTTTCCTGGACTCAGTCAGTTTTTCAGAGGCCGCTTCGGGGCTCAGGGTTCGCGCGCTTCCAAAAATCACAATGGTGGAAGCGATACCGTTTTCCGCCTGGGCCAGTTCGGGCTTCATCAATTCCAGTTGCAGCCGAACCGGACGCAATTCATCCCGCAACAGAAAATCGTTATCCTGAAAAGCCAGCCGGTAGTTGGGAAGGCGGGTTTGGGGACATTCTACATACAATTTTGCGGATTCCGCATCCTCATTGGCTGATGGAAAAGGGCTATGTTCGGGTCTCTTTGAAATCATCAGAACCTCCTTATATCTTGTGTCATATACGATCGATGTTGAGCTTCAACATACGTTTTGATTTACCATATGAAAACGTGTTTGCCAAGAAACCACTCAGCACCGTTGAACAATCCGTTTGCCCAACAGCTATCTCTTCGTGCCTGGATTCAAATAGACCTCGGATTTGTGACGGAGCGGGCGCTGACACGTCAGACCGCTTTTTCCAACTCTTTGATCTTCTGGTGAAGATTTCGTATTCGTGCGCTCAAAACCGTGCAGATGTGGAGGGCGATCTTAGGATGCTCCTCAGCAATCTGTATGAAATCTCGTTTCTGCAAGACCAGAAAACGGGACGAACTCGTGGTTTGAATGGTGGCGGATCGAGGGGCCTCTTCCAGGATGGCCATCTCTCCGAAATATTCACCAATGCCGATGCGGCCGATCTCCATACCGGGATCTCTTTTACTCGGCCGGCTCTTGGAGACAGATACTTCGCCTTCAACAATCAAAAACAAGGCCTCCCCAGGTTCCCCTTCCCTGAAGACCGCCACTCCCTTCGAATAGACAACCTCCCCTACCATGGAACCAATGGCGGCCAGTTTACTCACATCAAGGCCTTCAAAAACCGCGATCTTTCTCAGTTGAAAAATCCTCTCTATGAAATCGATGCCCCGATCCTCTTCCTCCCCTGTTTCGACTCCCGGGGCCCACACGCGCTGCACCGTAGCCGCCATCCGCCGTATGTGGGGATTTTCCGACCTTGTGAAAGGCACCAAAGAATGGATCGTCAGATCGCCGGGACCCTCCGTGGCCATGAGAGAAAGGGTGAGCACGGAGGTAATCCAGTCCCCTTTGGCCAGAAGCTGTAAAAACAATGCCCCATGGCCCACACGCGGATCTGGAAGCGTGAAGTGCCGGTTCCCGATCTTGAGCTGATCTTCGGCCGGCATCTCTTCCAGAAGGGGCACCAGGATTCGGCCAAGGGCGGGGGTCACCACATTGCCCAGAGCCTCGATGCTATTGGCGCGCCGGCGTGGGTCTCCCGAGGAAAAGCCTCTCCACAGAATGCGCATCTGACCGGATGCGTCTTGAATGGATAGGACACGGAGAATGTTTTCCACGGTGCTATTTTTCTCCTGCTCCAGATGATCCATGAGGATATCCCGTCGGGGGCTTTGAGGCAACCGCCTAAGGCGATCGGAAATTGCAAGACATCCGTAGCTTTTCTCAACCTGGAGCCGTGCAAAACGGTAAACGTCCAGGTCTTTGACGTTTAACTCTGCCAAAACCTTAAAAAGACCCTCGCGCACCCTCTGTCCGGGGAAACTGAGAGATTCCACCAGGACCAGTGGATTCTGGTAGTCGCTGTTTTGAATCATTTCCATGGCTTTTGCGCTGATTTCCGGGGTGGCATCCCCCATGAGGGCAATGACCCTTACGAGGCATGGGTCACCCTGAATATGCAAGGCTGCCAGGGCCGCCAGGCGAACCCTGTCCGAAGGATGGGACAAGTAGGGAAGTACCGCGTCGTTATGCTGAGGGTCTTTCAACTGCCATAAGGATCGAAAAAGGGCGCAGAGGATGTCCAACTCTTTTTCAGCAGCGAGCATCTCCCGAAGCGCCCCCACAAATGCCCCGTTTCCCGACTCACCCGAGGCGATCACCCCGGCCCACCTCTCCTGGGGCTTTTTAGACCGGAGAAAAGACGAAATAACTTCCAGGTACTTCTCCGGGGCATTTCCATAGAGCCCGGCCAGGAAATAACCCCTTATTTCAGGGGATGAAACGGATTGGAAGCCTTCGAGGTTCCAGTCCCGGCTGATTTCAGGGGGGAATCGATTGGCGGCCTTTGCCATGGCCAATAAAAGCTGGGGCTCAACGGAATCCGCCAGATCCCTGAAAATCGGAATGGCCTCTTTCCCTGACCGAGCCGAAAGAAACTCCAGCAAACCAACCCGCGTCCGGTCATCTTCCCTTTTCAGAACCGTTAAAACCGCATCATCAAAACCGGGAACATCCTGGTCCCTCAGGAGTTTCCCATACCATAGACAATCCTTTCCTCTGGAGTTGAGAAAAGACTCCAGGAGCTTGGCCTGCATCTTCTTGTCCCTGAAAATACGCACCGCTTCCCCCGGCGCCAGAGATTTCAGATCTATCATGTTTTTGGATATGAGATCCAGAAGGATCCGGGAATAGTGCCTCTTGAGGATAAAATCGTAGGCCAGCCACACCCCCATGCACACCAGGGCGATGATGGAAAGATAGCGCGGATGAAACAGATCCCCCAAAAACAGAATGAGCCCCGATCCCACGAGGGTACCGATCCTCACCACGGTTCCCCTGAGAAAGGGCCGTACAACGGCGCGCTGAGAGGGATGAAACAATCCCATCAGGATAGCCATGGCCGGCGTGTTGATGGCGGTCCGAAACACATTGGTCGATATCCTGGCGTACATGGCCGAGTAAATATCAAAACGGAACAGGAGGGCCAGGAAAGCAATCACGTAGTTAAAGGGATGAATCATGAGGGCCACGGGGATGCCCCATTTTCCATAGAGCTTGCCCACAAAAAGGAGGATGACCAGGCTGATGCTGTTGAGAAATCCCCGAAAAACCGCAAAGAACCTGATCATGCCCCCTTCCGTGGCGTAGTTCTGATTCACTGCGAAATTAAACTGATAATTGATGATGGTAATCACGATATTGGCCATGAGGGATAAGGCGATGAGCACCTGGATGAGGGTGGATTCCTTCATCAGGGGCAGGATCTTCCTGAATTCCTGGACAATGTTCGTTCGCAATTTCCCCTTTCCTTTCTTCTCGGCGGCCTGGTCGCGCACCAGCAGGGTGGGGTAGAGATGCCCCATTCGATGAACCACGGCAGCCGCCACCAGGGAGAGGACAAAATAGGCCAGGAGAAGGTTGTCCAGAGTAATCAGTTTCGCCAGGGGGCTCGTAGCAAAACTCCCCAGGATCGCCCCAATCACGCCGCCTGCGCTTATAAGGGGAAAGATCCGCTTGGACTGGCGGGTGTTGAAAAGGTCATTGGCCATATTCCAGAAGACCAGGGCCAGGAGAACTTCCAGTTGGCTCTTCAACAAAAAGAGGACCGGATAAAGGAGGTCCCAGCCCAGGGGAATGGCAAAACGCAGGACACCCACCACGGTTCCGCTCCCCACCAGCATGTAAGACAAAAGCCGGCTGTCCGGCATCCTGGCCATAATTCCCGTCAGCACCCCCATGATGAAAAAAGTGACAACGGCATTGATCATGTACATGATGGGGAGGTATTGCACCCCGTAGCGTTTAAGAAAGGCCGTCTCGGCAGTGTTGGTAAAGAGAATGTTTCCCACATGGATGACAAAGAGCAACAGCGCCACCCATAAAAAAAGGGCCGTTTCCTCCTCGTAAAGGTTGAGCCATTTACGGAGCAATCGGTACATCCCGTCACCTCATCCGGAAAGGCGCTGCCGATCCAGGAGTTCGTTGATGCCGCTGTATACGAGTTTCACGTCTGCGGGCAGTTGGGAACCCGTACAGCGGCGAAGAGCATCTCCATTTCGGTGAGCGGAGATAACCAAATGAATTTCTTCCAGGGGCGCCGCGAGATTTCTGCTAACCGTTCGCTTAAACTGCATCCCCGCGAAGAAAACGCTGACCGCCATAAACACCACCCCCCAGGCGCCGGCATTCCCAAATTGCCGGGCGCGACGGTCCTCCGCGATCATGGCCTCTCGATTGATCTTTCCCAGAAGGACAATGGCAGCGACGGTTTTTCGCCGAGCGGTCTCGTTTCCGAGAAAAGCCCTTGAATAATCGGCTTTGATGGATTCCAGTGCTGCGGGTTCTTCTTTTTCGGTGATGTTGTTTTGAGCGCCTTGGAGGGCGTCTGAAAAAGCCGTCTTCAAGGCCGGGTCGGCATGGGCATCGTGGCTGATCATAGCCAGAGATGCAAGCATTTCCTCACATGCCTCCAGTGATCGCTCATTCCGTTCAATGATCACCTCGATTGCCGGCGCCATACGCATGAAAATCCAGATGGATCCCAGCGCCATCATCAGATTGAGTCCGATCAACAACCATGCCCCCAAGCGAACGGATTGTGCCGCCTTCATGGTTATACGCCCTCCATCAATCGGGAAATCGCCGCTTCAGTGGAAACGATCACCAGTTTATCTTCCGCCTGCAGCGGTTCATCGGGGGAAGGTTGCATCAGCCGACCCGGCGTACCGCGACGGATGGCCGCCACCATAACACCGAAACGTTTCGGAAGCGCAAGCGCTATAAGGTTTTTCCCTACCATTGACGGCTGGGTCAGAATCTCGGTGAGGTGCAGGTCGTCTCCGATGGATGTCTGAGCGATAACATGGCGATAAAGGAGACGGTTGGCAAAACGACGACCGAATTCCTGCTCCGGATTGATGATCTGGTGGGCGCCCACCAGTTGTAAAATGCGCTGGTGCATTTTATCATTGGCCCGCGAAACAACAAAAGGGGCGCCCATTTGGCGAAGCAACGCCGTGCAGATGATAGAAGATTCCTTGGAATCATCACCGATGGCGCAGACCACGGCGTCTCTTTTCTCAGGCCGGAGACGGACCAGTTCGTTCTCGTCGGCGGCATTTGCCACCACCGCTTCCGTTACAAAGGAAGAGGCTTCCTCAACCAGGCTTTTGCGGGAATCCACCGCAAGCACCTCAGCGCCCTTTTCAGACAGTGTACGGGCCAGCGACATACCGAAGTGGCCCAACCCGATGATCAATATCTGTTGCGACATATTCGTACACTCCTCTATGTCAAGTTGATTTTCGCATCCGGACAACGCGACTCGCGGGCGGACACATTCCGGCTCAAAAGCATAAAGAGGGTCATGGGTCCAATGCGCCCGGCAAACATGGCCACCATGATGATTACCTTTCCGATTTCATCCAAACCGGCCGTGGCGCCTGTGGAAAGGCCTACTGTCGCGATGGCCGACGTGGCCTCGAAAATAATGTCCCGGCCTGATATTTGTTGCGTCACTTCAAGCATCAGGACCACAGCAAACCAGACCACGGCAACGGATGCAACGATGGTGATGGCGCGATAGATCGTTTCAGAAGGGACCCTTCGATTACGGAATAGGACGCCGTTACGATTGTTGACATTGGCCCAGAAGGTCATACCCAGGACGGCAATGGTGGTGGTCTTGACTCCACCGGCGGTTCCCCCGGGACTCCCCCCGATGAACATGAAACAGATCATCACCATGAACATGGGGCTGATCGCGCCCGCCATATCCACCGAATTAAAACCCGCGGTGCGGAGTGTGGCGGATTGAAACCAGGCATTATGAATTTTATCGGCCATGGTCAACCCGGATAATACGCCGTTCCATTCAAAGGCCAGAAAAAAAAACATCCCGGAAACCAGCATGACCGCCGTGGTGATGAGCGCAATACGGTGGGCAGTGGGGATTCGGCGGCCCATGAACCATTTGGGGGAAACAAAGCTGGTGGCTGGGGCCATGCCCCCGAAAATGATGAGCGCAGCCACGGTGTGCAAAACAAAGGGATTGTTTCGGTAAGGGATCATGCTGTCGCTCTGCAGGGAAAAACCGGCGTTGCAGAAAGCGGATACCGCCGTGAACAATCCTCTCCAGGCGGCCTGCCCGGATGCATCTCCCGAGACAGAAAACAACCCGAACAGAATCAGAGCGCCGATGACTTCCACAAAGAACGTGAATTTCAGAATCCTGATGAGGGCATCCGCCAGGTCTTTGTGACCGGTGTCCGTCATGCTGACCAGAACACGCTCCTGGCGCAGGCTCAACCGCCGTCCCATACCATGCAGAGCAACAGCCGCGATACTCATGATACCCAGCCCCCCCAGTTGAATCAGTAACAGAATCAAAGCCTGGCCCAGAAATGTAAATGCCTCCGGGGTATCGAGAACAACCAGACCGGTAACGCAGACCGCACTCACAGAAGTAAATGCCGCATCCACAAAGGCAATACCCCCCGGTCTTGTGGCATGGGGAATGATAAGGCAAAACGTGCCCAAAAAACAGAGGGAGAGGAACGTGCTGACCAAAAGACGCGCCGGGTGATTAAAAAGCGTTTCCCACCAATACCCACTTCTTTCCCGCATGGGCGTTGAACGAAAAAGCAGAATAACCGTCACCAAAGCGAGAGCAAGGGCCACGGCACCCGTGTGTCCCATATAGAGCGATGCGATGAGCAAACCCCCAAAGAAAAGGCCCAAGGCGGTATAGATAGCCTTCAAGCTTCCCGATTTCCGCCGCCATGCCCAATAACTAAATAGAAGTTGGGCGACTAGAGCGGATGCCGCAAGGGTGGCCTGAGTGATGAAAGGCGGCACTCGTCCTGAGATGATGATTGAAAAACAGACGGTGGCCGAGACAGTCAGCGCAGCCCATCGTGCGCGGTGCAAACAGCCGTCCATTCCGGCCTTTTTTCCATAATCTGCGTGAGGCTTGAAATCAACCAGCGCAAATGCGGCGCCGATGAGGCAGACCTGACCCAGCAATGCCGCAACGGGATCCCCGGCAAGATAAGGCAATGCCGCCAAAAAGCTACATAGAGCAGCTACGGCGCCCAGAATCCTGCCTGTATGGGAACTGCGAAGCATAAGGAAAGCGCAGAGGGTACAGGAAACAGCGGCCGTGAAAGCCACAGCGAGACGCCAGATAGGCGGCATGCCACCGCCAACATTGAGATACGCTAACATGAACGGCGCCGGCGCCCCGGCCAGCAAGACGCCCTGAACACCGGCCCGTTTAATGGATAAGGGTAAACGCGTCATGGAAATCCGAACCGCAAAATACGGTTGCGGTCCCTACACCTCAAACCAGCCAGAGGACTGCCCCTTCAAGTTCCTGAAAGAGGGTTCGACTCACCGAACCCACAAAGACCTTTTTTAAGAAACCCATCACCTTGCCGGTCCGGCCAACAGCGACGGCGGCAAAATGTCCGGAACCGGCCTCTTTGATGATGGCTTTTGCCGCATTGGCTTCAGGAATAACCTTGGAGCGAATCCGTTCCTCCGAAATGCCGTCTGCAACCAGTATCTCCTTGCTCTTAAAAAGGATCTCCTCCACCGCTGTTTCCCCCATAGTCCCTTTTCTGGAAATGGCCAGGAGGGTCACATCCTGATTTTGGGCCTGCCCCAGAATGAACCCCACATGATCCAGCATGCGATGAGAAGAATCAGACCCATCCACGCAGGCCAGCACATGTTTCCGCTCGGGGTCGGGTTTTCGGCAGATCCAGAGGGGAAAGCCCCATTCCTGCTCAAACAAAACGCTGGTGACGCTTTCATCAAAGCTTTGTTCCAACCGGGAAAGACCGCGTCGACCCAGCACGACAGCATCATATTTTCCTTCAGATCCCTCTTGAATGATTTCATTCACTTTAGAGAGCCTGCGGGCCCTGAGTTTCGTGGAGACCTGTTCCTCTTCGAAACCCAGTTTCAAAAGTTCCCTCTTTGCCTCATTCAAAGCCTTTCGCCCTGTGGCTTCTGATTTCTTGTTCTGGAGTTCCGTTTCCCGATCCGCCTCAAAACGACCCGGGGCTTTCGGTGTCAGATACAAAAGAGTGACTTTCATCCCCTCCTTGTTGGCAAAAAAATTCCCCAAAAACCGCACCCCAAAGAGATTGTCGTGCTTCTCACTTACCGTTACAAGCAGATGCCTTTCCATTTTCTTGAATCCTCCTGTATTTTCTTGTTGCAGATCTAAACATTGCCGATCAATGTGTTCAATCCAAAACCGGATTTTAACTCACGGAAAATTGACGATTAGAACCTTATCATTTTTTTTCAAAGACATCCAAACGTCCTAGATCATTTTCCTTGGCTGTCCCGTGCTGGAAAGGACATGGCCCCACAACCGCCCTTCTGGATTGATTTGTTTTCGCCTGGAAACGGCCAACGGAATTGGGACGTGGGTGAATTCGTTTTTCCAGAACCCCACGAGCATGTTCGTCCGGCCCGCCATCCCCGCATGAACCGCATTGTGGCCCAAAAGCAAACAAAATGCCGAATCCCTCGAATTGGCGGGCAGACTCCGTAAGATGTAACTTGGGTCGATATATTTCAATTCCACCTCCATTCCGACTTTTTTGAAAAAGGCATTTATCTGTTCTTTTAAAAAGAGCCCGATGTTATCAAAACGGACATTGCCCGACGCATCTTTCTGCCCTGTCTCTGACACCAGGTTCTGTCCGGCCCCCTCGGCCACAACGATGACGGAATGATTCCGTTTCTCCAGTCTGGCCTTCAAGATTTCCAGAAAGGCTTCCAAGGTAAAGGGGACCTCCGGGACCAGGCAAAAGTTGACATCGTTGTCTGCCAGGGTGGCATAAGCGGCGATGAATCCCGATTCACGACCCATGAGCTTCACAAGGCCAATACCGTTTCTTGCACCAACCGCCTCGGTATGAGCTGCGTAAATGGAGGTTCTCGACTCGGACACGGCCGTCTCAAAACCAAAGGAGACATCCACATAAGAGATGTCGTTATCAATGGTTTTGGGAATACCGATGATGCTGATTTTTAAACTCCGGCGCCAGATTTCTTCAGAGATGGCCTGCGATCCATTCATGGCGCCGTCTCCACCAATGGTAAACAGGATGCTCACATTCATTTGTTCCAGGGTGTCCACCATCTCTGAGACATCCTGAGGTCCTCGTGAGGAACCAAGTATCGTTCCCCCTTCTCTGTGGATGTCCTCAACCATTTCAGGCGTTAGCTCTATGGGTGTATGTCCATGCCTGTAAGTGAGCCCTTCATAGCCAAAAGGAAACCCAAAGACCCTCTTCACGCCATAGTGATGGTAAAGCCCGAGAACGATCGCGCGAATCACGTCATTGAGACCGGGGCAGAGGCCTCCGCAAGTGACTATGCCACACTTGAGCTTTGCTGGGTCGAAGTAAATATTTTCCCGCGGTCCTGCCAATTCAAAACACGGTGGATCATTGCCCTGGCCCAAAAATGCTTGGATCTCCGGCAAGGTTGAGTGAAAAAGCACATGATCCTCATCACCAACGAAGTTCGTTGTGTCCATGGGCGAGGGAATGTGGCATTGACCCAATCGTTGCACCTCAAAATTCACCTTCTTTTTTTCCATAGCTGATCTCCTGAAATTTCATGATTGATCGACACTGCAGCGCGTACCCATTCTTTCAATTTAATTTCGACAATACTGGGCTATAATTCTACCCCATGAGGTTGATCATGTCCATGGGATTTTCGCACATGGACGCTTTGGATCTTCTGAAATATCAAACCTTTTAGGGAATTCGATGGTATTAGCCAATAAATTGTAGTAGCATATGAATTGGTTATAAGATCCTACTCTTCATAAATGAAAGGCTCTTTCGTGGGATGCCTCTTTTCCGAGCGCCCGCCACAACAATAAGGAGAATGATATGGTAAAAGTAACCTGTCTCGGCGGCGCCGGTTCCGTAACCGGCTCCTGTTTTCTGATTGAAAGTTCGATAGGGAAAAAGGTCCTCGTGGACTGCGGTCTTTTTCAGGGCGGAAAGCAAATGGAGAGTCGAAACCGGGATGCCTGGGGTTTTGAGCCGAAAAGCATCGATACCCTGTTTTTGACCCATGCCCACATTGACCACAGCGGTAAGATCCCCAA
>CAYOWC010000051.1:0-21332 GCA_964407525.1 uncultured Desulfobacteraceae bacterium | reverse complement strand
ATTTGAAATACCTGTACCCATAAAGCAACCCGGCATTGCAAAAGTGGATTTTGGCCCAAAACCAGATCTGATGAATGTCGTGATTAAGGAGCAGATATAGCCGGAACCCATAACAAAAAGAAACTCGAGGCATGTTGATGCAAGAATCTTATATTTACCACTCGAATCTCTTCAATTCCACATATTTTGAACGTGTTCTTTCCGACGAGGCCTTTCCCCGTAAGCGGGAACTGCCGTCGGACGCGCGGGATCGTTTGAAAAGACTGCTCATACTCTGGCTTTCCGTTCGGTCTCTGTTTGTGAAAGATTTACCGGAAAGCAAATATAAAGATATCCCATGTGTTGGATTGCCGTCTTCTCTCGAAATGAAGCCAAAAACCAGTGAAGACAACGTTGAAAACAGATTCCTACTGCCGCTTTACGAAGAAGTTCTGAGCTTCGCATGTGAAAAACAGCAATCCATGGAGTCGACGGGGCTTTTAAAGGAAATAAAAAACCGAACCAAAAAACCTGATCTTGTTATTTTTTCAGATGAGCAGAAAAAAAAGATCGCCCTGGACCTTGTTGGTAAAACCAAAAAAGCGGTTTGTGCGCTCTCATTTTGTCCGGTGCGGATTTTATTGTTGACGCGAAAAAATTTTCAAAAGGGATTGGCGCGGACGAGGAGAGTGGCATTCCCAAAGAAGGCAGTGCAGCACAGGATATTGAACAGGTTTCCCGTTATCTGAAAGGTTGCAGGAAAAAATGGGGCGTGCTCACCAATGGCAGATGCTGGCGCCTGATGCGGGCGGGCGCCTCCCAGGAACATCTTCGCTTTGATCTTGTGCTGTTTCTTGAGCATATCATTGAGCGGGAAAACCTTTCAGAAAAATCAAAAATTCAGAATCAGATGATCCAGGATGAAGACCTGGCGGTGTTCAATCTCTTTTGGCATTTTTTCGGACCACCTGCTGTGAGCGGCGGTTATCTGGATCTTCTGCTTTCAGAAAGCGAGGCCAATACACGCAGGGTGAAGGATATCCTCCGGGAAAACGCCCATGTTGCCGTTCAGGAAATTGCTCAGGGGTTTTGGCAACATCCGGAAAATACGTTTCCTGAAAAGCCCAAACAGGCGCAGCTCGACCATCTCCGTGAACTCTCCTTAATTTTTCTGTATCGTCTTCTGTTTGTACTCAAGGCGGAAGCTCAGGGACTGTTAAAGTTAAGAGATGATAAGGGAATCGTCACGCTGTATTCGAAAGCTCTGGGTACCAAAGCTGTTTTTGAAGGCATCCGTAAATTTTCTGTAAGTGAAAGACCTCGAATGAGCACCGGATTCGATGCGCTGAAAAGACTGTTTGATGCCGTGAATATCGGAAGTGATCAGTATAAGGTTCCCGCATACAACGGCGGCCTGTTTGACCCGGATAACAACACGGAGCTGGACAAACTGAAACTCACCGATGATGTGGTGTATTCGGTCTTGAAACGGTTGATTTACCTGGATGAATCCGAGCCGGTTCCCTATGCCGATCTGGATGTACGGGATTTCGGGGATATTTATGAAGGGTTTTTGGAACAGCGCCTTGTTATGGAAAAAATAGGGCAGTCTTTTCTTCTTTCCCTGCGGAACAAAAAAGGAGAGCGCAAGGCCAGCGGCTCTTATTTTACACCCGACAGCCTTGTGGACCATGTGGTACGCGCCACGGTTTTGCCTTTGCTGGATCAATGCGGAAACGATGCCGAGAAAATTCTTGCCCTGAAAGTACTCGATCCGTCCATGGGAAGCGGACATTTTCTGGTGAAAATGGTGGATGTGATGGCATGGCGCCTCACCTTAAATTGCAAACCTTTGGACAAAACGGTTTTAGATGATAACGGCCCCGAAGAATACACCTACTGGAAGCGCCAAGTGGTTGAAAACTGCATTTACGGGATCGACTTTAACCCCATGGCGGTGGAATTGGCCAAGGTGGCGCTCTGGCTCCATACGGCAAGCTACGGGCATTCCCTTTCCTTTCTGGATCATCACCTGAAATGTGGGAACAGCCTTGTGGGAGCGTCCCTGACCCGCATTGCCCGGCCGGCCCTGGCGGTAAAAACAACAAAGAAGGGATCTGTCTGGGCGGTTCTGAAGAACGAAGACGGCATTGATGTTCCGGCCGGAAATGAAAAAATAAAGCTACGCGAAGATCCGATCAGCAGCTCTTGCTGCCTTTTCCAATTGATACGTCTCTGTTTTCCGGCATTCTGGAAAGCGTCCATGACATTTTGCAGAGATCAAGCAGAACGCCAAGCGATGTGAAGGCCAAACGCGCACAGTATCTTAACGAGGTGAATATCCGATTGAAAGCCCACCGCATCCTGTGTGATCTATGGTGTGCACAGTGGTTTATTCCAGAGCCGGAGGATGAAAGTATTGCCGTCTATGAAAGCGCCAAGGGGCTCTATGCCAGCGTCAAAGGAATCTGCGGCATCACAGACCATGGCCAAAGAAGTGAAGCGTTGAACAAGGCCATTCAGCATCCTTTTCTGAAACGCGTGATTGCGGCCCGGGAAAAAGGATATGGCCCTAAACCGATGCGGTTTTTCCACTGGCAGCTGGAATTCCCGGAAGTGGCCTTCACAGAGCAGGGAGAACTAAAGGAACATTTCGGGTTTGACGCCATTGTGGGCAATCCGCCGTGGGACAAGATCAAGCCCGCAAAGCGTGACTTTTACGGCCCATTCAACGATGAGGTGGCCAACCGTCAGGGTCTTAGCCTTGATGCCCTGATCCGGGACATGGAAGCCGAACAGCCGGGACTCGCCGAAGGGTGGCAGGCCTATGAAACCATGATGAAACAACTGAACTGGTTTCTTGTAAACGCCGGCATTTATAAACATCAAAGGGCCATTGTTGAAGGCAAAAAAACAGGTGGAGACCCGGATCTGTTTAAATATTTTGTGGAGCGATCCTGGCAGGGGGTGTCTGAAAAGGGGCGTATCGGGCTGGTGCTTCCGGCCACCATCTGGCAGGGACAGGGCTGTACCGGTTTGCGCCGCCTTCTGTTTGAAGAGGCGAGTGTGGAAAGCCTTTACACCTTTGAAAACTATCGTAAATGGGCTTTTAACATAGACTCCAGATTCAAATTTACAGCCGTGGTGTTTTCCAACAAGAAAACTGAAAAAAAGCACTCATTTCCTGCTGCCTTTATGCTACGGGATACCCAGGTTCTGGAAGGAAAGATGCAGGATAGGGCACTGTCTTTGAACCGGGGTTTCATTACCGCCATCAGCCCGGAGAGTCTGGCCCTGATTGACAACCGTTCCGACATGGAAGTGCAGTTGATTGAACGGCTTCATAAAAACTTCCCCGCCCTTGGCAATGCAGACAGCGGTTGGAACATAACCTATCGTACCGATTTGCATATGAGCAATGACGCCTGGTTGTTCAAAACACGGGAGTGGATGGAATCCAGAGGATTTACCCGCCTTTGGCCGGAAAAAAATGAGGAGGGGCTGTGGGTTCAGAAGAAACATCCGGATTCCAAAATTGTTGTATTACCGAAGAATTTGCCAGAAGGCGGTGAATACTGGGTTTCGGCGGATGAAAACTGGTATCGGACACGCGGGTATGCGGAGCAAAAGCAGTACTTCAACGGCAAGGAGCTGAGTATTTTTTATTATCCGGAAGACAGCCCAGAAAAAGACCGAAAGGGCAATGATCCCAACCGGATTCTACCTAGTGAAATTTATTCTCCGCTTTATGAGGGCCGGATGGTTCACATTTTTGATCATTCCCAGAAAGCCTATGTTTCAGGAGAAGGCCGGAAGGCCATTTGGAGAGACTTGCCGGTTTCAAATAAAAAACTTAGACCAAGGGTTTTTGCGTCCAAAGTTGAGGCTCACAAAAATCCAGCTGACAGGATAGGTTTTTGTGATATTACTGGTGCAACAAATGAAAGAAGTATTCTTGCTTCAATGATTAGTTCAAACTGTTTATTAGGGCATAAAGTCCCTTGCCTAATCCTTGAAAATACTAAAGAGTCTTTGTTGTTGATATCTTTCTTAAATTCTCATTGTTGTGACTTTTTAATGCGGCAACGGATCAGTACAAACCTCACTTGGAATTTTCTTTCAACTCTTCCTATCCCCAAACGTGATGCCATCTCATCGGAAATAGCTTTAAATATTTGCCAGTTGGTGGTTACTCTTAACTGTACCACCCCGGAACTTGCGGAAGTATGGAATGCCGTGCATCCCGAAGAACCCTGGACGTATGAGAGCGCAGAGCGTGATTTATGGAAACGGGCTGAACTCCGGGCTGAGATTGATGCCAGGGTAGCTGAGTTGTATGGGTTGTCCGTGGAAGAATATGCCATGGTCCTGACTGGTTTCCCCCTTCTGGATCGGAATCAGCCCGCTCTGCCCGGAGATGCCTTTCTCACGGAGGGGGATGAAAAGTCGAAAAAAGGGGTAGAAGGCGAAAGCTGGTTGGAAAAGGAATGGGGCATTTTTGAAATCAAACCGAGAAGCTTCATCACCCGTGATTTTGCACTGCTTACTTACATGAAGCGCAAAGCCTATCCGCTGCCCCAGGATCTGGGCGCATGGTTCCGTGATAAGGTAGGTTTAGACCCCGAAGGCCCCCTTTCGCGCTTTATGATCGGGAGTATTGTGGATCTGGAGGAACGGGTTGTAACCGCCAAAGAAAAAGGGGCGATTCCCTATCTGCCCACCAGCCGTGGTTAAAGAGGAAAAAATCAGATGGATCTTGATTATGATGAAATGGAAGAATCTGGAATAAAACTGGAAGATTTTGAAATAGCTGTCCGAAATGGGGAAACAGATTTCATTGCTTATGCCGTGAATAATCTTAACTGGGACCCTGGCGTATTCCCGGATGGTGGCCACCCGCTTTCCGTGGCGTGTGAGGACGGATTTCTGGATGTGGCAAAAGAATTGGTTGCATGGGGGGCCGATATTGACGACAAGGGTGAAGAACTGCCGACTCCGCTTATTTTTGCAGCACAGAACGGGCATTCTCATATTGTTTTCTGGTTGGTGGAAAACGGAGTGGATATCAATTATCACCATGAAGAGATTGACACAAACGGGGACTGGGAATGGAGCGGGTCCGCACTGGGAGAGGCCATTAGATATGGACATCTGGATATTGCCGAATACCTGATTGACAAAGGTGCTGATATGAATGCCGGGATGATATCGACATCTCAGGATATAAACTGCCTTCCGGGTAGTATGATTTGCAGGACTTCATATCCCATCGTCGAATTTATGAAATGTGGAAATCACTATCTGTTTAATAAGGCTGTCAAACTGAATGCTCTGGAAAATTTGCCGGAAGAGGATCAGAAATTTTTATTGGAAGAATGCATCTGCAATGGAAAGCGTGATGAAGTTCGTTTGATAGCCGGAAAGCTACCGAAGCTTTTGAATCAGGGAATGGAAACAAAAGACCAAGTTTGTCTGTTTCCTCTGGAACTTGCTGTGATGCATAAAAACAGCGAAATATTCACTCTTCTTTTGCAAGAAGGTGCAAGGTTGGGCATACGGAATGAGGATGGAACTTTCATATATGCATCGGTAGCCGAAATTTGGCCCGAAAAGGCTGCGGAAATTCTTTCAGCCCTTGCCAAAGAAAATATGGATGAAGAATGAAGAAGATGAATTGAGAAATCTTAATAAACGAGAAACGGCGCATTTGAAACAAGAGGCGAGGGGGGACTAATAGGCCGCTATGTTGTTGATACTAAAGCGATTGCCATTCCTTCGGTTATTCCGGGAAACAAAGGCCAATGTCCCCATCATACGTCAGTCCTGGCCCGGATACCAGGCTGAGGCACGGATGATAATATGAATCCCGGGATTGACCCAAAACCAAATCTGATGAGTGCCATGATTTAAGGAGCAGACACATCATGAAGTTACGGTCAAAAGGATCCATCTCAGATAATACTGGCCATGCGTTGATAAAATCAATTCCGGCCCGAGACCTGTTTGATCGAGTGGTTGCTATTCTGGAGCAGGCGCGGAGCAATGTGGTCCGTTCGATAAACGGTAATATGGTTATTGCCTACTGGCTCATCGGGCAGAAAATTGTAGAGACGATTCAGGAGGGCGCAGAGCGGGCAGAGTATGGGAAACAAGTTTTAGAGGATTTGTCCAAGCGGTTGACAGACCGATACCGAAAGGGTTTTTCAATTTCTAACCTTCAGAATTTTAGAAAATTCTACCTGGCGTACCCTGACCGCATTGGAATTCAGTACCCATGGGGTACTGAATTCGACGAGGGTTTCTCATCGTCTGAAAATCAGTACCCGGTGGGTAGGAAATTGGGCGCCGCCACAAGAACGATCCAAAAGGGAAGCGAATTGCCACAGGGCTTTTCCCCCAGTCTCTCCTGGTCGCACTACCGAGCTTTGATGCGCGTCTCAAAACCTGATGCGCAGGAGTTTTACGAGCAGGAGAGTATCGAATGCGGGTGGGACAAGCGGACCCTTGAGAGACATATTCATTCTCAGTATTACGAGCGAATGCTCAAAAGCCAACATCCAAAAGCTATGTTGGAACAGACCAGAAAGGTGGACCATCCTCGATATGCAGCAATCGAAACGCTCAAGAATCCATATGTTTTTGAATTTCTGGGTTTTCCTGAAATAGGTATCTTGCACGAAACCCAACTGGAAGCGGCAATCATTACCCATTTGCAGACCTTTCTGCTTGAATTGGGCAAAGGCTTTGCATTTGTTGCCCGGCAGAAACGTCTCCGTTTTGACAGCACTGACCTCTATGTGGACCTCGTTTTCTACAACTGTATCCTGAAATGCTACCTCTTGATTGATCTCAAAATGGGAGAGATTTCCCATCGGGACGTCGGGCAAATGGACGGCTATGTCCGCTTGTTCGATGATCTCTATATTGCGCCGGATGATAATCCCACCATCGGCTTGATGCTTTGCACAGAAAAAAACGAAGCCGTCGCTCGGTATTCGATCTTGAAAGAGCGCAAACAGATATTCGCCTCCAAATACATGCTCTATCTGCCGACCGAAGAGGAACTGGCTCAGGAACTGGTTAGAGAGCGCAGGCTGATTGAGGTCGCTCTTGAGCTATAATGAGGAGTTCACCTGTAAAGGTTTTATAAAAGGCTGACGCCCGCCTGCCTCGCCTAACCATCAGAAGAATTGTTCCCAAATACAGGGGGATAGTAACATCGACCAATCTCAAAATAGAGTGTGAACGGCAATGGCGGGCAGGCCTTAACTCCGCCATGGTCGACCTGTTGCCGTATCTTTCCGACAGCGACTTCGTTTCCAATAGGATTCGGAATTTTTTATCCCACCCTATTCAACACACTTCCTGCACGCACTTCTTCATCTCGATACATCGTTCTTATGGATGCTGTCCCCCCCCTGCTTTCTCATGAAGACAGAACAAATTTGTATATATAAACAGTCATTCTACGTTTTTGTATTATGTCTCCTACCCAGTTAAAATCCTGTAAATACTTGAAATGAATTGTGATTGATAGAATATTTTATTATGGCACACGGTTTGCACACCTTCATTGAAAAAATAAATAAGGAGGGAGAAAACAATGAATGCTGCAGATACCGTTTTTGTACTTATTTCGGCCGCCCTGGTCATGCTTATGACACCGGGACTGGCTCTTTTTTACGGGGGTATGGTTCGGAGCAAGAATATCCTGAGTGTCCTGATGCAGAGTTTTGTTATCTTAGGTCTTATCAGCCTTGAGTGGAGCCTTTGGGGATATACCATGGCTTTCGGGCCCGATCATGGTGGAATTATCGGGGGGCTGAGCATGTTCGGGTTGAAAGGTGTGGGAATGGCGCCCAGTCCTGACTATGGGAGTACCATCCCGCATTTGGCCTTTATGATCTTCCAGTGCATGTTTGCCATTATTACCCCGGCGTTAATTACCGGAGCCTTTGCGGAGCGCATGAAATTCAGCGCGTTTATCCTTTTTACCCTTCTCTGGGCTACTTTTGTTTATAATCCCCTGTGCCACTGGGTCTGGGGTGTCGGAGGGTGGATGGGACGTCTCGGTGCACTGGATTTTGCAGGAGGGACGGTCGTCCATATCAGCTCAGGCATCTCGGCCCTGGCTGCAGCTATTCTTATTGGAAAGAGAAGAGGGTACGGGACAACGGCCTTTATCCCCCACAATCTCCCCATGACGCTTACCGGGGCCGGCCTGCTCTGGTTCGGATGGTTCGGTTTCAATGCCGGCAGCGCCCTGGCGTCAAATGGCCTGGCGGCAAACGCTTTTGTGGTTACCCACTTTGCATCAGCGGCGGGCGCCGTTTCCTGGCTTATTTTTGAATGGATTCACAGGGGAAAACCTACGACTCTTGGTGTGGCTTCAGGAGCTGTAGCCGGACTTGTGGCCATTACCCCCGCATCCGGCTTTGTAGGGCCCATGTCGTCCATCGCTATCGGGTTCATAGCAGGAGCGCTCTGTTACGGGGGGGTTATTATGAAGACCCGCCTGGGATATGATGATGCTCTCGATGTGGTAGGAATTCATGGTGTGGGGGGAACCTGGGGTGCTCTGGCCACAGGCTTGTTCGCCTGCACGGAGATCAATCCAGATGGCGCTAATGGGCTTTTCTTCGGCAATCCATGGCAGTTGTGGATACAGTTTGTCTCTGTTGTCGCAACCATGGTTTTTGCTTTTGTCATGACATGGATCATCTTGAAGGTTGTTGATAGGTTTACGGGCCTGAGGATTTCCGAAGAAGAAGAAATCAGGGGCATGGATACCACCATCCATAATGAAGCTGGGTATAGCTTTTAAAGGAGCAGAATGATGAAAAAAATTGAAGCGATCATTAAACCGTTTAAACTGGACGATGTGAAAGATGGTCTCTCGCAAATGGGGATCAAAGGACTAACCGTCAGCGAAGTGAAGGGGTTCGGACGTCAAAGGGGTCACAAGGAGGTCTACCGAGGGGCCGAATACCAAGTGGATTTTGTAGCAAAGATCAAAATTGAAGTGGTCATAGTCTCCGACATGGTGCCGGAGGCCGTAAAAATTATTCAGGAAAGCGGAAAAACCGGACAGATCGGTGATGGCAAGATCTTTATCATGCCCGTGGAAGAAGTAATCCGAATCCGTACCGGAGAGACGGGGAAGGAGGCCATCTAATGGCGACGCCGGCATACTCCCACGACAGCACTCTTGAAAGGACTCCTGCTTCGGAGGAACTTGAGGCATCGAAATTGAAGCTGGTTACCGGTTTTGATGAAAGACGAGTTTCTAAAAAGTTTCAGGAAGACTATTCGGAGATTATTGATGTCTACTTCAGAAGATGTCTTCAGGATACGATCGTGGGGCGTAAACTGTTCAAAAAAAAGAACCACTTTGCAGTTCTTGCCGTGGGAGGCTATGGCAGAAAAGAGCTGAACCTGCAATCGGATATTGACATTCTTATCCTTTTCAAGTCGAAAATCCCACCTATGGCCAAGGAGCTGGCTGCAGAATTTTTTTATCCGCTCTGGGATTTGGGCTTCGATTTGGGATATGGGGTGCGCAATATTCGGGATTGTCTCTCCCTTTGTCGGGATGATTTCGAAGTCCTGACGTCGTTGATGGATGCCAGGTTCCTGTGTGGGGATTCCCCCACATACATGGTCCTTATGGAAAATATCCAGAAAAAGGTGACCACAAAAAAAGCTGTTGGGTTTACCCGGTGGCTCGAAGACAATTACCAGGTCCGCAAAGAAACCTTTGGAGACGCAAGCTATCTCCTTGAGCCCAACCTCAAAGATGGAATAGGAGGATTAAGGGACTATCATCAGATTCTCTGGTCGGCAGGCGCATTTTTTGGCTTGCGGTTGCCAAGGGATCTGGAATACCAGGGAAAGCTTTCCCACAATGAATACGCCGAACTGAGAGAAAACCTGCATTTCATCTGGCTTGTCAGAAATCACCTGCACCAACTCTCCGGCAGGAAAAATGACCGGATGGGCTTTGAATACCAGGAGGAGATTGCCGCCAATCTAGGCTTCCACGACAAGGGGACGTTCCTGGCTGTGGAGCAGTTTATGGGAAAACTGCACAGCGCAATGGCTGGAATAAAGTCGCTGAATCGATCATTTATGACTACGTATTTTTCCGATAAGGCAGGACCTGGAAAAGAGTCCGAAACCACTGAAGTGAGCGGTCTCCACGTTCACATGGGCGAAATGCAATTCGATTCGGCTACTGCCATACTTTCCCAGCCGTCTCTTCTCATTTCCATATTCAAGGAAACGGGCGGATCCGGATGCCCTCTGTCTATGGAAGCGGGAAGGTTGATTCGTGAGTTTCTCTTTCTCGTGGACGATGCCTTTAGAACATCCCATGAAAATGTGAACACCTTTCTATCTATTCTGAATGGACCAGGCGCTTTTGAGTCCTTAGATAGAATGTTTGAGGTGGGATTCCTGGAGGCCTTCATTCCTGAATTTGAAGGAATAAGAGACCGCGTGGAATTTGACGCCTACCATATCTTTCCTGTGGGAAGGCATTCCCTGGAGACGGTCCGACAGCTGAAATCCCCGGGTAACGAAAAAGATATCCTGTTTCTGGATATCTTTTCAGAGCTAAATGATCCGGAGCCCCTTTTTCTGGCGGGTTTGTTCCACGATCTGGGCAAAACAGAAAAAGACCACGCTCGAAGAGGAGCTCAGAAAGCCCGGGGTCTTCTGAAACGGATGCATTACGATGAAAGTTTATCTGAAATGGTCCTGTTCCTGATTGAAAACCATCTTCTTCTCATTGAAACCGCCACCCGGCGGGACCTGGGGGACGAAAAGGTGGTGGTCCAATGCGCCCGAGCCATAGGTGATATGGAGCGTTTGAAAATGCTCTATTTGTTGACCTGGGCGGATTCCAGGGCCACCGGGCCCAGAGCCTGGAACACCTGGATTGCAAATCTTGTTCAGGAACTCTTTTTCAAGGTCTTGAATATCCTCCAGAGGGGGGAACTAGCCACGGAGGATGCTGCACGAAAAGTGAAAATGACTCTGGCGGGCGTTCAGAAGCACATGGGTATTTCTGCAGAGGAGTCTGAACTCGATGAACTTTTTTCGGTTCTATCGCCGAGATATCTTTTGAACTGTAAACCGTTGGAGATCAGCCGACATATTAAAATGGTTCAGAATCTCAAAAGTACGGAGATGCAAAACAGGAAACGTTCCTTTTCTATGGTGATCAGAGAAAATGAGATCGAAAGCTGTTTCGAAATTACCTTTGTGTCCCAGGACAGGCTTGGACTTTTTTCAGATATTGCCGGTGTGTTGGCACTTCATAACATGAATATCCTTTCAGCCAACATATACACATGGCAGGATGGAACTGCCGTGGATCTCTTCAAGGTTACGGGGCCATCCGATCCTTTTCGGGAAAAAGAAATCTGGGAAAGAATAGAAAGTGATTTTCAAGAAATTTCGGAGGGAAAGCTGTCATTAGACGTTCGAATTCAAGAGAAAGCGACCCCATCTATCCTGTCTGTTGTGAGCAAAAAGCCTTCTCTTCCACCAAAAGTGATTTTGGATAACAGAACGTCAGATTTTTTCACCTTGGTTGAGGTTTTTGCAGACGACCGTGTGGGTCTCCTTTACAGGATCACCAAAGCCCTTTTTGATTTCGAACTGGACATCCGCATTGCAAAAATTGCCACAAAGGGCGATCAGGTCGCGGATATCTTTTATGTCCGAGATTTATTAGGGCAGAAAGTAGAAGAGCCAGAACTCATAGAGCAAATTGTGGAAACGTTAGAGTTCCAACTTCTTGACAAATAACACCTCGTTCAACGATTTTGGAATTCTAATATGAGATCCGCCTAAGACTTTTGATTACACCCGTTTCCGCTACCAATAAATACAAATCTTTGAAAATCGGCCAGTCATATAGGACCTCACAATAAACCAGTATTGACAAGGATGAAAACTGCGAATATGCTGCGAGAGACTTAACGAATCCTTACCGAAAATCTCCACGAATAGAAAAAAAATGGTCTTGTTGTGACCGTATCTGTCAAACAGATGCGTTATGATCAATCAACAATTTCTCAGGCGGGAAGACCTTTCCATTGAGATACAAAGCCGACATCACTGCAGGATCGCTCAAAGTCTCAGAGAGCAGGATCATTGCAGACCTCCTTATCCGTGGTACTGACAAACAGGGCTGGCAAACGGCTATCATAGACAGGAACCTGCTCCAGGCCCGCACTACTGAGACAGCCAGACGCTTTGCCCGGCTCATCCGTGGACGTCTGGAAACCATGGAAGCCGATCTCTGGAAGCTCGTTAGGGACGGTACGGGTGAAACAGCCACACATGCCGTCCTGGCCGCAGCAATCAAGCACAGTCCTCTTCTGGGAGACTTTCTTGATTTGGTTGTAAAGGAGCATTACAGGGTGTTCAGTACAACCCTCTCCAATAGATGTTGGGAAGAGTACCTGGATGACTGCCGGGGACGGGACCCGGAGATGCCCATATGGAGCGAATCCACGAGGGACCGCCTCCGGTCAACCGTCTTCCAGATCCTCGCCCAGGCGGGCTACATCGAAAACACCCGATCGAGAAAATTGCAGAGGGTCCACATCGCCCCGCAGGTGCTTCAATATCTTGCAAAGCATAACGAACATTATACTCTCCGTTGTATCCAGGTTGCCCCATGACCGATTCGTTAACGCAGCGCCTCAATGAAATTCTTCCCAAGGTCATTTCCGCTGAGTTCCTTGGTGGCAAAGGACTTGGAAACGAGATCCCGTTCTATATCTTCGATTATCCGCCGGAAGCGGAACTGCGCATTCGAGAACATATCCAGTTCCTCATGACCCACATCCCCAAGAACAGACCCGGACTGCGGGTGAAACAGGTTAACCTGTTCGATCTCGTTGTGGATCATCTCCGGGAGCGCAATCTGCTGGAGAAATCCTTGCAAATGCAAAAAGATAAGGGTGACAAGGGTCTTCAAAAGGCTCTCAAAGGGCCTCTAAAGCCGGAGAAGCTGGTGCAGATATTTGTAGAGGTCGTCCAGCCGGAGGAACAGGACCTGGTACTCCTTTCCGGCGTGGGAAGTGTCTGGCCCATGGTTCGTTCCCACAACCTGCTCAATAACCTGCAAACGGTTATGGGACAGACGCCGCTCGTGATGTTCTACCCTGGCCGTTATGATGGACAGGCCCTTCGGTTGTTCGGCAAAATCAAAAGCAATAATTATTACAGAGCCTTCAGACTTTGACCACGAATAGCACGAATAACACGAATGAGTGAAACAGATGCTTTGTGAGAACGAATTTCCATCGGTCTTTTTTGCTTTTCAGGTCCCGGACACTGCACCCTCAACCTGTATAAAGTGCTATAAAACCAATGTGATCCAAAGTTGCTGCTTGGTAAAATGTGAGCCCATTAAAGTAATAAAGATCTTTTTTATTCGTGCTATTCGTGTGATTCGTGGTAAAAATATGAGGTGCTTATGCAAATCAAGAATTTGTTCAAGAGAGACATTTTCCGCTCCATCAACGGCGTGGTCAAGGCCCACCAATTGGACGATCGCTCCGTATGGCAGGAACTGGATGAATTCGTTATTACCAGAGAGCTGGATAAACATTTCCGGAAATTCCTGTCTGCCTACCTGAACGTTTTAGACAACCCCCGTGATCCGGCCGTTACCGGCAAGATGGGAGTGTGGATATCCGGGTTTTTCGGCTCCGGGAAGTCCCATTTCCTGAAAGTGCTGTCCTATCTTCTGGGCAACCGGATGCATTCCTATGAAGGCAATACGAAAAAGCCTGTAGATTTCTTCGAGGGTAAAGTGGAAGACGCCATGCTCTTTGGAGATATTAAACGGGCCGTGGCATCCAATACCGACGTAATCCTTTTCAACATCGACAGCAAGGCCGACAGCAAAGCAGGTCGAGACGCCATCTTAGCCGTATTCCTGAAGGTCCTCAACGAATTGCAGGGATATGACGGCGACCATCCCCACATTGCCCATCTGGAGCGCTACTTAGACAACGAAAGAAAGCTGGAAGCGTTCCATGACGCCTACAGGGATATTACCGGAACCGAATGGACGGAAGAGCGTGATGCCTATGAATTCAACCGAGATCAAGTGGTAAAAGCCTTTGTACAGACTCTGGGACAAAGCCTGGAAACCGCAGAAAAATGGATTGATAACGCCGAAGACAATTTCTCACTCACCGTCGAAAATTTTTCCACATGGGTCAAGGAATACGTGGATTCCAGAGGTCCCGATCACCGCCTCGTTTTTTTAGTGGATGAGATCGGCCAATTCATCGGTACGGATGGCCATCTTATGCTCAATCTTCAGACCGTCGCGGAAGACCTTGGAACCCTTTGTGAGGGGAGGGCCTGGGTGGTCGTGACATCCCAGGAAGAAATAGATAAGATCCTGGGGGAACTCAGAACGGCCACCAAGAATGATTTTTCCAAGATCCAGGGCCGCTTTCAGACTCGACTATCCCTATCCAGCGCCAATGCTGATGAGGTCATCCAGAAAAGGCTGCTGGAAAAAGAAGAGACCGTGGTAGGGGATCTCAAGGCCATCTTCGCCGAAAAGGGCGATATCCTCCGGCACCAATTGTCTTTCAGGGATTGCGGCATGACCCTTAAACCTTATAAGGATGGGGATGACTTCGCTGATAACTATCCCTTTGCCCCATACCAGTTTCGCCTTCTCCAGAAGATCTTCGAGGTGATCCGCCGCGTGGGCGCTACCGGTCTCCATCTGGCCAAGGGCGAAAGATCGATGCTGGATGCGTTCCAGTCTGCAGCCCAGACCGTGGCCCTGAAGGAAGTGGGCGTGCTGGTTCCCCTCCATGATTTCTATCCTTCCATAGAGAGCTTTCTGGATACCACTGTGAAGCGCACCATCGAACAGGCCGCCGAGAACCCGAGCCTTGAACCCTTCGATATCAATCTGCTGCAGGCGCTGTTCCTCATACGGTATGTGGAGGAAATCAAGGGCAATGTGGACAACCTCGTTACCCTGTGTGTCAACGAGATCGATGCGGATCGACTGGCCCTTCGCCGCCGGATTGAAGAGAGCCTCCAAAGGCTTGAAAATGAGACCCTGATCAGCCGAAGTGGGGAGAACTATTTCTTCCTCACCAATGAAGAGCGAGACGTCAACCGGGAAGTCAAGAATGTCGATATAAGCGGCCCTGAAGAAGCCAGATTATTGGGGGAACTCATTTTCGAGGATGTCCTCAAGGGGCAGCGTAAGCATCGCTATTCCAGGAACAAGATGGATTTCACCTTTAACCGGATCTGCGACATGCACCCTGCGGGGGCTCGTGTGGAAGGGGCTTTGGTAGTCTCTGTCATCTCGCCCCTGGCCGATGAATATACCCTATACAATGATGGCAAATGCGTTCTTGAAAGTAATAACGAAGGCGGCCAGATCCTTATCCGGTTACAGGACAACGAAAGGCTGGGTCGGGAACTTCGCACCTATGCTCAAACAGAAAAATACCTCAAAACCAAGAGCGACAGTGGACTCCCGGATTCTGCCAAGCGAATTCTTCGGGACAATGCCGAAGACAACCGTGAACGCAGAGCTCTTTTGATCCATCTCTTGGGCGACATGCTCACCGAGGCAGTCACCTTTGCTGTCGGACAGGAACTCAAGACCAAGGCCTCCGCGCCCGGAGCCTGTCTGTACGAGGCTCTGGAATATCTGATCACCAATTCCTTTTCCAAAATGGGCTACCTCAAACATCTCCATCCCGACCCACTCAAGGAAATCCAGGCGGTTCTCCGAAGCAACGATGTCTCCCAACTGAGCCTTGCCCTCAGCCTGGAAGAGAACAACCCCCAGGCCATTGAGGATCTCCGCAACTATATCGAGCTATGTTCCCTGAAGCATCATGCCATCGTGCTTTATGACGTCATTATGAAACGATATGCAGTTCGACCTTACGGCTGGCCAGACATGGAGGTAATCCTTCTGGTGGCCCGCCTGTTCGCTGTGGGTGAGATCAGTCTCTGGATGGAAGGCGGTACGCTGTCACCGGATAAGCTCTATGAAAACATCAAGACCCCCGCAAGATGGCGGAAGATCACGATCCACAAAAGAATAACCTCCGATCCCAAGGCCCTTCAAGACGCACGCCAGCTGGGGAAAGATGTCTTCGCGGAAATGGGACCGGATAACGAGGATGATCTCTGTGCATTCTTAAAGGAAAAACTCCGATCCTGGGAGACCTCCCTCAACAGTTATAAGCCCCTTGCCGATACAGGAGACTATCCCGGCAGGGAAGAGATCGTTGAAGCGCTGGGAGTGACTAAACCGCTTTTAGCCAGTGACGAAAACTACAAATTCATCGACAAATTCAACGACTCCAGGAATGCTCTGCTGGACCTCTCCGATGAATTTCACAACCTGGAGCAGTTTTACGGAAACCAACGGCCCACCTGGGAAAAACTGCGATCAGCCTTTCATAAATTCCAGTTGAATCGCTTGGAACTGGAGGGGAACGAAGAGGTGACTCCGTCGTTAAAACGTATGGGCGAAATCCTTGCTGCACCCGCCCCCTATGGGATGCTTTACGAGGCCGAAGGGCTCATCCGGACTGTTGACGAGGTGAACAAAGCAATGATCACCCAGCGACGGTCTGACGCCTTGATCAAGATCAACGGACATATTTCTGAAATGAACAAGGAAATCGAGGCAGTCAAGGGGGATGACACCCTTCGGTATGCCTGTTTTGGTCCGCTGGAGCGGCTTCAAAAAGAGGTCGAGCGAATTGAGAGCATTGCTCACCTTAGCCAGGCTGAATACGAAGCTGTCCGTTCTTTTGATGAAGGGTTGGCCGCCATCGAGGACTTTGTCCGCCGGACTGCCACTTCAACGTCCGGGGTCGGAGACCCGCCCGTCAAACCACACTGTATCGTCAAGCCGGTTGAACTGGTTGCCAACACATACCTTGAAACTTCGGATGATATTGAGAAGTTTTTAAAAGAACTTCGGGAGAGACTGGAAAAGGCTTTTAAAGCTGGTCAGCGGATTAAGATCCGTTAAAGAAAATTAACCACGAATCATACGAATTGCACGAATATAAAGGGGATGATGTCAGGGAAGGCGGGAGTGATAACTTGGCCTCTGGCCGGGCTAAGAGAATAAATGCCAGCTTATTTGCACTGTCTTCTGAGTGAACACACAAAACTTTCTTTATTCGTGATATTCGTAACATTCGTGGTCAAAAAAGGATTATTCCGAGAAAATTTCTCTTGAAAAGTCGCTGAAAGAGTTTTATTTTGTTATAATTGTTATCTTAAAGAGAAATTCTTGCGGAGAAAACACATGTTAATATCTTTTTCTGTTGAAAACTGGTTGTCGTTTCGGGATCGGGCAACCTTTTCCATGGTCGCGGGGCGTGAAAAACAGCACCAGGAGCGCATCCCACGCATTGAGAAATACAAAATGCGGGTGTTGCCGATTGCAGCCATTTACGGAGGAAATGCTTCGGGCAAGACCAATTTCTTTAGGGCGCTAAACTTTGCGCGTCACCTCGTTGTGAAAGGCACACAGCCCGAGGCCATGATTCCAGTGGAGCCCTTCCGATTGGACCCTTCCTATATCAAAGGACCTACTCGTTTATCCTTTGAGTTGTTTATTGATGACCGGTGTTATGAGTTCGGGTTCGGTGTGACCCGCGAACACGTGGTTGAAGAATGGCTTTCTGAGATTCTGAAGACGACTGAAAAGGAACTTTATCACCGCAAGGCGGGTAAGATAGAATTCTCGTCTGAACTGAAAAAAGACCAGTTTCTTCGATTTGCCTTTCAGGGGACCCGCGACAATCAGTTGTTTCTCACCAATGCCGTCAATCAGAAAGTAGACCGGTTCAAGCCCATCTATAACTGGTTTCGGGACAGCCTCGTCATGATCGCTCCGGATAGCCGCTTTGAGCCTTTCGAGCGCTTTTTTCAAGAGGAAAATCCTTTATACAACCATATGAACCTTACCCTCAATCGTCTCGATACCGGCATTTCCCGATTAGGGGGTGAGAAAGTCCCATTTGACAGTCTGGCCCTGCCTGAAAGCCTCAAGGCCAAGCTTCGGGAAGAAATTCCGGAAGGAGCCACGGTTCGTTTATTGGCAGAGCCCGCTCATGAACGTTTTGCCATCATGCGGCGCAATGGAGAGCTTGAGGCACGAAAGCTGATTAGTTTTCACAGTGATTCAGCCGGGAATGAAATCCGGTTTGATATGAAACAGGAGTCGGACGGAACACAGCGCGCCATCGATTTAATTCCGGCCTTTCTAGAGCTTGCCGCCGCAAGTAATGGAAAGGTTTTTGTCATTGACGAGATTGACCGCAGCCTTCACACACTGCTTACCCGGGAATTGTTAGCCGCTTACTTAGATGCCTGTACTCCAGATACCCGCTCGCAATTGCTATTAACCACCCATGATGTCCTGCTAATGGACCAAAAACTCCTTCGACGGGATGAGATGTGGGTGACGGAGCGCAACAGTCTGGGCAGTTCCTCTTTATTGGCATTCAGCGATTACAAAGATATACGCTATGACAAGGACATACGAAAAAGCTATCTGCAGGGTCGGCTTGGAGGCGTTCCCCGCATTCTTCTCTCCGGCTCATTCAACCCAGAGAATAAATCCATGGCAGGAGGCAACAGCTGATGTCCAAGGGAAGGCGACCATTCAAAAGACGAGCGTCTTTTCTTTCCTATCGGAAGCTTTTTCTCATTGCAACAGAAGGAGCGCGAACAGAGCCGTTCTACTTCGACATGTTCAATAGCCCCCAGGCAACAATTCATGTCAAGCTGCTTCCAGCAAAGAAACATGACACCTCTCCTCCCCAGGTCCTGAAACGAGCCGAAGGATTCGTCAAGGAGAAAGGGCTCCGAAAAAAGGATGAGATCTGGCTGGTGATTGATCGGGACCAATGGACTGATGAGCAATTAAAGGGGGTATTCCTTGGGTGCCGTGCATCTGCCTTTAACCTGGCGGTTAGCAATCCGCAATTTGAATATTGGCTCCTGCTCCATTTTGAGGATGGAAGCGGAGTATCCGGTTCAAGGGATTGCACCCGGAAACTGATGCGACACCTGCCAAACTTCAACAAAGCTTACCTGGAAATCCAAAAAATTGAACCCGGCATACCCGATGCGATCCACCGCGCCGAGGTGAAAGATATGCCACCCTGTGAGGGTTGGCCAAGGACAAATGGTTCAACGGTATATCGGCTTGTCAAGAAATTGAGGGGACAGAGTTGATAATGCTGCTGCATCCGATAACAGGCATGAAGAAGTAAATGAGCGAAAGTGCGCCAATGTAACCACAGATTACACAGATGGCACGGATAATAAAAAGGGAAAACAGGAACCACGAATCACACGAATAGATAAGAGGGGTTGGACGTGGTGCACAGCTCCATAGAGGACCAAGGTCTTAAAGGCTCAACACTGGAACCACAAATTATACAGATGGCACAGATAAAGGGCTTTTTTTATTCGTAATATTCGTGTGATTCGTGGTTAGAAACAAGGAGAGGAAAAATGGAAATGATTCGTAAGCAGTATATTGTTGACGAAAAGAATAGAAGGGTGGCTGTCCAGGTTCCCATTGAGATCTTTGAGAGGTTGGAGGAAATTCTGGAAAATTATGGCTTGGTCCAATTGATGAAAGAAAATGAAGGTGGTGAAATCCTCGGCGTGAACGAGGCCAAGTCATATTACGATAGTTTGGAAAAAGCGCAATGAAAATAGACTATCGGAAGAAATTTCTGAAAGAGCTTTCAAAGATTCCTGCAGCGACAAGATCGAGAATGGAAACTTTCGTCTTTGAGGACCTCCCCGAGGCGAATTCGATATTCGAGATTGGGACCGCAGAGCAAATGAAGGGCTATCCCTCATACTACAAGGTTCGTTTTGGTTCGTACAGGATTGGCTTTAAAATGGAAAATGATATTGTTATTTTGGAAAAAGCATTACACAGGAAAGATATCTACAGGCATTTTCCATAAGGTGCTTGAAGGTAAGTACGGAAGGGTCTCTGCTTGACATGAACTTGTCCAATAAAGACATGAACCACAGATTACACAGATGGCACAGATAAAAGGCTTTTTTATTCGTGATATTCGCGTTATTCGTGGTTAAGAAATGCGATGATGACAGGCTCCTTCGCGTCCAGGCATCTTCTTAATAATGAGGAATAGTGGCAAATGAAAACGACAATTGTATCGATTTTGCTTATTTTGCTTTGTTGTATTACGTCAATAGAAGCAAAGACCTTTAAGGTCGCAAGCTATAATGTAGAAAACCTTTTTGATCTGACAAAGGATGGGATTGAATACAAAGAGTATATTCCGAATACCGGCTATGGATGGAAAAAGCCTATATTCGAAACTAAGATCGAGAACATTGCTGAAGTAATAAAGGATTTGAAAGCTGACGTTGTGACCTTACAGGAGGTCGAATCTAAAAGCTCCCTTATTTCTTTGCGAAACAAACTAAATGACTTCAAAGTGGATTACCCATATTTTGAAATTGCTGACTCCAAGGATACGATTGTGAAGTGCGCTGTTCTGTCCAAGTTTCCAATTGTTGAGAAAGAAGAAATACAGGTTGATAATGAAATTGCCAGAAATATTCTGAAAGCAACTCTTGATATTGATGGGCGCCGTCTGATCCTGTTTATCAATCACTGGAAATCAAAATACGGCCCAGAAAGTATGAGGATGGCCTATGCTAAGACACTTAAAAAGAAGATTGATGAGTTGGAAGATGACGTAGACTTCATACTGATTGGCGATTTTAATTCAGACCATAATGAGTGGGAAACTTTCCGGGGTTCTATTCGACTAAACGATACTGACGGCAATACCGGAATCAATCACATTCTCAGGACTGTCAGAGGTTCTAAACTGGTCAATGAACAGATTTTGACAGAACAGACCGCAAATGAATATTTATACAATTTATGGCTTGAAATAGACCAGAAGAGACGATGGTCCCACAACTTTTTTGGGAATAAAAACAGCTTGGACAACATTATTGTATGTAAGGCGCTCTACGACTGTAAGGGAATCTCCTATATTGACAACTCGTTTGACAAATTCGATCCTGACTATTTGTTCAAGAGAAATGCCGTTTACCGCTGGCAAAGGGCAAAAAATGGCAAAGGTAAACATCTCGGTGAAGGGTATTCAGATCACCTCCCTATTTTTGCGTATTTTTCCACTGATCCTTTCCGTTTCAAGGATTACGATACCCTTACCAAAGACATTTCTGATTTAAAGTTGGAAAAAAAGAGTATCTCTGACCTTTACACGTCAAGGGTT
>CAYOWC010000050.1:0-21432 GCA_964407525.1 uncultured Desulfobacteraceae bacterium | reverse complement strand
ACACTATTTTGCTATCAATTTGGGGGTCAGGCGTTACACTATTTGCATCTTAGCACACACTTTGGTGGGTTTTTTTTATGCCCGGAGGTACAGGGCATGACCGTTTTCAGCAACCCCCTCTCATCATCTCAGCTTTTAGATGCCATTATTAGAACTTCCGGAGGTGTCTTAGCAATTCTAATTTTGGAATTGTAGCCTCGGCATCCTTGTTCCCACGCTCTGCGTGGGAACACAGAAATGGACGCTCCGCGTCCCGTGAGTATGGATTTTGCTCTGATAAATCCCATTTCCTGCGAATTTGGGAGACGACGCGGAGCGTCTTGAAATGCATTCCCACGCAGAGCGTGGGAACAAGGGCGAATTGAGTTCATAATGAGAATTTCCGGAGGTATCTTTCAGGACTTGACAGAAAATAGAATATCATTCATATTGCTCACTGGAAATCCTGTTTCGCATGCTGCAATTCAAGTGGTGCGGATTGTTTTCCTAACCCGTTATAAGAGTCTGGAACAACAGACCCTTTCTTTCCCAAAAAACCCGAGAGAGCCCGTAGATTATTTGAGAGCGAAACACTAACCATGAATGGGAAAAAATTATGACAAACCATGAAAAGTTCCTTCAGGAAGCGCAGGAAGGGCTGAACGAAATCGTCAAGCCCTTTCAGGTTGAAATTAATCGAAGACAGAGGATGGCCGATTTCATGAAGAACTGCATGCGAATTGCCGGCCGAAATGACTTTCTGCAGCTTGACGAACAGCTTAAGAACAAAATGGCCGGGAATATTGAAGAGGAAAACGGTCTTGAAGAAACCTCCGATATCTTCGATCGCCTGCGTACTTATGCCAATGAACAGGTAGAACGCTATCGGATAGAATTCATTGAAGACCTCACTAACCGTGCTCAAGAGGCGGATGTGGAAATAACCGTCGATTTTCCCCGTTTCACTTCACTCAAAGGGATCGCGGGTGAAATCAACTTTTCCAGTCGCACGACGACCATCAATAATAAATTGCTCAAATCCATTGATCCCCGGCGCATTATTACCCAGCTGCTTCGTTTCAAAAATCAGCTCTACGACCGACCTTACGATCCGCGCAAATTCATTGACGGACTGTATGGGGTTTATGCAGATCTCATTAAAAAGGAGAATCTCAATCCGGGAACCAGGGTGCCCGCCCAGCACCTTTACCTGGCCTACGTGCTTTCCCAACAGAGCAAGTCTTTTTTCCAGGACATGGACAAAGGCAAGTTCCGTGGATACAGCGTAGACCAGTTTGGAGTTGACCTGTGGCGCTACTTTCAGGCGGGCATTGAAGGCACATCAAACGGGCATGTTCTGAGAATGCGACCAGGAAGGATCAGCGCCCTGTGGCTCATCGACACTGATGGAGAAAAACGCCGGATTACCGGCATATCCTTTGAGGAGAAAGAAGACTGATGTCCGCACAAAAACTTGACCAGTTAGAGTCTTTTCAAGCCAGGGCCATTATCGAGGAACTCCGAAAGGGAAGTGTTCCCGTGGATTACGTTCCATTCTTCACCGTGGGCAGGGAGAATTGGCTCACATTCATTGAGGATGATCTGGACAAATATATTGCCGAAGGGGGCGCAAAAGTCCGTTTCCTGAGCGGCGATTACGGGGATGGGAAAACCCATTTCATGTCGGTCATCCGTCACACCTCCCTTCAAAAAGGATTTGCCGTATCCTTTGTGGTCCTGACGCGAGAGGTACCCATCCACAAATTCGAGGCGGTTTACCAGACCATCGTCAAACAGCTTCGAGGGAGATTCGATGGACTCGGCATACGAAGTCTACTGGAAGACTTTATCAACGAATCGGCAAAGACTCTGACCCGGGAAAACGGTGACCTTTCTGCAGAGAACCTGTCGGAACTTTCGAATGAAATGCGCGGCCTTCCCGGCATGGACATAAACTTCGCCAACGGAGTAATCGCCCTCCTGAAAAACCGTTTTCAACCTCTCGGGGAAGGGGAAGAACAAGAAGATCGGGACAATGCCCGGGAAATCCTCTTTCACTGGTTTGAAGGCGGCAAGGTAGCAAAGAAAGAGATCAAGCCATTTCATATATTCGAGGTCATCAACAAAACCAACAGCAAGAGCCTCCTCAACGCCCTGATCACCTTCCTGCGCCATGTAGGATATAAGGGGTTGATCTTGCTCATGGATGAATTGGAAACCGTAATAGGCCAGGCCAAATCCGTGCGCAGCGCCGCTTATGAAAATGTCAGGCTGCTCATCGACAATACGGAACAGGCGGGATATCTCCATATATTCTTTTCCATCATCCCGGACGTCCTGGAATCGGAAAAGGGGTTCAAGTCCTATGACGCCCTCTGGAGTCGGGTCAGATCCATCGGCGAAAGCAAACGGCTCAACTATCGCGGGGTACTCATTGACCTTCATCGCACCCCCTTGAAGACGGCGGAATTGGTGGAGCTGGGCAAAACCCTTCGAACCATTCATGGCGTATCCTACCGCTGGGACGCGGAAAACCGCATCTCAGACGATCTTCTTGAGCAGATCTGCAAAAACCAAAAGAAGATGGGGGTATTGAGCGAAGTCCGACTCTTTGTAAAACAGGTTATCCGGGTTCTTGACATGGGAGAGCAGGGCGACAACGAATTTGACGATCTGGACATCGCAGCCCAGATGGTTCAGAGCCAGGGGGAAATGGAACAGGAAAAAGTTGAACACCTTCAGCCCAAATGGGATAGCTGATGGACACCGCGTCTTTTAAAAACGCCATCCGAAACGAGCGCAACTTCATCCTGCGCAGAGCTCTGGAACGGCTGCGCGAAGGGGTCTTTGACCCGTTTGCGGTTCGATTGCTCACCACCCATGAAGACAAACTGGTTCGCGCCTTCGAACAGGGACTTTCCTCCCCAACGGGCGGTCTCGCCCCCCACCTGTGCATCTGCGGCGACTACGGCCAGGGGAAATCACACAGCCTCGCCTATCTGCAGGAAATGGCCCTGGAAAAAGGATTTGTGACCAGCATGATCAATCTTGATCCCCGCGAAATCACCTTTCATAATCTGAGGCTGGTATACCGGGAACTCCTTGGCAGGATCCGGTTTCCGGACCATGAAGGAGACGTGGTCTCAAAATGGAAATCCTGGACAGAGGCCATCGCAACACGGGCCGGCGACAACGGCAACCATATCCTTGCCCTCCTCCCTGCCGAGATGCCCCATCTGTTCAAGGCAGTGTTGGCTGCCATGGCAAACAAAACCATCCCCCTGTCAACCAAACAGAAAGGATTTAAGAAACACAGGAAATACCGCCCCAGAGCGTTTCCTTCTCTACTGAAACGTGCCCTTTCCGGCGAACCGGTCCCAGTCTATCCGCTGCGAACCGCCTGCCGATATCGAAAGGTGGATTTTCATAAAGAAGCTCCCATGAAATGCAGGACCCCCCAGGAATACCTTACCCAGATTTATTCTCTGGCCGCCCTGTTTAAACAGATGGGATACAAGGGTTGGGTGGTGTTTTTTGATGAGGGAGAATCCATTGCCCAGACCCGGGTCACCTCCCGATCCGGAAGCTATCAATCCCTGGACCGGCTTTTCTCAGGCCATCCGTCCCTTACGGGACTTTATCCTGTCTTTGCATTTACCGACGATTTTTTCTTCCGAGTCAACGAGGAAAATTACGAAAACGTCAGGATTACAAAGAAAGGAGAATTCCCCTCTTTTGCCATGAATTACGCCAATGCCTGGAAGAATCTCACCCTCCATCGACTCCATGACCTCTCCGGAAAAGAATGGACCGAATTGTCAGAGAAGCTCCTTTTACTTCACATGCAGGCTTATGAATGGACACCCGAATATGAACCGGTTCAAAAAAACATGGATAAGGACCTGGCGACAGCGGGCACATTGGAAACCCGCCTGAGAATAAAATCGCTCATCAACCAACTGGATATCGCCCACCAGGAACAAGTCCTGCACCGGCCCTAACCTTGGATTCACCCCTTATCAGGCTGCCCAACACCTATCGGGCATTTTATGGCGCCTTTCCTGCTCTCTTTCCTTTGCAGCGCCAGGCCATTGAACCTATCCTTCAGGGCAAAGACCTTATCCTTCAATCACAAACCGGTTCCGGTAAAACCGAGGCTGTCCTGGCCCCCTGCTTTGAACGGGTTTTTCTAACCAAAAAAACCAGCCGGATCCTCTATATTGTGCCCACCAGGGCATTGGCATTTGACCTGAAGCGCCGTCTGGATCCTATCATCACCCCGCGACTGGGACTCAGTTTCGGAGTCCGCACCGGAGATATCAAACGATCCGGTGGCCATGATCCTCACCTCATGATTACCACACCGGAATCATTAGACGTGCTTTTAGGGAGCCGAAATCCCGATCTAAGGGAGTTTGTTAACGAGGTGGGGACAGTCGTCATCGATGAGGTTCATCCCTTTGTGTATCAGTACCGTGGACGACAATTATCGCTGTTGCTGGAAAGGCTGGAAAGACGAACCGGAAAAAAGGTTCAAAAAATTGCCCTTTCAGCCACCATTGCCGACATGGATGCCATCGCCCTGTTTTTCAAATTCAAGCAGGATACGGTTCGCATTGTCGAGGACGTTCACAAAGAGATTGTTCCCCACCTGGTTCACCTCAAAAATGAAGAGGAAGAATTGATTGCTCTTTTTGACGACCTTTACGTTTCTTTTGCGTACCGGAAAATCCTGCTCTTTGCCAACAGTCGAAGTGCCTGCGACCGTTTGTTTGCCATACTCGATCAACACGGACGGTACCATGGAGCATGCGGGCTTCACTATTCCAATCTCAAAGCAGAAACACGAAGAGCTGTTGAACGACGCTTCCGCCAAAGCCCCCACGCCCTCTGTATTGCCACCAGCACACTGGAGCTTGGCATTGATGTGGGCAATGTAGATGCGGTGGTTTTATACGAACCCCCTGATTCCGTTTCCGCATTCCTCCAGAGGATCGGCCGGGCCAACCGGCGACAGGACAAAACCATATTCTGGGGCATTTGCCGAGGGCCGGGAGCGGGCCAACAACTGGTTCGCTTTTTAGCGCTCCTTACCCTGGCACGACAGGGCCGGGTGGAAATGCCCCTGCCGAAAAAGCTGTTCAGCGTGCTGGGTCAGCAGACCCTATCCTGCGTCTATGAAAAAAGACGTATTTCCCTCCCCGCCATGAAAGAACTATTCCCCGAGGAAAATCCGGAGTTGGATAGTATTTTCATCACCATGGAAAAAAAGGGATGGCTTTCAAAGGGGCCGGTCAAAGGCCTTTTCCAGGGGGGATGGCGTTACACGAACTGCCTTTTTGAATATGGTATCTGGAGCAATTTTCCGGAAACCGAAGAAGACTATGCCCTGGTATTATCCCAAAAAGCCATCGCTGATATTCCACGGGGGGTGGTGGCCCAGCTGGAGCCGGGAGACAGGGTCAATCTGGCAGGCAAAAGGCTTCGCATTATCGAAATCGACCATACAAAAGGGGGCAAACGAGTACTGGCGTTGCCCTCGACACACTCGGAAAGCAAGGAAATTTTCTGGTTAGGACCGGGAATGCAGGTCTCTTACGAGGTAGCCCAATCCGTCCGAAACATCCTTAACACCTCAAATACTCTTCCGGAAAACGGGCAAAACGGGCTTTTTTCGCGTACCCGCGCTCTGCTTAAAAAGGAACGGGGAAAAGTTCAAAATGCTGTTGTCCTCGGAAACGGCATTCAAGTTATTTTGAGCCAAAACGGGTTTTACAGATATCTAACCTATTTAGGCTCCGCAGGGAACCTGATTCTTCGATGGACTGTTCGGAACTTCCTTCAAACCACCCGGGAGGAAGAGTTCTATGTGGCCTCCGATGCCATCGGGGTGGACTGTTCACACTGGATTGATTTCACAAAACTGTCCCTGCCCATCGGCAAAACGGATCTTGCCCTCTGGGCCGGACAAAACCTCAAAATGCTCATGGCTGCATTTCCCCTCAACAGCTTTTGCAGCACATTGCCGGAACAATTTCTAATCCTGGAAATGGCAGAATCGTTATTCGATAAGCGGGTTGCACTTGCATTTGTCCGTTATGGGAGAGAATCTTCCGGAATCGTTTCCGGCAACCCTGATTTTCCCGAACGCGCTCCCCGTCAAGAGGAAGATAATTCCCATAGGGTTATACCCATGCCCACCCAGAACAAACCCCTCCTTGAAGAGGAGAAAGATCGAATGGCGCCCATCGCAAACTGCCATCCGGATACCAACGATGCCGGCCGCCCTCTCACGGGAAGCATCCTCGCCGGGTATTTCAGGCACGGACAATGTGAACGGTTTGTGCGGCTTCACTTCGTGCCGCCCCACATCCAGCCAGCCATATCCCATCCCGGGAAAGGCCCCGTGGAGAAAAATCGCATAGAACATGGCATTGGGTTTGAAGAAACGGCCATGAAACACCTGGAGCAGATGGGGGCGCACGTATTCAGTATCCGGAACAGGAATTCTGATGGAAGTTACAGATCTTCGAAAAACCGCCATAGTGAAACAATCAGCCGGCTGGAAAACTTATCCAACCCGGCAGATGAAGGACATCCGGTCTCCCTTTATCTATCCCAGGGGGTACTGTCTGCGAAGACCCTTTTCCGGGACGTGGGTGGAATCGGGGTCCCTGATCTCATTCGAATCTCGTCCGAAAGCGGCAGAAAGACATTCGAGGTGGGGGAAATCAAGGGCAGTGCGTCTCCTCAATTTCACCACAAATGGCAATTGGCTTTCTACGCATTTCTTCTCAGGAAAACCATCCAATCAAGAGAAATAACAGGCCCTGTCACTGTTTCAGAACGAGGGTTTCTTCTATTGCCTTCCCGGAAGGGTAGGGAGGCGCCGGTTACGGAATATGGATTTGATCTAGCCCCTTATCTGACGGCTTTTCCAGCGCTGGTTCAAAACTTGGAAAAGGCACTTTTAATCAACACGCAAAACGCCGAGTTCCATCTCAAAAGCCACTGCACCCATTGCCAATGGTACGCTCACTGTTATGGGGAAGCTCTGCGTCAAATGGACATCCAGTTCGTTCCACACTTGACGACAGGGCAACTGGACTTCCTCAAAGAGGCGGGCCTCAAAACCATTGCAGACACAAAACGATGGCTGGACACACCCGGGCAATCACAAACCATGCCCCCCCACAATGAGAAAAAATTTAAAACGCGGATAGCCGCCCTCTCCAACAACCAAATTTTGTTGAAAAACCCGAAAACCAGTCTTTTTCCAGCCAATATTTCCACGTCAATCATCTTTCTATCCGGGGCGGGCCTATCGCCGTTTTCTGAAACAGCGGGACTTCTCGCCGTGGATCAGAACGACAACGTAAAAGAGACCCACACCTGGGAAACGGAAACGGGTAAAGGGGAAAAAAAGGCCACCTGGAACAATTTCGAAAGAACCTTCCTAACCACCTGGAAACAAGCTGTGGCCAATGGAAAAGGCCCCCATATTTTTTCATTTGGAAGCGGGGCCAAGCGGCTGTTTCTAAGATGGGCTGCGGATATGGCAACGATGGAAACATACAACCTTCTGAAGGAGATTGTCCACTCCCATTGGACGGATCTTCGCAAGGTTTTTCAAACCCATTTCGCCCTTCCGGTTCCGGGAGAGCTGACCCTGTTTTCCCTGCACCATGTACTCGGATTGGAACCTGCCTTAAAGAAGCCTTGCACTCTTTTCCACCGGGACGATCCTGCGAATGACCTCTCAGACACCCTTTTGTGTTGCGAAAACGGTAGGAAATGGATCATGGCCCACCTTTCAAGCATTCGGGAAAAAGACGGGTGGGAAACAGAAACAGAAGGAAATGATAGATCCCGGCCGTATATCCGGTTTGTGGAAAAAGAACAACGACTCAAACGGGAAAGAATCTTTTCCCTGCAGGAGTATTCGCTCAAAGAGCGGGTAGACCGATTCAGGGCCATGGGTCCCCTTCGCTTTACAGGAAGAGAACTGGATCATGAAGGAAAATTTCGCTATAACCTATCCATGGTCGATGACCACGACCCATCCAAATTCCGGGAAGGCGATTTTTTAAAACTGGTTCCCCAGGGGGAGCAAGATCTTCAAAACGGATTTGCCGTTGTCCTGGGCAGACACGACCAGACAGCTCAAACCGTTTCCGTAGGTTCCAGGCAGGGTCCCCTCGCATTGAACCATCGGTTCCACTACTCGCTCGAAGAAGATGCAACGGACTTCACTACACCAAAGCTGCTCCATGCGTTTAAGACGGTTTCAGCAAGAGATGGGCACCCCTTTTATGCATTCCCACGCGGAGCGTGGGAACGAGGAAACCAGCAATCAGCAACCAGTAACCAGGGTAGTTTCACACAAGAGAAAAATTCGCGCTGGATACGTAAGTGGCTTTCGGAAAATGGCGACACAACAGGGCTCAATGACCGGCAGAGACAAGCTATGGAGCTTCCCTTTACGTTCCCCATGGGACTCATTGACGGCCCTCCGGGAACGGGTAAGACCCATCTTTTAGGCTGGATATTGATTGCCCTGGTACTCCACGCCCAGGCATCAGGGAACCCGGTGCGCATCGCCGTCAGCGCCCTGACCCACCAGGCGATCGACAATGTCCTTCGAAAAGTAGCTGACCTGCTGAATCAACTCCAATGGAAGGCGTTTCCCGCGCGATTAATCAAATGGGGCGCCCCTGAAGACGCCCCGGACGACAACAGCCGTTACCAGGTTGAAACCTGCGATGACCCGGAAGCCATTTTCAACGTCCGGGAACTGATCTTGGGCGCTACCGGATACGGCCTGTACCGTCTTTTTGACAGCCGCAACGGACATTTTCCCCAGTATTTTGACTGGATCGTGCTGGATGAAGCATCCCAGATCCTGGTTCCCCAGGCTGCCCTGCCGTTAGCCTACGGGAAAGGAAAAGCCCTTTTCTCAGGCGACATCAAACAATTGCCCCCGATTGTCCTGGGGCACTATACCATGGAAGATGCGGAACAAATACTCCCCGAAGAAGGTGCGGATGTTCAAAAATCAATTCTGGAACATCTCTCTCAAAACTGTAACCCTGAGCAACGGGTACGTTTGAATATTACGTACAGAATGAACCGGGAACTCTGTCAATTTCCCAGCGACGTCTGGTACAATGGGATCTTGGGTTCCGCCCCTCAAATCGCCCGATCGCGACTCGCTGTACAGGGGGAAATGGGGAATGATATTATAGACCGATTGATAGACCCTGAAAGGCCGGTAACATTAGGAATACTGGATCATCAAAAGAACTATCAGCAATGTGAACCGGAGAACGACATCATAGCCCGCATTGCCTGCCGCATGATCACCCACTTCAAGATTCACCCGGACCAGATAGCCATCATATCTCCTCACCGTGCCCAGAATAACGCCATATCCGCACGCCTTTCCGGACTCCTCAATTACGAGGGGGATGCCTTTCCCCTTATCGACACGGTGGAACGTGTTCAGGGTGCGGAAAGGGACGTGATTATTTTTGGGTTCACTACATCGGACAGGGACCATGTGATGTCCGAGTTTCTGAATAACCCGAACCGCTTCAACGTGGTGATAACGAGGGCAAGGAAAAAACTTATCGTGATCGGCAGCAGGATTTTTTTCTCATCCATTCCGAACACCGAAAAAGGTCTTCAGGATAACGCCTGTTTCAAGAAATTCTATGACCACTGTAAAGAACACAATAGCCTCTTTTTTATGTGAAACAGCACCCTAACCCTTAAGTTCGTAGGTTCTCAATTTGATCGGAACGGCGGGTTACGCAGTCGGGTGAATAGACTTATTCGGCCAATTTTCAGCGACAGTGAAAGATTGGCCAAGAACTTTGAAATGTTTAAATTCCTGGTTCCTCAATTTTTTTCTAATCTCTTCAAAAGACATAACAATGTCCTCAGCATAAAGCCGTTCACCACAACGCGCACAAACTTCTGCAATTACTTTCATAATAACGGTGAGTACACCACCGCGAAGCCATTTTTCAACACGTTTTTTTTAAGCTCACCACCGCATACGGGACATTTTTGCATTGTGATCGGCAGCTTCCTCATCCGCATGATCGGTAATACGGATGCGACTATTTCGAATAGCACCAATCAGATCGTCAATGTCCATTTGTGATCATCTTTTTCTTATACAACATGGCATCATCCATCAACTCTGCCAATCAGCATATAGTGCAGAAAACGAGCGGATCAAAATCGACGTTCGCCTTGAAAATGAAATCGTCTGGCGATCTCAAAAACTGATGGCGGATTTGTTTCAGGTAACGGTTCCCACTATCAACGAGCATATTATAAACGTCTTCTATGAAAAGGAACTTATGCGGGATGGAACTATTCGGAAATTCCAAATAATTCAAAAAGAAGGACGTTGAAATGTCACGCGCATGTTGGTAAGTCTGTAACAGGGCTGTCGGAAGAATTGGAATAGTCCGGGGGGGGATAATAACTACCCATACCCTTAGCACATCTGCCATGGCAACCACATCTTGTGCATAAATCAAGGCCGAATTTCCGGCGGATACGGTTTGAGGGGAAGAAGTCACGCTTCCAACAGTAGGCAGGTCACTGCCCGAATAGCAAGAGCATCATATAGAATGTTTATCTGGCCAGACAGATCGTTCTGGATATCATCGAGCCAAGCATCCAAATCCTGTACCTCAAGAATATCGCTATTACTGATTTTGGACTTTCCTGCATAGCCGTACCCAATCATCGACCACCAGCAGAGCTGGTGGTTTAATGCAATGCAATTATTTTCGACGTATGCCCGAACATGATAGGTGGCGCCTGGGGTCAGCCCCGTTATTGAGCTTTCAAAACTGCCAGTTCCTGTGCTATCTATTGTTTTGCTATTACTGGTAGTCGGATTGGCTGAAGTGCTCCAGCAGACGCCTTTGCTCGTTACCGATGGCCCACCATCATTCGTTACATCCCCACCACTGGCGGCCGTCGTTGTGGTCACATTTGATACCGCCGCAGTGGTGACCCGTAGGAGTAGCAGCTAACGTCGTAAAACTCACATCACTTTCATAGGTTGTTCCGGCAGATATGGATTCCGGTCATTATTCAAGTTCCTTATTTGAAGGTGAATAAATTACTTTTTTTCGTAAGGTTTTGAGCGAAACGGTAATCAGAAGGAGTACCAGGATAATCATGCCCCATTCCGTCAGGGTGGGAACGGAAACGGCTGTCAGCGTCAAGATGCCGGGGGCCCCGGGATCATCGATCCTTCCGTTGGCCGTGAGGTCCTTATCGCCTCTGGCCCCGTCACGGAAATGGAGCACGATCCGCGTCTGGGCGGCGTCCTGAATGATTTGCGCTCCGGTATCGCCGTCATCCATGAATTCATACCAGTGGTTCGTGGGATCGCCCGGTGTGGGGCCGTACAGATAGTAGGTGTTGATGGCCGTGTTTTTCGGCAGATAGAGGGTGGCGACGGCGCGGTCTCCGGGATTGGCCAGGTTGTCGATGGAAAAGGTGAAAAACCCGTAGGGAAACTGAACCCCCTCGGGAGCGTCTCCGGGCGACGGGTTATTCCCGGCCGCTACGTCGCTCAAGGTCTGACCCGATCCGCCGGCAACGGCAACGGTCGCGTACCCTCCACCCGCCGCGGACGGCAGCGACGCGACGCCTGCTTCCTGGTAGTCGGGTACGCCATTGTTATTTCCGTCGTACGCGGGATTATCGCCGCCAGGGCCGCTTTCCGTTACATCAGGTACCCCGTCCGTATCCGTATTGCCGGACGTTGCGCCAAAGTAGGCGGCTACCTGTTTATCCGCGCTCATGGTGACGGTTCCGGGATTCGTGGTTCCCGTGAGACTTCCTTCCCACCGGAGGAATTTGTTTCCGGACGTGGGCGTTGCGGTCAGTGGTACGGCCGTGTTTTCATCATAGTCATGGGTGCAGTCCCCCGGGCAGTCGATGCCGTTGCCGGTGACGCCGCCGCGGTTTGCGGGGCTCGCCGCCACGGTGAGGGTGTATTGGCCGGGTGTCGGCGTCCCGACGACGCTCTTGAGCAGGTTGCCGTTGCTGTCATAGGTATATTGAATGGTCCTGCTGCTGCCGTAATCGGCCCCTGTGAGGCGGCCGTTGGTGTCGTAGGCGTAGTTTATGGTTCCGGCAAGAACGGAAGCCGATACAAACAGGCACAAAAGCATGACCACGGATAGGAAAGCCGTGAGTTTTGTCTTCATGATCCTTTTACTCCTTTTCAAGAGATTTTATCTGAGGTTTCAATCGGGTTTTTTATGTTGCGTAGGTTGGGGTGAGGCATGAACCCCAACGTTTCTCGGGTTGATCCTCGGTTTTGTTGGGGTTCATTTTCCACCCCCAAGGAGACGATCCATATAACCGGAAACCTGAGGTGAAGTCATAAGTTGATAATAATAAAGGTTTTGCTTATAACGTTCAAAATTCGCCCCATAAGCATTTGTTAGCATATTGCCAAAAGGGCCTTTTCCGCCAAATACTGAATCATCGTCTTCATCAGCTCTATGAGTATCAACTTTAACGCTTTTGACCGTAGACACAGGTCCAAGTTTTCGTTTGCCTGCCAGACGTTTTGTTTCCTCCTTTGCCCTATTGAGAGCGGACGCTGTCTTCGAGGCATCGTGAAATTCCACGCCACCGAAGAGCTTCAAAAGCGCATTGTCTATTTTGATTTGTACAGCTGCCGCAGCAAGCGCGGCATTCAACACGTCACCCATATAATGTTGCTTTTCGAGTTGTTCCATCTGATCAGAAATCACTTTAAAGTTGGCCTCGGAGGCCTCAAGTCCGTATTCAGCCAACTTCCCTGTGACCAGAATCTGACCGAGCTGATCCGCTTGTTCGTCGGTGAAACATGCCCCGATAGAGGATAAACCCGTAGTATCAGAAAAGATAAGCGGGCTGCTGAAGGCGTACTGGTATGGGTTGAGCTGACGCGGGTCGTCGACATTCGGCCACAGGGGCTCAGGGGATAGAAAACGCGCCGTGATCGGATCGTAGTAACGCCGCCGCATCTGATACAGATCCCACTCTTGGCGTACACCGAGCGTACCGACGAAGGTATAGGGCTGGTCACTGCTGCCGGTATGCCCCAGCAGTTTGCCGTAGGGACTGTAGGCGTAACGATCGGTAACGGTCCCGGCGGCGTTACTCAGCGCGAGGGTGGAGCCGATCTGATCGCCATGGTAGTAGGCCGCGGCGTTGCCGTTCAGGGGATCGATGCTGTAAAGCAGCCGCCCGGACGGGGTAAAGACATAGTAACGGGTAAAACTTGTACCTTGCTGCTCGGCCACAACGGGGTTCAGACCCAGGGTATGGTTATGGTAGTAGCGGGTGGTGGCCCCCCCCTCGGTTCGCGAGACGATCTCGCTTCGGCCGTTGTAGGCGAAGGTGACGCCATCCAGTCCGGTGAGACGCTCGGCGCCGTCCCAGGCCAGGGTATGGTCGGGGATCTGAACGGCGCGGCCCCGGGCATCGTAGGCATAACCGGTGCTGTTGATCTGTGAGGCGGCATCCACGGTGAAGGTATTGTTTGATTCGGACAGAAGCCCCGCCGGGTCCAAGGGCCAGGCGCCGCTCACGGAGGTGATCCGGCCGGCGGCATCGTAGGCGTATTGCAGGTCGGTCAGGCTGCCGTCTTGAAGGCGGGTGATCCGGCCGTTGCTGTCCCGGGTGAAAGTGGCGTTGATGCCGTTGCTTCGGGTCAGCGCCGTGAGATTTCCGTCCGCGTCATAGGTGAAATCCACTTGATTGCCCAGATTGTCTTTGGCCCGGCTCAACCGGTCATCGGCATTGTAGCTGTAGGTAACCGTAAGCGCGCCCCCGTAGGTAGCGGTTACAACGCGCCCTCCCGCATCAAAGGAGCCGCCGAAAGTGTGGCCGTTATAGGTGCTGCCGGTAATACGCCCATCATCATCCCGGGTCAGGGCCAGGTCGTTGGTGGCGGCCAGGTTGTCCAGTGCGTCGTGGGTGTAGGTGAGGTCCGTGCCGCCGCTGTAAAGGCGCCGGATGAGATTTCCGGCGGCGTCATAGGTTTTGGTTTCGGTGACCCCGTCTGGATGGGTGACGACGCTGACCCGACCGCGGTCATCCCGGGTGTAGAGGGTTGTGCGGGACAGGGGATCGACGGCGGAGGCCATGCGGCCCATGACGGTATAACCAAACCCCCAGTCATTGTCGTTCAGGTCGTTGATGCCGATGAGATTCCCCAGCGTGTCCCGGGTATAGTCGGCCGAGGCGCTATCGGGCAGGGTGACCCGGGAGAGAAGGCCGTCTGCGTCGTATCCGTATCGGGTCTGATGGTTGAGCGGGTCGGTGCTGCCGGTGACTCGGGTCATGGCGTCACGGGTGAACCGGGAAGTCTGACCGCCGGGCAGGGTGACGGCGGTCAGATGACCGAGTTTGTCGGTCTGCTGCAAAACGGTATGCCCGGCCGGGGAGGTGCTGCCCGTGGGAACGCCTTCCTTGTCTTGGGTGAAACCGCGGGTTTTGCCGTTGCGGGTAGCGCTTTCCAGCCAGTCGCGGTCATTGTAGGCATAGGTGGTTTGAATGCCGTTGGCGTTCACGGCGCCGGTCGTCTGACCTCTGTAGTTATAGCTCATGGTGCTGATGCCGCCGGTGCGGCTGGTGATCCGGGCGACCCGGTCCATGAGGTCATAGCCGTACCGGGTGGCATGGCCGGCCGGGTCCGTGACCCGGATGAGGTTGCCGTTGGTGTCGTACTGATATTGGACGGTGTGGCCGTTCTCGTCACTCGCCGATGTGATCCGGTCCATGAGGTCGTAGGCGATGTCGATCTGCCCCGTTCCGGGCGGGTTGATGCTGGTAAGGCGCCTGTAGGCATCATAGCCGAAGGTGGTGGCGCCGGTGCCGGAATCCGTACTGCCGGCAAGAGTCCCGTCGGCGTTGTAGGTGTGGGTGACCACGCCGCCGGCCGGGTTGGTGATGGTAAGCGGCAGCCCCTGGCTGTTGTAAGTGGTGGTCCAGGTTTTTCCGTTCCGGTCGGTGTAGGTTGTGGGGTTGCCCTTGGCGTCGTAGCCGTAGGTCTCGTAAGTGCCGTCCGGGTAGTCGGTGCGGGTGCGGTCATAAAAGGTGAAGGTGACGGTGTGCGCGTTGGCCGGGTTGGTGAAGGTCTGGTCCCGGGCCGTGTAACTATGGCTCAGGGTGTCGCCCTCGGTGTTGGTGTATGATGCCGGAAATCCGGTGGGGGCGTGGTAGGTCATGGAGGTGGTGTCGCCCATGCGGTCCGTGATCCCGGTCAATTGGTCACTATCATTGACGGTAAAATCGGCGGTATTGCCTTGAGCGTCCTGCCATGAATCAGGATTGGCCATATAGTGTTTATAAACCACCTCACTGTCATCGGGCCGGTGCTCGATCACTTGCCTATACGGATACGAGTCAATGCTCTCCTCACGGATGGTTGTCATATTATTGTAAGCATCGGTCTGGCTGGTGACTTTGCTCCAGGGGTAAATCGTTTCATCATAGGTCTGGGAGTAAGGGCTGTTCCCCTTTGGGCGCACCTGCCGGGTCAAATTGTTGTTATTGTCGTCGGTGTATTCGTATCCGGTGGTATTATCGAGTGGATCGGTGATACTGGTAAGATGATCATTGTCATTGTAGCCGAGGCTATAGCTGCGGGCGCCGTCGCTGACGGTGGTGAGATTGCCGCCGTTGGCCACGGAAAGCGTAATCTCGCGGCCCAGGCCGTCATTGATGGTGGTGGTGGTGGGGGAGCAGCCCCAACAGCTATAGGCGTATGAAACCTGGTTGCCGTTGCGGTCCAGGCGGTAGCGCAGGCGCGCCTCCTGGCTCGAGTCATCATCCGAATTGTAATCCTTCTCAAAGATGTAGACTGTCTGATCCGAGGGATCCATGAGATAGAACCAGCCGCCCGGGCCTGCTTCCTCGTGCAAACCGAACTGATAGGTGGCGTAAATTCCATTTTCCCAGTTATCACCACCCGTCGGAGAAGTATTGTCGAAATTCATCTGTCCCTCGCCTTCACCCCAGTTTAACACGTAGGCCTCACTAATACGAGGGCGCATGATGTAGGGAATGACGGGTTGAAAACCGGAACCAAAGTTTGAATGGGACTGGTAAACCATTCCGAAGCGCACCGGAATCGGTCCGCCCAGATCAAACATTGGGACGTGGAAATAATAGGAACGGGTTTTTGCGCTGATGGGGTCTCCGATATTTAGAGACTTGGTTGGATCAGGCTCAGGGCTGGAGAAGGAAATCGCAGGCAGAAGCCAGGTGATCAGCATCGCCGCAATGGCAAGCCGGCAAATGTAGGCTTGACGGGTTCGTTTCTTTTTCTCGATTCCGGACATTATTCAAGTTCCTTATTTTAAGGTGAATAAATTACTTTTTTTCGTGAAGTTCTGAGTGAGCGTCATGATGCCTTCAATACGCTGAATACGGATCCATTAGGTGTAGGCCCATAAATCATGTTTCAACCCTGATTACAATCGGGCAAATGCCCCATTTTTCGATTTACATTCTCTTCTTAGGTGATTTACATTGTAAAGATGCTAAATTTGGAGATGCAGCTATTTATCACCGAGCTTATCAAGACCGGATTCAGTGCACCAGTCGGAGAATTCAAACAGGAGGTCATCGCTTGTCTCAACCGTCTGATCCGGTTTGACATGGCCCTTTGGGCCAGCGGCCACACAAAGGATCTTCAGGTCAATAATACCTACCTGTACAATCTTCCAGACACCATGATGCACTCGTGGGAACAGGTAAAACACCAGGACAGGCTCCTGGCCGGGCTTATTGCAAACCCCGGTGAGACTTTTGATGTCTATGATTTTTACACCCGCCTCGAACGAGAGGGTTTTGAAACCTATCAACGGCATTCCAAGCTGTTCGGAATTGAAAATGCCATTTCCACGGCCATCCCGAATCCGGATACGGGGCTTTTGGAGGTTATGAGCCTGTATCGACGTGATCCGGGAGAAAAATTTTCCCGGGATGAACGAAGGGCAAAAAAATTCGTCTTTCCATTGGTGATAGAGGCCTGGCACCACAACCAGATTCAGCACTTGGTGAATTTGTCCGGAAACAGAATCGGCGATTCCCTGGCAATATGTGATGGAAAGGCCTGGATTCATCATGCGGAACCTAAATTTGTTGATCTTTTAAAGGGTCAATGGCCGGGATGGTCCGGTCCTGAATTTCCGGAACCGGTTAAGATCTGGCTGGAGGGGATGGAAACGAAATCGTTAAAGGTGAAAAAAATCGCATTTAGCCGCATGGATCTTAATGACTTGATTCTTGTCAAGGCCCATTCAAGAGATGCCGCGGTTTCATTAACGAAGCGGGAGGAACAGGTTGCCGATTTTTTTGCAGGTGGCATGACATACAAGAAAATTGCCCATGAGTTGTGTATTTCGCCCTTTACGGTCCGCCATCATCTTGAATCCATTTATCGAAAACTGGCCGTGACCAACAAGGTGGCGCTGTTCCAGATTCTAAACAACATTACCCCGGATGAATCCTCCTGAAACCCATATTAAATTCAGCCACCCCCCCCTAAAAAAGTGTATGCCTTTTCAATTACAAATGCTTCACCAGCATCAGGGGCCTCTGCTAACTGGGATGCGATTCTTCCAAGCTATATAGAGCCTTGATTCCCCATTATAATTCATTCATCCCCCCGTAAAATGGGGGGGGATGACTATTACCTAAAAGCTGCAATTAGCACTTAGCCTTTAGCTATTAGCTCTATAATACAAAGTCGTTTACGGAGAAACAGCTCAGCATCAAAAAGTGAAAATTGCAGTACAGGAAAAACTGATATAACTCATTTACATCATTAAGCTAACGGCTAATAGCTTAAAAGCCGATTGCTGTTTTTAGGTATTATATTAGAGTCCTTGTTTCCACCATCCAATATTTCTCTCTATCCTGGTTGAACTTTGTTACACAGCTACAAGCATGATTCTTCTGCCTGAAATAGCCCACTTCTTGCGAATTTCAATAAGGTTACCAGACCAATCCTTGAAAAATGCCTGATGCAAGAATACATGCTCCAGCCTTGTTCGTAGCTTCCGTTTTCATGTCCCAATTTTGATATGATACCAGAATTTCAGAATAATTTTGAGTAAAAATGAACCACCCCGTGGCAAGCCACGGGGTATCGGTCGTCATTCCGGCGAAGGCCGGAATCCAGGACCAAACTTTGCTGGATCCCGGATCGATGTCCGGGATGACTCGACGCGGCAAGCCGCGGGGTATTTACCCTAAGAGAAAATAAACAAGTAAAACCATTAATATGGTCAATTAGGATTGCTTAAGCTATCAGAAATACGAACCGGAACTCCACATCATAGTCCGCATCGCCTGGCGTATGATCTATCATTCCCGACTGTCAAAAGATCAAAAAAATCTTGTATCCATCCACCAATAATCTGCAACTTTTGCGCCCATTTTATCACGGCGTTATGGTTACCATTTGTAGGGTAAGTGACCCCTGTAGCGCCTTTGGCGCCTTGATTAAGGTCGTGTTGGATGTCTGTGAATTATACGAAAAATCCCACCCGCCCTGAAGGACGAGAGACTTTGGCGCGTTCAGCGTAATAGTGTATCCAGTATAATCTCCCTGCCCTATCCATATAAAATCACCGGTGTCCGCTGCGTTGACAGCGTTCTGAATTGAGTTGTAGCAGGGGCTCTTATCCCCACAATTTCCATTGCTGCTTACGTATATTGGAGAGATCGTCGTCCCTACTGCCCAGATTTCCACATCGTCGATATTCCACCCGCAATATTGCCAACTATCGTCGGTCGATCCCATAGTCCACCGCAGATAAACAGTGGACTGACCATCCGCCACAGAGGAAACGTCGAACTCCTGCAGACTCCACAATGTATCCGTAATCGTGGTGGAGTTTTCCCAGACAGTGATCCAGGTGCTCCCATCGTTGCTGACGCGAACGTAGGCATGGTCAAAGGGCGACTGCTCCACCCCAAGCCGGCGTCTGAATTTCAACGTAACCCTCGACATGTCGGCGCAATCAATGGCGGTACTGGTCAGGTGCTTCTCCGAGAGAGAATTCTCATAGTCCCCCGAAAGGTTGTACCCGTAAACATGGTTGCCGGTGTAGCCGCTGCTCGGATCCGGGTCCCCGTACAGGCCACCGCCTCCGACAGGCTGCCCCCAGGCCCACAAACCCTGGGTGGTCCAGCCCGGATCCGTATCCATGTCCCATGAGTACTGAAGGGAAGGGACGCCCACAGTGAGTGTGACTTCTCGAGTGGTATCACCATCGTGATCGGTCGTGTTGGTGAACGTGATGGTATCGCCGTAGAGGCCGTTTGACAGGGAATTGGCCATTGAATTGATAGACACGGCAACATCCGTCGCAGCATGCCCGGCCAGATAGCCACCAGTATCACTGACCGACACCCAGGATTCCCCTTTGTTCACACTGTAGTTGACCCCGGTATCGTTCTTATTCTCGAGTGTGTAGGTAATACCGGCTGGACTAAAGGGCCCACCGGACCGGCCCTCCGAGTAAAAGCTGCCGGTCGGGCTGACTTTAAACTTGGCAAGATACAAATATACGACCGCACAGGCAACTCGTGCGGAGGTATATTTTATCCTCATATAGCCGCTTTCCCCCCAGCTCGTGCCCCAGCTGTTTCGGAGAATCCAGTAACCATCGCCTCCATTGTCGTCCCAACCCACAAGGGCAATGGCATGGTTGGTTGTTGCATCATAGCAGGGATCGGAATCGCATGAGGTATTTGAGTCTTCGTAAATACCACTCTCATAACCACTAAAAGCTTTTTCTACATACACGGCGGCATCGACGACACCATAAGTCATTATAGCGGTCTTGACGGCATCAATATCGTTGCAGCCAATCCGGCGCCATGAGTCAAAGACCGTTGTTGGATCTCCCCAGTGCGTGCACGAATCGGGATCAGAGGTTGTGTAAGGGAAATTGGTCTCATTTGTAATACCTTCCACCGTAAGGGCCGCAACTTCGGAATAGGTATAATCCGCACCATCACAGCCGAAAAAATGGCTTTTATATTCGTTCAACCTCCCCAGACACCATATGATGTAAGATTCCGAAAAATCAACGCAGTTCGCATCATATTTGCCATTAGCCCAGTTGTAGGTCCCTTCCGCCGCTGCGCAGGCGCCGAAGGCATAGCAGGCGCCACAGGTTCCCTGGTCCCTGATAGGCCCGATGTAGGAATGGCCGTTATAGCTTCTCCAGTCAAAAGACGAGGGTAAAACCTTCCCAAGCTGAGTATCTAATGGGTTCATACTTTTATACAAACCTGCAGGCTCCGAGCCGACTGAAGCCCGGCGACTAAAGAATTTCTTCTTTTCATCAGCGGTCATATTGAAGACCCAGTTGCTATTTACCGTAAAATCATACCCGTTGTGTTTAATTTTGGCCCTGATCTCCTCAAGAGTATCTCCAGGTTCGAAGGGCAAGATGTCCCCACGTCCCGCCAGGGAAGTTGCCGGGAGAAAACATAGAAATGCAACAAGCACAATCAGCAAAAAGACTATTTTCCGGTACATTCCCATTAAAACATCTCCAAATACAAGCCAGTCACCCAGTCGCGTGACACCCAAAAAAGCAGCAACTAGCTTTTAGCTATTAGCCGTTAGCTAAAAGATCCCAATCATTTGTATGACTTTTCCCTTTGCTTGGGGTTTCATTTTTTGATGCTAACCCATTACAAACGTAAATGACCGATTTCATACGGCTAATAGCTAACGGCTAACCGCTAATTGCATCTTTTAGATATCAGTTTTTTGATGAGGTTCTCTTTCTCATCGCTTCGGCTTCCACTGCCAGTTCCTTCAAAAGATCAATCAGCCGCCACCCTTCGGAAATCGGAGTAACCGTCGCCCAGAGCTGGCTCGGCATCCCGCTTTCTTTGTAGTTTTTCATGAGACGGTGCAGTTCTTCCTTAAAAAACCCTGACATGATCACTGCCCTTCCGAGAGAGGAATCTTCTCCGGCCCCATGTCCGTCATCCCAGGCCAGGATCTCGCTGATGAGCTTGTCCCCTTCATTTTCTCCGATAAACACCACAGGGAGATCATTCAGATCCGTTTCTTTCACACATGTCACGAGCGCTTCCTGTTCCTTTGCAGAATAACCGCATACCAGAAGTTTCCGCGGGCCATACATCTTTTCCGCCGTCTTCTCAACCTTTTTAAATGGTCCTTCTTTTTGGTTCATACGACCTCCTTAATATTGAAATCCCGCGAGCACGTAGGATGGGCAAAGCGAAGCGTGCCCATCATTTAATAAATTTCCGTCATATACCCACAACACATTCAATTCGCACGATCCCATCCATTTGATGGGCATACTGCCATCCATTTGATGGGCATACTGCCATCCATTTGATGGACATACTGCC
>CAYOWC010000049.1:0-21870 GCA_964407525.1 uncultured Desulfobacteraceae bacterium | reverse complement strand
GCAATGGGCTAGCATCAAAAAGTGAGAATCCCAGCACGAAAACAAGTCATTCAAATGCTTGAAATCTTTAAGCTAACGGCTATGTAAAAGCTCATTGCAGCTTTTAGGGGACAGATTATGCAGGTAGAGAGAATACGATTTGACATGACCTCTTCTTCCATTCCGCTCATAGATCAGGCGTATAAACACGGAGATAACCTCGCCATACTTAGCCCGGAAGGCGCGTTCAGCTACAGGAGACTCCTTGATATCTCCGGTTGCATCGCTTCTGGGCTCTTGAGGAACAAAGATGATCTGGATGGCGAGCGGGTGGCCTATCTCATCGCGAGGAGTTTTGTCCATGTTGCCGTTCAATGGGGTATCTGGAGAGCTGGGGGAATAGCGGTACCTCTGTGTGACATATACCCGCCTGCCGAGCTGGAATATGTGATTCGCGACTCAGGCGCCACAAAGATTGTGGTCCATCCCGATTTTGCTTCCCGGATTCAATCCATGATTCTGCAACCGGAAATCCAGGTTTTCTCAACGGACGATCTAATGAAAGCAAAATCCGGTATGCTGCCCCGGGTAGGTCCCAACAGGCGTGCTATGATTCTTTATACGAGCGGGACTACCGGGCGACCGAAAGGAGTTGTGAGCACTCATCTCAACATTAATGCCCAGATTAAAACTCTGGTAGATGCCTGGGAGTGGTCAAATCAGGACCATATTCTGCTCGTTCTTCCCCTTCACCACGTACATGGAATTATCAATGTATTGTCCTGCGCACTTTGGACGGGGGCCAGGTGTACTATCTTTCCCGGATTTGACGCTGCGGGGGTGTGGCAGGAATTCGTGGAAGGTGATCTTACCCTTTTCATGGCTGTTCCGACTGTTTATGTGAAACTGATATCGGCCTGGAAGGAGTCGCATCCCGAGGACAAAATGCGCATGAAAAGAGCCTGTGATAAATTCCGGGTCATGGTGTCGGGGTCGGCCGCTCTCCCCGTGTCGGTTTTTGACGGGTGGCGGGAGATTACCGGCCACACCATGCTGGAACGTTACGGGATGACAGAGATTGGCATGGCCCTTTCAAATCCGTACCATGGGGAAAGAAGACGTGGCCATGTAGGGGTTCCCCTGCCCGGTGTGGAAGTGCGAATTGTAGACGACGCGGGAAATAGGGTTCCTGTCGGGAATTCGGGAGAGATTCAGGTCAAAGGCCCTTCGGTATTTAGTGAATACTGGCAGCGCCCCGGAGAAACCGAAAAAAGCTTCCGGGATGGGTGGTTTCGCACCGGTGATGTGGGAATTGTGGAAAACGGCTATTACAGGATCATGGGCCGTATGAGTACGGATATTATCAAGACGGGCGGCTACAAAGTATCCGGACTGGAGATAGAGGAAGTCTTGCGCACACATCCCTATATCGAGGAGTGCGCCGTCTTGGGCATGGATGACCCGGAATGGGGGGAGCGGGTATGTGCGGCTATTGTGTTGATGGGAGAAAATACCATGTCCGTTTCCCAGCTCCGTACCTGGGCAAAGGAATGTCTGGCCCCATATAAGGTTCCTTCCCTTGTGCTGTTTGTGGATGAGCTCCCTCGAAACGCTCTTGGAAAGGTTGTCAAACCTGATATCAAGGTCCTGTTTTGTGCATAGGTGTGAGCGCCGCTGGTATCAAATGCGGTTAAATCCGCTTTTGCGGGCTGGAATTCCCGTTTTTCCTTGACACGGAGTTTTGCTATTTTCTACACTTTGTTATTATAAATTTCCGGAATAGCTTATTCGCCTGTTTCTGATGAGGAGGATGTGGAATGTCTGAAAAGAAATCTTTTCTTGATGGAAAGAAAATTCTTGCTGTTGACGATGAACAAGATGTTTTGGAAACCATTGTAGATGCGCTGGAGACTGCTCATGTTGACAAGGCTTTGGATTTTAAGACCGCTGAGGAAAAGATAGAGGAGAACAGGTACGATCTGGCCGTTCTTGATATCATGGGTGTCGATGGCCTGACATTGTTAGATCAAACCGTGGAAAAAGGTATCCCCACCGTTATGTTGACCGCCCACGCCATGAATGTGGAAACGCTTATGATTTCCATCAAAAAGGGCGCCATTTCTTTTCTACCTAAGGAAAAACTTGCTGATCTGGATATCATTCTCGAAAATATGTTCAAAGCTATTCATGATGGGGAACCCACGTGGAAAATACTGTTTGATGAACTGGAAGGGTTTTTTGACGATAAATTCGGTCCCGGGTGGAAGGAAAAGGATAAGGATTTCTGGCTGGAATTTCAAAAAAGATCCTTCGTGAGCAAAGGCATGCAGAGTAGACTGATGCATGATGAAAAAGTTTTGTCGCGTGGCATATGACCGGAATAGCCGGAAATTCCTTGACATGAAATTCAATCTCTGTTTCAATTCGCCAATCTACACATTTTTATATCCATCCAAATATTTCTGGTTGCACTGAATCACTATGAATCTTGTTGGCGATTTCACAATTAGCATTATCAGAAAATTTCCTTTCTTTGTTAGAGAATGGCATCTGCTTTTTGGGCCGGGGGAGCCTATAACTTTTTCCAGAAAATTTTGCCCTGAATGATTGGGGACATAGTAACGGGTTAAACCTTTCACGAAGTTTGTATTTGGTCTGAATTGGAAGTATTTTGTTAACCTTTGGCTGAGAAAGGAGTTATGATGGGTATGAAAAAAGTTATGTTTTCGGTTTTGTTGTGTCTTTTGGCTGTTTTTATGGTCTTTGGTGTGGCGTCGGCAAAGAAGAAACCTTCCCTCAATCAATGGAAACCGGATTTTGATCCTTCCGGGGCAAAATACAAATGTGTTGTTTCCAATGTTTCGCATCCTGTTATTAAAGGTGTATTCGCGGGGTTTGCCATTCGGGATGAGTTATGGAAACGAACGAACGGTCAGATCTATCTTGATTTCAAACCTTTTTCGATTCTTGGTGGAGAAGTTGAGGTACTCAACCAGTTACAGATGGGTGCCATCCAGGGGATGGCCTGCAGCTCTGTTGCATCTACGAACCTTGGACCCAGATTTGGTTTAATTAATCTGCCATTTCTGGTAGATTCCTTTGATAAATTAGATAAATTTGTCAACAGTGGAAAGCTTTTCGAACATTATATGCGGGCCATGGAACATCAGGGAATTATTGGTCTTGATATTACCGGCTACGGCAACTACGGCTGGGCTACGACGGTGCCTGTTAAAAATATTGAAGATGCCAAAAAGGTGAAATTCCGCATTGCAGAGGCGGCCGTCAATAAGCTTCTTTACAAAGCGTGGGGTTTCAATCCGGTGGTTATGCCTTGGCCCGATGTGCCTGTTGCCCTCAAACAGGGAGTGATTACAGGGTTGGATCACACCCCCATGGTATGTTTTATTACCAAAAAATTCGAGGTCGCCAAATATTTCACCAGGGTTAATTACGCCCAGGGCCTGTTTATCTGGGTATTCAACAAGGCCTGGTTCAACAAGCTGCCCAATGTTATGCAGAAAATTTTTGTGGAAGTGGTGCACGATGTATGCGCCAAGATCCGAAAAGAGACCGTTAAACAGGAAGCGTGGGCCATCGCAGGCGCTAAAGAAAAAGCGGGTGTTACATTCTTTGATCTTTCTGAAGAAGAGCATAGTATTCTTAAGAAGGAAGGCAACTCCGTGTATAAGGATTTTGCAGGTGACATTAATAAACTGTATCCGACCGATACCTACCGGCCGAAAAATTTCATGAAAGAAGTGCAAGACTATATGGGTTATAAACCGTAAATGATGCTGAAAGCGGAGACTGAGGTTCTTTTCAGTCTCCGCTTTTTTTCTCTGGAGCTATAGTACATGGCGAATTTATTCAGGTTTCTTGATAAGGTTCTCTCATTCGTTGAGGGCTGGGTGTTGTTTATTTCCACGTTCACCGCCCTGATTGCACTTTTTGTGAACGTTGTTCTAAGGTACGGTTTCAATTATTCCCTGGCGTGGTCCGAAGAGTTGGTAAGGGAAGTGATTATTCTCACGACGTTCATTGGGTGCAGCGCGGCTATCAAGGCCCGATCAATGATCAAGATCGACGCACTGGTTCAGTTAGTTCCCCGTCTAAAGACCCCCCTTACTTTTTTCAGTAATTTTGTCACATTAATATTTGCCTCCATGATGATTTATTACGGGTGGAGAATGGCGGCCCTTCAGGTGACGACCAACCAGAAAACCATTATCCTTGAAATCCCACTTGTGTATCTTTATGCGATTCTACCGATAATGGGAATCATGATGTTTTTAAGAACCTGCATGGTTATCCATGAGGATATTCAGGCCCTCGGAGATAAACCTGCAACTGCGTGATAAGATCAAATTGCGAGAAGCTGATACCCTTTCAAAATTTGCGGAGACAATTCTATCATGGAAGTAGGCCATTTTGTTATCTTAGGCATTTTGTTAGGTTGCATGGCAACCCTTGTGCCTGTGTTCATGTGTCTTTTTTTTACATCTGTCCTCGGTTTCATTTTCTTCACTGATCTCCCCTTACTTCTCTTGGCGCAGACCATTTTCCGAAGCATGGATAAGTTTGCCTTGGTGGTTGTCCTGTATTTCATCCTTTGCGGGAATATTATGACCGCCGGTTCTATCGTGGAAAAACTTATTAAAGTGGCAAATGTTCTGGTAAGCTGGCTCCCCGGCGGTCTTGGAATGGCCGGTGTTCTTGGATGCGGGCTTTTCGGCGCCATTTCGGGGTCTACCGTGGCAACTGTGGTGGCTCTTGGCGGGTTCATGATCCCGGCCTTGATCGAAAATGGGTATCGCGAAAAATATACCATCGGCGTTATGACTACGTCTCCCAACCTGGGAGTTATTATCCCTCCCAGTATCGGGATGATTCTGTACAGCATGATCAGCAATGTCTCTTTGGAAGGCCTTTTCCTTACCGGATTCTTGCCGGGAGTTATGATCATGTTCGGGGTCTGTCTTTATACCTATGTTATTCACAGAAATAGAACCGACTTTGTCAGGCTTCCTGTTCCTTCTTTTATAGAGGTCCTTAAAATATTGAAGGAAGGTTTCTGGTCCCTGATGCTCATCGTCATTATTTTCGGCGGCATTTTTTCAGGTGCCTTTACAGCCAATGAAGCTGCCGTGGTGGCATGTGTGTATGCTTTTTTCGTGGAACTTTTTATTCATCGTTCCATCAAGTTGAAAGATGTCAAGCAGATTACCATTAACTCAGCCGTGACATCCGCGACCCTGCTTATCATTGTTGCCGGGGCGACCTGTTTCGGCAGGTACCTCACCATGGCGGACATTCCGAACCAAATCACCGAAGCCGTCATGGCCAATATCCATTCTCCCATTGTTTTTCTGCTGGTCATTAATCTGCTTCTTGTTGTTGTCGGAATGTTTATGGATATTATCTCAGCCACTCTTATCCTGGGGCCTGTAATCCTCCCCATGTTGGATGGGTTCAATATCAACCCCATGCATTTCGGTTTGATTATGACGATTAACCTGGCTATTGCCTATTGCACGCCGCCCATGGGCGTGAGTCTTTATATCACCGGCGCTATGGCAAATAAGGATCTGCTGTATGTCACCCGTGCCGTTATGCCATTTCTCATTATTCAGTATGCGGTTCTTTTCATTATGACGTACGCGCCAAATTTAACCTTGTGGCTGCCCAGAATGCTCGGATTCACAGGGGATTGAAAAGTATGCGGCCTACGGCTCTGAGAGAAAAGCATTGAACCACGGATTCTGAACTAATTATCGATTGGACCACTTAACGGAACATCAAATGGAGGTTGAGCTTTAATGAACTACGCCAAATACGCCAAAATCCATGCACGTCACTTACCTGAAAAGATCTGCCTGATTGAACGAACTCCCGGCATTAAACAGAGGAGGACGTTGACCTGGAGGGAATTTAATGATCAGATCAACAGGACGGCTAACTATTTTTCAAAAGAGTTAGGCGTTAAAGACGGCGATTACGTGATGCATCTTCAGAACAATAGCCTTGAGTGGCTGATAACCTACTATGCCATCATAAAACTGGGCGCCGTCGTTGTCCCCTTGAATTTCAGATTCGTGGGATCTGACATCCTTTTTGCAGCGGATGTGTGCGATCCGAAAGTATTTATCCTTGGCTCCGAATTCCTTCCGGTTGTACAGCCCATACAGGGCGAGCTTTCTACTGTAAAGCAATATATCTGTGTTGGGGAAGAAGTTCCCGAAGACATGATTGATTATAAAACCGTCGCTGCGTATGATGATGCAGCTGAGGCCATAGTGGACGTGGATGATCAGCACGCTGTCGCCATGATGTTTACATCCGGGACTACGGGAAAACCGAAACCGGTGCTCCATACCCATTATTCGGTGAATAATGTCGCCATCGCCAACGGGATGAGCTATTTTGTGGAGAAAAACGATAATTACCTCTTTTTCCTTCCCTTGTATCACAGTGGGACCATGTTCCTCTGGGCCCCGTTCTATGCGACTGGAGCTACAGGGACGATCGTAAGAGATATGAAGAAACCGGCATGGCTCATAGAAGCCATGGCCGAGGAAAAATGCACGGATGTTTTATTTGTGGTTCCTATCGCTGTGGCCATACTAAATGCCATTGAGAGCGGTGAAATCAAGCTGTCTGACTACGATCTTTCGGCTTGGAGATATATGGAGATCGGCGCCCAGCCCGTCCCATTTGAAGTCATGAAAAAGCTTGTAGAGACCCTGCCCTGTAAGGTTTCCAATATCTATGGAATCACAGAGGGGGGAGGTGGGGGAACCTTTAATCTCTATCCGGAGGATGTCCTGAAAAAGCCCGGATCTATAGGAAAACCTACCTTTGGGGTTGAGGCAAAAATCGTAGACTTTGATAAAGAACTTCCTCCCGGGAAAGTGGGTGAGCTCATATTCAGCACGAACAGGATGATGAAGGAATATTTTAACAACCCTGAGATGACTGAGGAAACCCTCGTGGATGGCTGGCTCTATACCGGCGATCTCCTCACGACCGATGAAGAAGGATTCTTTTACATCGTTGACCGAAAAAAGGATATGGTTACAAGCGGTGGTGAAAATATCTTTCCCGTAGAAATCGAAGACGCCCTTATGGAGCATCCAAAGATCGATGATGTGGCCTGTATCGGGTATCCCGATGAACGGCTTGTGGAAGCGGTAATGGCCATCATTCAGTGTAAAGAGGGAGAAAGCCTGACAGAGGAAGAAGTGGTCGAATTTGCAAAGACAAAACTTTCCATGTACAAAGTTCCACGAAAAGTTGTCTTTGATCCGGTCATGAGAAACCCAACGGGAAAGCTCATGAAACCTCAGATGAGGGTGAAATATACAGGCAGGAAAGAGGCTTTCAGAAAACTTGATTAGCAGTTTTCTCTTTGGGCTCACTCAGTAAGTTGGGTGTGCCCTTAAATCTGTGTGGAGTGCTCCGCTGAGAAAACATGCGAGTATAATCCCGCTACCCAGTGTTTGCCATCCTGGGTTACGTTAAGATACCTTACCGCATCACCGATAAAAGGTCTTACCACATTCCAAAAAAATCCGGCATATCCCTTGCGCATGTCTTCCGGGTTTTTGTACCCGATTTTTTCATTGGCGCCGAACTGTTCAAATTCGTAAAAGAGTGCCGGAATTTTTCTGATATAGTCGGGATCGCCAAGCTGACCAATGAAATCAGCCGCACGAACGAGTCCTGCAAAGTTTGCTGTGTTTTTATATGCCGGATCTTCGGGAGGAGGGAACCGTGTCATTTCGATGTAGGAACAGACGAGATCCACGTCTATAATATCCACAAGCATTTTACCGGTAAATCTTTCACGAACGATCAGCTTTCCTCTGTCTACATGATAAGGGGTTAGTGCTGCATCTGTGCTGCCCGGGGGAAGTTCCACGACGTTGTCATCAATTCCCGTTGCACAGATTCCTTTTTCATCTCTCCTGCAAATATCACTTACATATCCGATGTCATGACACAGCAGGGCTGTGATTGTATTTACCCAATTACGGGGAGTTACACCCCCATCTTTAAGATGCTTGCCAATCAGGATTTCCTGACCGACCGTGGTAACCAGCATTGTGTGTTCCATATCGTGATAAAGCATGTCTGAATTGGCAATGTTTTCGAGCGCGAAACGTGCCACCCAGGCAATGAATCCACTGTACCCGGCATCAAGGGTGCCGTAGGCTCTCTTGAATTCGACTTCAAGACGATCAGCAAATTCTTCAATCATGAGGAATCTAAAATTCAATCGCATTGGGGCTCCTTTTTAGATCATGAGGGGGGACCGCCTTAATTGTATAGTATCTTCAAGCCGTGCTCATTAAACTGTGGGTGGCATTGTTAAACTTTAATAACAAATAGGAGAAAAGAGATAGGGTAACTAATTATTATCTATAAATAAAAATTAGGAAAATTTCCGTATAATGTCAAGGAAAAACAAACATGGCGAAGCATTTTCATTATGGGTTTTTTTCGAAAGAGCTGGAAAAATGTATTGAGGGTTTTCATTCCCGGGAGAATCTGATAATGATGTGTGCATGTTTTCGAGTACCCGCCTTTTTAAGAAAAAAAGATCACATCTCGCGGCTCTTCCTTACTTGTCCGTGTTTTATGCTACTCTTGTTCTTTTTCTGTTCACTATTATAAACGGTGGAGCAGTGTATGCAGGAGTTCCATCCACCTATACCGTGAAGAGTGGAGATACCCTGAGCGAGATTGCCTTGGCCCACAGGATTTCAGTGGAACAATTGCGCCGGTGGAACAATATTCGTGGGCACAAAATCCTTACAGGCCAGAAACTTCTTCTATCACCGAATTCCCGGACTACCTATTATGTGGTCAAAAGCGGTGATACGCTCTCTGAGATTGCCCTTTGGTTTGGTGTTTCTCTTTCGAGTCTCCGCCACTTGAATCATATCACAAAAGGTCGTATCTACACGGGTCAGAAGCTCAGAATCAATCCAATCGAAGAAGGACAGCGTGGCTCTTCGACCCATGTGGTGAGGAAAGGCGATACGCTCTGGGATATTGCACGAGCTTATGATCTCAGTGTTTTAGAACTGAAGGAGATGAATGGACTGAAAACCAGTGGGATTCGACCAGGCATGAAGCTGAAGGTGGGGGAAATGTCGAAAAGAGTGGAATCTGACGATGAACCTTTTGAGTATGTAGTGAAAAAAGGAGACAGCCTTTCTGTAATTGCTCAACGATTCAGTGTTGGCCTAAATCTCCTTCGGCGATTAAACCATTTAAAAAGTGACCGGATTCACCCCGGACAGAAGTTGCAGCTTCGACCGTCATCCCTTGACGAAGCGGTCCATGTTGTTCGTGCTGGTGAAAATCTGTCTACCATTGCTTTGAAATATCAAATGAAACTGCAGGATCTGGTTCGCATCAATGGCATTGAAGGCAGCAAAATCCTTGTGGGACAGAAATTGCGACTCAAGACAACTCCTTCTCATATTCATATGGTGGAGCGAGGAGATTCCCTTTGGGAAATTGCCCGCGCTTATGGCATGGCTGTGAAGGAACTGAAAGAACTTAACGGTCTGACTAAGGATCGGATCTATCCTGGCCAGGAATTACAGCTGGGAAGGAGGCTGCCGGTTTCCGTAGACGCATATACGGTCAAGCGGGGAGATTATCTGAGCAGGATTGCGCGCCTGCACCAGATGAGTGTTTCAGAACTGAAACAGTTGAACGGGTTGCGCTCCTCTGTAATTTATCCCGGCCAGAAACTGAAAGTGAATCCTATTCTTCGCAAAAGCTACGAGTCGACGGCTATTGGTGAAATGAGGTGGGATAAACTCATGAAGGTGAGAGGTCTTCAGCGGATCCCGGATGAAAACGGGCCTTACTACGGCAAACGCCCGACTGCAGTTCTACAGAAGACGGCTTTCTATTATGAAGGGTCCTCCCTGTCTCTTCGCAGAAGCTACCAGCAGGCGACAAAGTTGTGGAGTTCGTTTGACCAGGCGATTGGGAGAATGGGGCAGTTGAGCAAGGTCCTCAAAGGGTGGCATTTTGTATTGGACCCCGGCCATGGAGGACTGGACCCCGGAGCTGTAGTTGAGCATGTTGATGAGAACGGCAACAGAGCCTATGTGGTAGAAGATGAATATGTTTACGATGTGGCCCTTAGAGTTTATGTTATGTTGCGCATGCATGGCGCTCGTGTCGCCATGACTCTACTCAGCCCTAATCATCTCATTCGTGGTTCCAGCCTTATTGAGCATACATTCGTCAATGAAAAAAATGAGGTCTATAACAGCGCGAGTTATAACCGTGGAAATAAGCGTTCTCACTGGCCAAATGGAGGTCGAAACGGCAACCTCTCTCAGCGTGTCGCTATTTCCAGAAAGGTTTTTAAAAATGTCCCGAAGAAACGGCGTATATTCCTTTCTTTTCACGCTGATATTGACCACAGATCACCTGAAGCCCCTCTGGTTTTATACTACGAGAACAGAAGAAGTCGCAGGATAGACGTGCCTTCACGAAATTTTTCTCAGGCTATTCTTTCAGCGCTCGGAGCTGGTGCATATACCCGGGGGCAGAATCTCGCGGTTTTGAGAAACAATCCCGCGCATGTGAAAGTTCTTTTGGAGCTTCGAAATCTGGCATACACGGACCATGCCTGGGCGTTGCGTTTCGAAGAATTGCGGCAACGTGATGCGGAAAAAGTTGTCCAGGGAATTTTGAATTATGTGGGCCAATCGAGTTAAGAGATACAGCTTTTTTATGATCAAAATGAAGCCGAAAACCTTAAAAGGATTTGCGGGCGGAAGGTCCAGTACGGTGACTGGGATTTGGACTGTCGCTGCCATGTGGTTGATTTTGGCTCTGCCGACTTTTTGTTGGAGTGTGCAGTTGACTCTGCCTGGCCGCGCCTACCAGGGCGATATTTTTGTGGGGCAGTGTAAGCCCCCGGCAGCGGTTTTCGTGGATGGGAAAGCCGTAACGGTGAGTTCAAAAGGATATTTTGCCGTGGGGGTCTCGCGCGACAGAAAGAAGAATCTGATCGTTCTGGCAACAGATGGGGGAAAAAAGGTATCAGAGGTTGTCCTGATTATGGCACATCCCTGGTCTGTCCAACGCATTGATGGGCTTTCGAATCAATATGTCGAACCTCCTTTGGCAGCAAGAAAAAAAATACAGAAAGACAATCAACGTATTCGTGACTGTAGAGCGGGGACGTCCTATTCTGATCCATTGTTCTTGAAAGATGGCTTTTCTACTCCTGTAGAGGGCGCCAAAACAAGCGATTTCGGGAGTCTTCGCATTCTCAACGGCCGTTCCAGGTCTCCCCATCGCGGGGTGGATTTTGCCGCAGTAGAAGGCGCTTCAGTTTTCAGTCCGGCTGATGGAATTGTCAGTCTGACGGCAACGGGAATGGTTCTCATGGGAAATGTTTTGATGATTGATCACGGTCTTGGGGTTCAATCGGTTTTTATTCATCTGGACCGCGTTGTTGTTCAGAAAGGCGAACGGGTTCAAAAGGGTCAAACAGTTGCGCATGTTGGAAAAACGGGTCGAGCAACCGGTCCGCATCTTCACTGGGGTGTGAGTGTTGGTACCACGGCGGTCGATCCGGTAAGATTGCTGGATGGCATTTACGGCATTCGTTGAGTGAACGCTTAATTTTGAACTCAAAGGTTTTTGTTTTCAAGAAACAGGGAAACCGCCTGTCTGGATAAGATTCTTATCGCTGTGTTTTTTTTGCCACAGTTTTCCCCTAGAAAAATTTATTCTGTTTTGTTCGAAGAGGGAGTCCCGGATAAAAACCCAGATTTATCAAGAGGATATCCATTGTTTCATGTAATTCAAGTGCATATTGGGTTGTGTGGCACGACATTTGCATTAAAAATGGGAAATGCTTTTCTGCAGAGCGGATTCGGGAAGTGTCGCTCCTTCTGATAAAATACAACGGTTTTTCAGGTTGGGTCGGGTTTTTTAAAGGGCTGAGTAGTCGAGCAGGAAAATCGGTTTATGAAATGGTTTTTGTCAGAAGGAGAATGATTAATGATCTCCTTATAGAAAGGAAATATTTGTGGATTTTAAACAACGTACACTACGCGATGAAGTTTCTTGTACAGGAATTGGTCTTCATTGCGGTGAAAGAGTAAAGATGTCTCTCAAGCCCGCGCCGTGCGGTACTGGAATAAAATTTATGAGGCTAGACCTTCCAGGAAGTCCCATGGTTGAGGCGAGATTTGAAAATGTGAAAGATACCACGCTTGCCACGAGTATCGGTGCAAATGGTTGCAAAGTGGGAACCATCGAGCACTTGATGGCTGCTTTTTATGGTTTGGGAATAGATAATGTGTTGGTAGGGTTGGATGGTCCGGAAATTCCGATTATGGATGGGAGTTCGGCGCCGTTCGTTTTTTTGCTTAAGAGCGCTGGAATCAAGGAACAGAGAGCGCCTAAGCGTTTTATTGTTGTTAAAAAATCTTTGAAAATTGAAGATGGCGATAGGTCAATCTCGGTACATCCCTCAAAAGAGTTGAAAATAAGCTATATGATTGACTTTAAACACCCTCTGTTGAGGAACCAGGAATATGAACTGTGCTTCTCGGGAGGGGACTTTGTCAGGGAAATAAGTCGGGCCAGGACGTTTGGATTCCTACGGGATGTCCAGACTCTGAAAGCGAATGGCTTTGCGCGGGGGGGCTCCCTGGATAATGCGGTTGTGATCGATGATTTCAGAATATTGAATGAAGATGGTCTTCGATTTAAAGATGAGTTTGTACGGCATAAAATCCTTGATTTTATTGGGGACCTTTCGCTTATCCGTGCTCCCGTTATTGGACATTTTGTCGTCAGGAAGTCTGGACATTTCTTGAATCAGCAGATGCTTGGAAAGCTGATCGAATCTAAACGGCACTGGAAGGCTTTTTCTTTTGATACTGCCGAAGAATATTCAAAAAACAGCTTGAAGATTCCTACGTTAGGGTTTGCGGAACCAGCCTTTTCCTGAAAATACCTGTTACTGATTTTTTTTGTTTCTAACCCCGTGGTAGCCTGATCTGAACCAGGTTGCCATGGGGTTTTTTTTCCCCATGCCCGGCCTATAATGCAAATTGCCGGGTTTCAGGGATATGCCTTGCATTTTCAGAAGGTCTCTTTTATTATCTGTGTCTAATAAGCTGATAGAATGAACTGTCTTCTAATATTTTTGTTAAATAAGACGTATGGTGAAGTGAATGAAGAAAACTTCCGTCTCGTTAAAGAAATCGATAGTGGTTTTACTGATTTTCATCAGTTTTGCCTTCTATACGGCAGGAACTTGCTGGGCTGAAGAAGCACGAATCACCGATATTGTCGTTACCAACTCCGGAGAAGACCTTCTAGTATATTTTACCGTGACGGATTGCTTTACGGAAGATATGAAGACAGCAATCGATAACGGGGTGAGCACGGTTTTTACATTCCTCATAAGACTGGATGAAGTAAGAGATCTCTGGTGGGATAAAGAAATTGCAGATCTCCGAATAAGTCATGAAATAAAATATGACAATCTCAAGAATGTATACATACTGAAACTGTCGTCAGAAGACGGCAAGGAAGTGTATGTGAAAGATTTTGATAAGGCCCGGAAAATAATTTCGGAAGTAGCGGGATATAAAGTAACTTCTTTGATGAACCTTCAAAAAGGGGCTCGGTATCAGATCGGCATAATGGCGGAATTGGATAAAATCAGGCTGCCTTTTTACTTCCATTACGTCTTCTTTTTTCTTTCGCTCTGGGATTTCGAGACGGATTGGTACATCGTTGATTTCAAATACTAATGTGTTTCTTTTGCTTTTGTTCGCCGCTATTGGCCATAGTCCGAAAGCTCTCTTGGCTCTGCCATCATGAAGGATTATCTGAAAGCCGAATTTTTAGATCTCAAACGTCGCCGGAAAGAAAGGTATCTCATTATTCTTCTGGGGGTGGTAATATCTATTCTGATTTATGTTGGGCGACATCTTTTTCATCTGGGGCAATCTCTTCCCTTTTCAAGCAGTATTCTTGCCTTTGGTCTCATTAATATCAATGTAATCTTGCTTCTTCTCCTTATTTTCCTAACTGTCAGAAACCTTGTAAAGCTCCTTTTTGAGAGAAAAAAGAGCATTATGGGTGCCAGACTCAGGACAAAGCTGGTTTTGGCGTTCGTGAGCCTTACTCTCCTGCCAACGATGGTTCTTTTTTTTGTTTCCGTGCAATTTATTTCTTCGTCCATTGAATATTGGTTTAATCTGCAGGTGGAGCAATCCCTGAAAAATTCCCTGGAGGTAGGCCGGGATTATTACAAGGGAACTGCGGACGAAATCCTTTCATTTGGAAATAATTTCGGTCGGGTTATCAGTTACGAAGGCTTTATGATCCTTTCAAAGAAGGAAGACCTTGAAAAATTTGTGGACGAAAAACGGAAAGAGTTCGGGCTTGCTTCTATTTCTGTTTTTTCTCAGGATCTTGCACTAACGGCCGTCTCAAGAAATCATAGAGTCGATCTGAGTTCTTTTAAAAAGCCGGATATTGAGATTCTCCGAAACAGTTTGAAGAAAGGAGCTGACAGCCAGTTTATCCAATCTTCTCCCCATGGCGATTTGGTTAATGGGATCGTTCCCGTTTTTTCACGGACGAAGTCCAAGGCCGTTGTGGGACTTATTGTATTATCCAAATTTGTTCCCGGATCATTTGTAAACCGGCTTCATGCCATTTCAAAGGGACTTCAGGAATACAGACAGCTCAAAATGCTGAAAACGCCTATTAAGGCCAGCCATATGATTACGCTGTCTATTGTTACGCTGCTCATCATTTTTTCTTCTGTATGGTTCGGTTTTTATTTGTCAAAGGAAATTACGGTTCCTATCAAGGAACTGGCAGAAGCAACCAATCGTATTGCATCAGGAGATTATGATTTCTTTATTGATTTGGAAACAAGGGATGAGATGGGACTCCTGGTGAATTCTTTTAATAAGATGACCATGGATCTCAAGACCGGCAAAGAAAAATTGGAAAAAGCCCACAGCAAACTTGTAGAGAGCAATCTGGAGTTGGAACAGCGACGAGTTTATATGGAAATTGTCCTGGCCAATGTGGCTGCGGGGGTCGTTTCCGCCGACAGGCAGGGGAAAATTCTTACCATCAACAAATCGGCTGAAAGGATGCTTAATATAGAACCCCGTGTGATCATCGGAAAGGATTACCGGGAAGTTCTTGAACAGGACTATAGCAAAATCCTTGAAAAGTTCTTAGGTGATCAGGGGTTGTTTGAAAAAGGATTCCTTGAAAGACAAATCCGGCTCTCTGTCGGCGGAAGACGACTGACCCTGCTGGTTACCCTTAACGTACTGCGTGACGACAGGAGGCGTTATCTTGGGCTCGTGGCCGTGTTTGAGGATCTCACTGAAATCGAAAAGGCCCAGAGAGTAGAGGCCTGGCGCGAGGTGGCCAGAAGGATTGCCCATGAAGTGAAAAACCCACTTACGCCTATTCAGCTTTCCGCTCAGCGCTTACAGAAACGATATGGATCTGTGCTGGCGGATGAAGATGCACATGTATTCAAGGAATGTACTGGAATGATTATCACTCAGGTGGAGGAATTAAAGCGCCTTGTGAATGAGTTCTCCAATTTTGCGCGCATGCCTGCCACCAATCCAGTTCGTTCGGATATCAGGAAGATCATATCTGAAGCCCTGAATCTTTACCGGGAGGCCCATAAAGATATCGAATTTGTCTTTGTCCCGCCCGATGACACACCTGTTTTCAATCTTGATCGGGAACAGATGAAAAGAGTGATGATCAACCTTCTTGAAAATGCGGTCGAAGCTGTTGAAGGGAATGGTGTCATTTCAGTCAATCTGGCCCACGACAGCGTCCTGAAAATGGTGACCATTGAAGTTACTGACAATGGAAAGGGAATAAGTGCGGAAAATAAGGAGCTCCTGTTTGAACCCTATTTTTCTACCAAGAAACAGGGAACGGGCCTTGGTCTTGCGATAGTTAATACCATCATCACGGACCATAACGGGTTCGTTCGTGTTCAGAATAACGACCCTAAAGGCATAAAGTTTATCATTGAACTGCCTGTGAGGTTGTAGACGTATATGATGTTTTTTTACCATTTTATCTGGAGTCTCCTCCTCATTTTCTTTATTCCACTGAAACGGTTTATTCGAAACGGGAGATTAAGAGAAAGATTCGCTCTGGATTCAAACCTCCCTCTCTCTGCAAAGAGCAACATCTGGATACATGCCCTTTCCGTGGGAGAGGTAATTTCAGCACTTCCCCTTGTGGATGCTTTTCAGTCGCAATGTCCCAACCAGGGAATAGTTTTTACGGTCACAACCAGAAGCGGAATGTCCGTGGCAAGAGAAAAACTGAAAAACAAGGATATCAGTTTGCAATTTATGCCTCTGGACGCCTGGTGGATTCTTCAAAAGTTTATCCGCCATATCCATCCATCGGTTTTCATCCTGGTGGAGACGGACATCTGGCCCGGCTTGCTGGATTGGCTTCGACGAAAAAGAATAAAAAGCATTCTGGTTAACGGGCGGATTTCTCCTCGGACCTTCAAGGGATACAACAGAGCCCGTTTTTTGGTGAGAAAACTCTTTGATCCTTTTGAATTGTGCCTGATGCAATCGGATCTGGACCGAAATCGCCTGCTCAAAATCGGTATTCCCTGGACGAAAGTCAAGACTACGGGGAATATTAAATTTGACCAGAAATGGGTGGCCGTGGGCAGGGAAGAGAAAGAGAAATGGTCTACCAGGTTGAAAATCAAAGCAGGAACTTTCCTGTGGGTGGCTGGAAGTACCCATCCCGGTGAAGAGGAAATTCTGCTGGATGTTTTCATGAAGATACGAGGTTCTTTTCCTGATTTCCGACTTATTCTGGCTCCAAGGGATATCGGAAGATCCGGTGAACTCATGGGGATGGTTTCAGAAAGAGATCTGAAATGGTCCTTGAGAAGTGGGCTTTCAGATGGTGATAAGGTACAATGGGATGTTCTTGTCTTAGACACCATGGGAGAGTTGGGAAGGATTTATGGACTTGCCACGGTGAGCTTTGTTGGTGGAAGCCTCGTCCAGGTGGGAGGGCATAATCTTCTTGAACCGGCTTGTTTTGGTTGTCCCGTACTCTTCGGTCCATATATGCACAATTTTGTGCTCATGTCTGCGATGCTTCTTGAATGTGGGGGAGGGTGGCAGATTCATGACCGAACGAGCCTTCAGAATGCATTAATAACCATTTTGGAGGATCGCGAAAGATGTTCTCAGATGGGTGCCCACGCCAGAACCTTTGTTGAATCCAACCAGGGAGCTCTTGAAACGGTTGTTGGATTGATTTTCCCCGAAGCGAGTACTACTGATTTCTGAATAGGATAAGATGAACGTGTTATCACCTGACTGGAATCGAATCCATAATCAGAAGACTTTGAACTGCTGGACGTTGCCTCTGGCAGTTTTTTCTTTTTTTTATGGAGCCGGAGTTCGGGCACGGTTATGGCGATATTATGCAGGTTTATTAAAAGCAAAACGGCTTCCCGGTTTCGTTGTTAGCTTGGGGAATATGACCGCCGGCGGTACGGGAAAAACCCCTGCGGTGGTAATGCTTGCGGAATGGGCAGTTCAAGAAGGGTGGAAGGTTGCCATACTCACGAGAGGTTATGGCGGCAGACACGATCATGGAGTGCTGGAGGTATCGGACGGGAAAAGAGTTGTGGCCGATGCCCTTCTTTCCGGAGATGAACCCTTTCTTCTGGCGAAAAGACTTGACGGGGTACCCGTTATTGTTGCAAATGAGCGGTACAAAGCGGGGATGTATGCACACAGAAAATTCGGATCTGATTTCTTTATTCTTGATGACGGATATCAGCACATCAGGTTGGCGAGGGACATGAATTTTGCTTTAATAGATTCATTGAACCCTTTTGGCAATGGTCATCTTCTTCCCTGGGGACCTTTGAGGGAACCGTTAGGGCAAATAAAAAGGGCGGATGCCTGTATCTTTACAAGGATTGGTAAATCCGGTGACGCGGTTCAGATCCCAACTGTCGTGAGAAAGGAATTTGCAACCATACCCTGTTTCCGTGCTGACCATCTTCCTGAAAGTGTGGTAATTCCCGATTCAGGAGAATCTCATAGCCCTGAATTTCTGAAAGGAAAGCGTGTTGTTGCCTTTGCCGGCATTGGTTCGCCAGAGTCATTCAAGGAGACGTTGCTGGGAATAGGGGCCGAAGTCGTACGGTTTTTCCCCTTCAGGGACCATTACCCATTCAGTGGAAACGATATGGATAAAATTCTGAGGATGCGCGAAAGTTTGAATGCGGCAACTATTATCACCACGGAAAAAGACTGGATGAGGATCTCTTCCATGGACTTCCCTCGTTCCCATATGGCTTATTTGACCATCAGATTTTCTGTCCTTGGCGATCGAAGCAGATTTTTCGAAATGATCCGGAAAAGCAAAGAGAAATCAACAGTAGGGTAGATGGAAAGAGATGGATAGAAAGACAATCGACAAGACAGGGATTGATCGAATACTGGTTCGTTCTACCAACTGGGTAGGGGATGCCGTCATGACCCTTCCTGCACTCGAAGCGGTGAAAAAAAATTTCCCCTCCAGCTCAGTATCGGTGCTTGCGAAACCGTGGGTGGAACCCGTTTTTAGAAATCATCCAGCTGTGGATGACGTGGTTATTTTAAATAAGGGGGGCGGCGCATTTACGGGTTTTGGAGAGCTTTTTCGAGTGATCAGATCTGTGAGAAAAAGGCCTTTTGATCTTGCCATCCTTTTTCAGAATGCCTTTGAAGCGGCTCTGATTTCCTGGGCCGGCGGGATACCTGTCAGGGCCGGATATAATACGGATGGTCGGGGTCTCTTGCTGACACATCGGGTTGCAAGGAGCCAGGATGTCTTGAGAGTGCACCAGGTGGAATATTATTTGTCCCTTCTCGAACAACTCGGACTGAAAACGGAAAAGAAAGACCCTGTTCTGCACGTTTCTTCAGAAGAACGGGCAGGAGCGCAGAAACGGTTGTGGGATGAGGGCGTAAAGAAGGGTGATCTGCTTGTAGGGCTGAATGCCGGAGCCATCTTTGGAGGGGCGAAAAAGTGGAACGCGGAAAGATTTGCAAGGATTGGCGACAAATCTATAGAGGAATGGGGCGCCAGAGTACTTGTGTTCGGAAGCGCCAAAGAAATTGAGATCGGCAAAAAAGTGATGAATGGCATGCAGCATGCCGCATGCGATTTTTGCGGTCAAACGTCTCTGAGGGAAGCGATCTCCCTCGTGAGTATGTGCGATATTTTTGTTACCAACGATTCAGGACTTATGCATGTGGCTTCAGCGCTTAATGTGCCTACCGTTGCTATTTTCGGTCCCACCGACCAGGAAGCGACCGGTCCATGTGGACAGAAAACACGGATTGTAAATCATCGGGTGCACTGTAGTCCTTGTTTGAAACCTGAATGCCCGACGGATCATCAATGTATGAACGGCATCGGGGTGGAAGAAGTGTGGAAGGTGATGCAGGAGTTAAAAAATGACGTTTGAAAAGAAAAAACCGGCTGTATTTATTGATCGGGACGGAACCATAAACGAACAAATGGGCTACATAAACCATGAAAGCCGTTTTGTGTTGTTGCCGGGTGTTGCAGAAGCGATCAGGCTTTTGAATCTGAATGGCTATTTTAGTATTGTTGTGTCGAATCAGTCAGGCGTTGCACGGGGTTATTTCCCTGTCGATCTGGTATACGATATCCACGAACAAATGGAATCCAGATTGAAAGATGCAGGCGCTGTTCTTGACCGAATCTATTTCTGCCCCCATTATCCCGGTGGCAGTGTTCCAGAGTATGACATGCGTTGTGAATGCAGAAAACCTGGGACCGGTCTGATCAAAAAGGCTGGTGAGGACTTTCCTATTGATCTTTCCGCTTCCTACGTGATTGGAGATCGATGTTCCGATATCAAAATGGCCACCCAGGCAGGAATTAAAGGGATATTGGTAAAGACCGGTTATGGACGGGGCGATTTGGAACATGTCTTTCCAAGGCTCTCGTATAAACCGCATCATGTGGCGGAAGATCTTCTTGAAGCAGTCCGGTGGATATTGGGGAGAGAGCCTCACGTGAAATATTAAAAGCGAATATCCAATAACGAACAAGGAATGTTGAATATCGAAGTTTCTTTCTCGATAAGATTGACTGTTTTTCCCAGCCGGAGGCGGCGCTCATATGAAACTTCACGAAAAGCGAATATCCAGGAAAGCGAAGACTCCGATATCGAACAAGGAATAACGAATTTCGAAGGAAGGTGTTCCATCGACCTCTCTAATTCTGAGAAAGTCAGAGCGAAGCGATTCCACACTTCAATATTCTGCGGTTCCTTGTTCGATATTCTGCGGTTCTCTTTTTGCGGTTACATGCTCCATTGTGAAAGTGCTTAAGTTTCTTCTTTGATCTGACTGGGTTTTTTTCAACCGGCGGCGGCGCTCGTATGAAACTACAATTGTCCGACACCCAATGTGGAATGAATAACGAAATTGGACCGAATTTGCTTGAGTTTCCCAAGACAACATGAATCAACTAAACATCCTCATCGTAAAATTGAGCGCCATAGGTGATCTGGTACACACACTACCTTTTCTTGAGGTCTTGAAAAAGAAGTTTCCCCAGGCCCATATCGACTGGGTTGTCGAGGAAGGGGCATCGGATATGATCGTGGGGCATCCGGATATTCGCCGAGTGATTGTGTCCCATAGAAAATTGTGGCTGAAGAGGCTTCGTGGAAATGGGACACGCCGTCTGACAGTTTTCGCGGACATTCAGGAATTTATAAAAGAGCTGAGAGCTTTCAGATATGATATGGTTATCGACCTGCAGGGAATTTTAAAAAGTGGTGTTCTTGTGGGACTGGCAAGGGGCGGCAGAAAAATAGGAATGAGTGGAAGCAGGGAAGGGGCCTCTCTTTTTATCAATGAACCTGCCGTAAAAGTTGACTATAATCAACACGCGATAGAACGAACACTGACGGTTGCAAAGTTTCTTGGGTGCGAAACCGGGGAGTGGAAAGGGCAAATTCCAATTTTTGAAAGCAATAGACATAGAGTTGACACGCTTTTGGAAGAGAGGGGGCTTTCGGCCAAACGGCTGGTGGCAATTAACCCGATTGCCAAATGGGATACTAAATTATGGGAGGCGGATCGATTCGGGATTCTGGCAGACAAATTACAGGAAAGCCTGGATTGCGAGATTGTGTTTACGGGTGGGCCTGAGGACAGATCTGTAATCGAAGAGATATCGAGCCGAATGAAAAAAAAACCAGTGAATCTTGCGGGCATTACCGGTCTCAAGGATCTTGCCTGTCTTTATACGCGCTGCAAGCTGCTCGTGACCACAGATACGGGTCCCATGCATATGGCTGCGGCCATGGGTTGCCCCACGGTAGCTCTGTTCGGTCCAACCGCCCCGTGGCGGACGGGCCCCTACGGTCAGGGGCACAAGGTTGTCAGAGGAAATGTGGAATGCAGTCCGTGTCTACAAAAAAAATGTGACGATATGAGATGTATGAAAGAGATATCCGTCAATCAGGTATATGAAGGGGTAATGGAGTTTTTTGAGTGGGAAAAGGAGAAAAAATATGACCATAAGTAAAGAATTATTGGATATTCTGGCGTGCCCCAAATGCAAGGGGGATATCTATCTGACTGAGGCAGAAGATGGTCTCATTTGCGACCACTGTAAACTGCTCTATGAAATCAAAGACGATATCCCCATTATGCTCATTGACGAGGCAAAACCGATAGACTGAATGGCATCCTTCATCCATAAGTTTACACTTTTCCCGGAAATGGGGTATGTTTTCTG
>CAYOWC010000048.1:0-22262 GCA_964407525.1 uncultured Desulfobacteraceae bacterium | reverse complement strand
CAAAATCTTAGCGTTCTTTGCGTCTTGAGCGAAGCCCCGCTGGCGGGACAAGCGGCCGGTAAATAATCCTGTAAAAGTTTCTTTCTCGATCAGACTGACCATTTTTCTCGGTTAGAAGCTACGCTCATAAAGACATCTTTTTTTACACCATATGATCCACATATATCCGGGGGACTCTTTTTCCCACGGCACAGACTACCTCATAGTTGATGGTACCCAACTTGTTTGCGATTTCATCTACGGTGGGTGCTTCCCCGAACAGGATCGCCTCGTCCCCAGCTTTTACTTCCTTCAAATGGGTGACGTCGAACATGCACATGTCCATGCAGACCCGCCCGATCAGAGGAGCGCGTTTTCCCTGGATGAAGGCACAACCTTCATTGGATAAACGTCTGCTGTATCCATCGGCGTATCCCAGAGGGAGTGTGGCCACCACCGTGTCTTTTTTGGTGTAGTGCGTTCTTCCATAACTCAACGGTGTGTCAGCCGGCACCTGTTTGACATGAGCGACCTTGGATTTTAAGGTCATGGCCGGGATCAAAGGCACGCTTCGGGATACTTCACTGGACGGATAAAGCCCGTAAATCATGATCCCCGGCCTGACGAGGTCATAATAGGACGTCGGGTGGGCCAGGACCCCGGCGCTGTTGGCCAGATGTTTTTGGGGGATATGGATCCCCGATGCTACCATCTCACGGACCAGGTCATCAAAAATCTCGATCTGGTTTTGAGTAAACGTGGTGTCTCTTTCATCTGCACAGGGAAAATGGCTGAAAATCCCTTTCAATTCCAAGTTTTTGAACCGTTTCATCCGACGCGCAAAGGCGAGGGCATCATGGGGAAGAATTCCGATACGTCCCATCCCCGTATCCACTTTCATGTGTATGCTGACTTTGACCGATGCACCGCGGGCCGTCTGGTCCAGGGCTTCGGCAAGTTCCAGAGAGCAGACGGTCTGTTCCAAAGCGGAAGCCGTTACCTTGTGGGCCTCACAGGGTTGGATGAGGCCTAAAACGAGAATGGGAACCTGGATTCTTGCTTTTCGAAGGGGGGTTGCCTCTTCCGGCAAGGCTACCCCAAGGCAGTCTGCACCACTCTTAAGGGCCGAAAGGCTTACCTCCACGGCGCCATGACCATATCCGTCGGCTTTGACCACCGCCATCAAACCCGTTCCTTCCCCGATCTTCTTGCGAATTCCGGAGATGTTATGGGCAATGGCTCCCAGTTTGACAATGGCCCTGGTTGCTCTCTCTGTGTCTTGCTCTTTTTTCACTCTTTTAATCTCAATCTCTCTGCGGCTTCATGGACACGATCCAGTGGGCTTCGGGAGTCTTCTGCGAGAAACCGCTCATCTTCCTCGGTGAGCGGATAGCCTTTTGCCGCCTTGATCCCATTTGCAATATAGGACATGCGGATTTTGTCCATAGGAAAATCCTCGATCTCTATTTGATCTACGGATTGGGGGATGATAATCGACTTTCCCGGGATGTTTTCCCTCGGGTTTCCCCTGGTTACCTGGATGCCGTTTTCCCTGGCAAAGGTCAACTGGGAAGAGGGTAATTTTCCTGCAGCCGTGTATTCCGTTTCCTGTACCACCAGGATTTGGTCCCGGTCCATTTCTTTGGCGACGGCAAGGGCGCCGGCAAGAGAGGTATTTCCTGCGGGGCCCCTTTCCATCCCCTCCAGCCTGGCTAACAATTCCGTGGTATAAAAGACCTCCCCCTGGCTCACCAGGACATAGCGATCCAGATAGCGCAAGCCCCTGGCACAGTTCCTGGGGACGTCCGTTCTGTCGGGCCAGGTGAGAAATGGGATTCCGAACCCGCTATGCCCGGTGGTAAAAGACTTCCGGTTGAAATCGGTGTCACTGGCCATATGAAGTCCTTTGAGGTCCACGGATACACCCACGACGGTTGTCTTTTCGCTTCCGGCTTTAATGAGTCCGCGGGCTGTGCCTGTCACATTCCCACCTCCTGCGTGGGTTGCCAGGACCACGTCCGGGAAACGTCCTTCCTGCTCCAGAGACTGATGCGCCAGTTCATAGCCTAAGGTTTCAATGCCCAGGATGCTGGTGGGAACATAGAGAGAGGCGCTGAAATACCCGGATTCTTCCAATACCTGGAGCATGATGTAAAAAAGCTCAGGGCCCACTGTCAACTGCCAGACCTCGGCGCCGTAGGCCTCACAGGCCCTGGTTTTTTCCAGGATCTCCGGTTGCCCTATCTTTCTGCTGTCATAGGTCTCCTGAAGAATGATGGCCTTCAGACCTCTTTTTGCAGCCTGAGAGGCTACGGCCGCGCCGTAATTGCCGGAACTGGCAGCGACCACACCTTTGTAGCCTAATTTTTTGGCGTGATAAATGGAGAGGGCTGCACGGCGATCCTTGAAACTTCCACTGGGGTTGGCTGCTTCGTCTTTGACAAAGATCCTTCCCCCTTTTCCCGAAGGAGAAATGGAGCGAACCAGATCCGTCAGGTTTTTGAGCTCTGTGAGCGGGGTCTGTCCAACCCCTGTTTCCTGAAGGATTTTCCGGACTTCTTCAAGAGAATACCCCGAGGAATTCATGAGTCCTTCATAATCAAAAGCGATAGGCGAAATCTCAAATTTGTCATAATCAATGCCCGTTGATTTAAAAAGGATCTCTTTCTTTCTGGACATGATTTCTGAGTAGCTGGTACCCATGGGTCGTTCTCCTTCTGCGTTTGCTACCTTTGTTCCAATTGATGCCGGGCTTCGTCCCCGATAGGCAGAAGCTCTTTTTGGGGCGTGCCGAAATTGTGATCGTAGATTGGATTCACCTTGTACAAGGCTCCGGAAAATTCCCTGCCGATCCATGTCTTGATCGTCACGGTTTCCCCTAGATTGGCCGCTTTATCTATGAGAAAGCCCTTTATCCAGCATTCATAGGGCGTTCCGGCTGTGGAAGGGGGGAGATTGTCGGCTCTCTCGTGGGGTTCCAAAATGGTCATATGGATCTGTACCAGATTGTTTCTTTCTGCGTCGGGCATGGCTGTCCCCTTAATGTCTAAAACCCGGGAGGTGATATGGCTGATATAATGCTCAATGGTACATCGCTGATGTTCGTTATTTGGTGTGGTGTGTGTTCCAGGATATAGATGGAGTCTCCCTCGTTTAACTCGTATGTTTCGTCTCCAAGAACCATACGACACATTCCCTGAAGGATAAGGGCTGCTTCATCTCCTTTGTGTCCCATGGGAGCTTCAGAGCTTGAGGCGCCCACTTCCAGCTTGGTGAGGAGAAACTCCATTCGGCGATTGTGATTCATGGAGAGGAGCTGATAAGTGAGCCTTGAATCGGTATTGACCAGAATTCGCCGTTCATTTTTTCGCATGACGGGTCCGTCCGTGGCGAGCGTTTCCTCAAAAAAGGAACTTAAGGGGATTCCCAGCGCCAGGGCGATCTTGCGGAGCGAATTGATAGATGGATTACTGAGCCCTCTCTCAACCTGGCTTATGAAGCCTAAACTCAGGCCGGCCTTTTCGGCCAGATCAACCAGGTTCATCTTCTGGGCCTTTCGTGTCCGTCGGATGGCTGACCCACGGGATATGGCAAATGGATCTTTCATGGACAACAGTGTAAAGAATAGTGAAAAAAAAAGTCAAGAAGTTTTTTTATGAGGCTACGTTTTTTTTGATGGAGATGGTTTCGATGGCAGGGACGTTGGTGGCTATTTTGAGAATCCAGGTCGAAATGAGATATCTGTTCATATCATAATTATTTGAAAACACATGTATATTAATTGATGGAAGCCGAATAGCAAGAAGTTCTTGGTTCAGGTGGAGGCTTTTGGCAGGGCCGCGGTTCAAGGACATGAGATAAAGTGAAAGTGTTTTACATATAGTGAAATTATGATTCTAATCCTTTTGCCGTTCTCTCTGCCGCAAGTCGAAACCGAACGCTTACCAAATGGCTTTTCACCCTTAATTTTACAAAAGGAATCTTGAATTATGCCATGAAAAGTTGGGTCTTCACGCATTCGCGTGAAAATCCCCCTCCCCCTAACCCCCTCCCGCGAGGGGAGGGGGGATAACACAATGATCTCGATATTGAACTCCCTCCTCCTTTACGGGGAAGGTCCAGGGTCCACCATCCTCTTATTTCGTCAGCCGCCGGACAATGTCGTCGGACAAAATCCCAACGTCGCCCGCAGGAACGGCAAAAGCCTTGAATTCATCTTGCCATGTGGCGACCACCTCGGCAATCTCATGAACAACCATTGCCGCCTTTGACACCCCGATACGCTTTCCAAATTCAGACAGATGCCTTTTCCCCGGAAAAGAATAATCGTAAGAAAAATGAAGAACGTGTTCATAGCGATTTTCCGTGTCCGGCAAGAGGTCAAAAACCGGTGACAAAATGGTTCCATCCCTGCCGACCAACATCATGAAGTTTTTCAAATGGTCATCCGTGTTGCCTATCAATGCGTTGAAAACCATCTGGCGATACAATGCCGTAATGTCCGTTTCCGGTCGTGAACCATATTTCCTTACGATATCAAAAAGATCCCGGTAACCCTGGTGATAATATCCTTCGCCAGGGTCAATCCCTAACAAGGTTTGAAAACTGATCATATGGCGACGACCGCCTTCAGAGGTCATATCAAAGCGTTTCACCAGCAATACCTTGCGGTCCGACACTTCCAGAACCCTGGTCCTTGCCGTCTCTATCCCGGCCTTTTCCGCAAGGCTCATGGTGGCTGCCTCTATGGACACCATATCCAGTCTGTCTTGAACACTGGGGAACTTTGCAATCCATTGGCCCCCGTCTTCGGTCTGAACCAGGGCTTTGGGACGGCCGCCGCCCGGAGAAGAACCGGCTTTAAGCAGCAAAGGGATCTGCTCATCGGTAACGCTGAGACCTTTTTCAAACCTCATTGCTTCATGCAGCAGATTGTCAATTTCAATAACCGAAACGAAACTATCCTCTTCAGGTTCGAATCCTTCATCAAAAAAGGAAAGCGCACCGAGGCCTGTGCCCGCCAGTGCCTTCAGAAGTCCAGGAAGGTTCTGCATGGACCTTGGCAGCCTGGCCTTTCTGGACAGAAGCCGTCTTCCCCAGGAATCAGGAAGAGAGTCTTCAAAAACCAGGAAAACACCTGAATGTCGATCCGTCTCAAAATCCCGGGATAATAGCGGCAATTCAATCGGGTCAATGGGGAACGCCATGGGATGATCCAGATATCCGTCGTCATAACGAAAGGCCCCCCGCCTAAGACCTCGGTCATCGGGATCAGAACATACCATGCGTCCGCACCGGGTCCGGGAGCCGTCTTGAAATGTTACCCAGACATTCAGCTGAATCATGGTTTTTTCCTCCTTCCGGATGCCCGCCGGCGCTCTTTCTCGGGCTTTCCCTTATCGAACTGATCAAATAGCGACTCTCGTTTTTTCAGCACGCCTTCAAGGTCTGCCAGATGGTTCAAAATCCAGAGCGCTTCAACCCACAGGCCTATGCTCACCGCAGGATCTCCTTTTTCCATGTTCCTGAGTGTAGGGACGGAGATCCCCATCCGGGCGGCAAACCGGACCTGAGATTCGTTTCGATCCAGTCGAACCCTTTTGAGCCGTGCCCCAAGATTCTTGAGGGCCAAATCTGTTTTTTCTGAAACCATATTTTGCATTATAATACTCTACATGCCGCAATACAAAGTATTTTTTCTGTTATTGAGAGGTTCAAAGGTTCAAAGGTTCAAAGGTTCCCCGTTCCCCGTTCCCCGTTCCCCGTTCCCCGCTTTCTCTCTTCGTTATAGGCGGGATCTTCGACAGCGCTATTCCTTGTTATTCCGTTGATCTTGTTCGTAGGTCAGAAGGTAGTTGATGAATTTGGCCATTGCGGTTCTGGTCGCTCCCCCATGGTCATACACACCCTGAAATTAAATTTTCCCCAATCCGTCCAAGTAAAACCCGTTCGGAGAATGCTCACTGTACACTTCACCATGAAAACACATCTTCAACCACGAATCACACAAATCATATGAATGGCTAAAATGCAAGTTCATTTTGTGTGTGAGAGGCTCTTGTCCACAGTCAGTTCGGTGGGTGTAGCCTCGACCGGATGGGGAATCCGATATTTTCTGAGGGCGATTTTCCTGTGCGGAGAGTGACAAAACCTTTGTCATGATCGTTTAGTCCAGATCTAATTGAAACAAAAAAACAATCCGGATTTTCCCTCAACAACTCGGAACCCAGTCAAAGATCCAGTCTGGAGCGAAGCGAAAACGGGCAACCCTGAACCTTTGAACCCTGTCGAAGATCCCGTCTGAAATGTAACGAAAGCGGGAAACCCGCGGCGGGAACCGTCGCAGACAGTTTTTCAAAGATCCGATCTACCCCCTAATCAAGACCTGACTCCGGTTTTCTGTGGCCAGACGTGACCCGCCGAGTTGAAATGAGCCAGCGGACGACAGCCTCTGATATATAGCCCGGTTTTTCATTATAGATTATCTTACTTATGTGATATTGTTTAACAGTTCTCATGGCATGCTTTTTTCCTAGCAAACGCATTTCTTATCATAAGGAGGTGGCAATGGAACCGATGTCCATTATTGTAGGGGCGCTGGTGGCAGGGGCAGCCGGCGCCGGCAAGGACGTGGCAAGCCAGGCGGTCAAGGACGCATACGCAGGGCTGAAGGGTCTGGTGGTACGGAAGTTCGGGAGCAAGACGGAGGTGGGGTCCGCGCTTAAGCTTCTCGAAAAGAAGCCGGATGCCGAGGATAGAAAAGAGACCTTGCGGGTGGAGTTGGAAGAAGCGGGCGCAGCCCAGGACGGGAAGGTGTTGGAGTTGGCTCGCTTCCTGATGGAGGTGTTGAAGGAACAGGGCGCAAGCGGGTCCCATTTCGAAACCAGAAATCAAGGTGACGGCGCTATTGCCCAAGGATCTGGCGCGCAGGCGACTGGAAAGGGAGGGGTCATTATTGACGGCGATGTGAAAGGACATATTGTAACCGGCAGCGGGAACGTCGTGGGAGGCGGTGGCCAGGATCAATGAAATGGGGAGAGGTGATATCCATGACTGAAGTGCCGGAGAAACTTAGAGAAGAACTGAAGAAGATCGAGAGTGCCATCTTAGCGCAAGAGGAACTTCGGGGCATCCTTCCGGACGAGCAGATCGAGGCGTCCCTTTCTGCGTTGATACAACGACGAGATGCCAAAAGGACTGTCCTCAAGGGCAGCGGGGCCCTTGCGCAAGGGGAAAAGGCCTGGGCTGTAGGTGAAAGGGGCATGAAGGCCCGCGATGTCCGGGGGCTGATGCTTTCCGGTGACGGGAATACCGTAATTGTGGCAACGGAAGCCATTTTGCGGCAATATTTTCTGAAACGGATTTCAGACAAGGACCTGCGGCAGGCCACTGAAACCTACTTGAAAAATCTCCTCGAAAACCACCGGTACCTGGAATTCAAAGGAATGGGCGTTTCCGACCGGATTCCGTTGCAATTATCCCTGACGGACATGTATGTCCCTCTCAAGGCCCGGATTGAATTGCCCGAGGGGGAGACGTGGTCCAGAAATCTCCGCGTTGGCGGCCGCAATATGTTTGAGGACGAGGTCGAAGATAAAAGCCGGGGACTGAGTGAACCCACCTCCATCCTCAAACTCCTCCAGGATCACGATGGGTTGATCTTGCTGGGCGACCCGGGTTCGGGAAAGACCACTTTTCTGAAGTACCTTGCCCTGAAACTTTCTCAGGCTCAAGGGAATGAATTGGGGCTTGCTGCCCGATTGCCCGTACTTGTGCCCTTATCCACCTATGCCAATGCCCTGGCGGACAAGGACATTCCATTAGATCGATTCCTCGCAAAGTACTACCGGGACCAAGGTACGGAATTTCCCATGGAAGGGATGCTTGAAAGGACCTTGGAGCAGGGCGGTGCCCTGCTTCTCCTGGACGGACTGGACGAGGTGCGGGACCTCAGAGATCGGCACATCGTGGTGAAACGGGTGATCGCCTTCTTTAATTTCCATCGGCGGTGCGGCAACAAGTTTGTCCTTACCAGCCGTATTGTAGGGTATCGGGAGGTCCGGCCTGCGGTAAAGGGGATTATGGAATGTACCCTCGTGGACTTTGAGGATGAGGAGATCACAAGTTTTGTGACGAAATGGACAATCGCGCTGGAAAAAGCGGCCCGGGGTGACTCGTTAGTTTCCGCTCACGAGGCCGACCGCGAGAAAGCCGAATTGCTGGAGGCTGTAACGCGGAATCCCGGGATCCGCCGGTTGGCCTCGAATCCTCTGCTGCTGACTATTCTATCCCTTATGAAGCGTCAGGGCGTGACTCTGCCCGATCGCAGGGTGGAACTCTATCAGAAATGCGTGGAGACCATGCTCAGAAACTGGAACCTGGCGCGTGGTTTGGATCGCCCTCCCGATCGACAGTTGGACGTGATCGAGACCGTAAAGATACTCGCCCCGCTCGCCTTGTGGATGCACGAGACCAACCCCGGGAAGGGATTGGTAAAACGGGAGGCCCTCCGCCGAAAAATGGAAGCGATTTACCGGGAACGGGGGGCAGTGGATCCGGAAAGTGCTGCCCGTCAAACACTTTCGGATGTAAGGGAACACGCAGGCCTTTTGCTGGCGCGAGGTCCCGGTGAATACGGTTTCATCCATCTTACCTTCCAGGAATACCTGGCTGCGGTGGCTATCGTCCAGCTGGGTCAGAGTGATGCGGGGCCGGTCATCCGGATTTTGGCGGATCATGTGGGGGACAGCAACTGGCATGAAGTGGTTCTCTTAAGCGTGGCCTACATGGGGCTTATCCAGCAACGGGACGAGACCGCGTCCGAAGTGGTCCTGGGCCTCTGCAAAAGCGGGAAAGGCAACCCCGGTGAGGCCGTTGTTCTGGCGGGAGAGGCGGCGGCTGACGCCTGGCCCGGCGGCGTCACGGACAAAGCCAGAGAGGAAATTGTATCGGCCCTGCTCATGACCATGACGGACAAGGACCGTGTTGTGCCCGAAGTGAGGGTGGAAGCAGGCAATGCCCTGTCCAGGTTGGGGGATCCAAGATTCCGGGCCGATACCTGGTTCCTGCCCGATGATGAGATGCTCGGTTTCAGGGAGATTTCCGGGGGGCCGTTCATCATGGGGACCGAGGAGAAGGATATCCCTGACCTGATGAAGAAATTCGGCGGCAGTGAAGAGTGGTATCAAAGAGAAACCCCTCGGCATGAGTTCAACGTGGGGATGTTTTATATGTCCGTCTATCCGGTCACCCTTGCGCAATTCAAATCGTTCGTGGAACAAAGCGGATACAAACCGAAAGATAAAAGATGTCTGAAAGGATTTCTTAATCATCCCGTAGTGCATGTCACCTGGTACGGTGCAATAGCCTACTGCGAATGGCTTACAAAAGAAATGCGTGAACGGCGGGTGTGTGTCCCCGAGACCTTAAAACGTGGTCTGTCTCAGGATGGATGGGTGGTGCGCCTTCCCACGGAAGCGGAGTGGGAGAAAGCGGTCAGGGGCCACAAAGATGCCCGGATCTTCCCTTGGGGTGATGGTCCCGACCCGGGCAGTGCCAATTACGGTGATACTGGGATCGGGGCCACCAGTGCGGTAGGGTGCTTTTCTCAAGGGGAAAGCCATTATCGGATGCAGGATATGGTTGGAAATACCTTCGAATGGTGCGCCACCAAGTGGGAGGACAGCTACGAAGGCTACCGGAACGACAATGACCTTGAAGGAGATGATCTTCGCGTGGTGCGCGGCGGCGCGTTCTTCAGCTTCCAGTGGAACGTGCGGTGCGCCTACCGTAACAGGGACAGTCCGGACGACTGGTTCAACAGCATCGGATTTCGTGTGGTGGTTGCTCCCGGGTTTGACTCTGATCGCTGATTTCTCTGGCCTCTGGGCTCGCGCCGAAAATTGAGCTGATCGGGTGCCTCTTCCTCTGAGAGTGGCTTGTACCCGCCGTCGGTTTGACGGATTCAGCCACGAGCATCGCGGTGAGACGCCTCTCTTGCAGGGGGCTTTCTATGCCCTGCCCGGCTTATGGGCCGGGCAATGAATGGGGTAGCGGCATGGAAGCTTCGAGGCTTGACCAACGGGCAGTTGATGGCCCGATCATCCCGTAAATATGGCTTGAAATGCAATTCGGAAGAAAAATAAGATGCTTTCCTGATAAAACCGGTGGTATCCTATCCACATTAGCTTTGATGCGGCAGAAGAAAGGAAACGATGTTTCGACCGCGAAGAGGAGGCGCATATGCCGTCAGACGACCTGGAGAATGTCTATCAGTTCTTTCAAAATAAACCCATTGCATCAGAAGATTTCAATGATTTGTATGTTAACGTCGACAAGGGAAGAGGCATTAAACGATATGAAACCCTGAGAAGACGTTTACTCTCCAATACCGGGGGCAGTTTGAAAATGCTCTTTGTGGGACACAAGGGATGCGGGAAGAGCACGGAACTGGTGAGGCTGCAACGGGATATTGCGCGGGAGTATGAGACCCTAAATTTTTCGGTGTCGAAAGAACTCGATCTTTTGAACATAAACCACATCGAGCTCTTCATTGCGACCATGGAACAGCTGTTCGAACTCTTCGATCGGGAGCCGAAAATCATTCTAGACCCGCAACACATACAGAAAATCCATGACTGGATGAAAACTCGAGAGGTTAAAGAGGTCAACGAAACTTACATGGGAATGGAGATCGAAGCCGGCATGAAAGCAGGTGGAGAAATTCCCTTTTTTGCCAGTTTTTTCGCGAAATTCAGGGCTGCGGCAAAGTCCAGTTCCTCTTTGAAAGAGATTCTGAAGACAAAGATGGACCCCAAGTTGTCCCAACTCATCGAGAACTGCAACCTTCTGATCGGGGACGTCCGAAAAAATCTCCACAAAATAGGGAAAAAAGGTTTGCTCTTGATTATTGAGGATCTCGACAAGGCTGATTTGAAAATGGGTGAGGAGCTATTCTACGTTCATTCCACTCAGATGACGCAATTGGATTGCCACTGCATTTTTACTTTTCCCATCGCCCTTCTCTACAACACCCGATTCACCGCCATCAGGAACAGTTACGATGAGGCCTTTGTCCTGCCCATGATCAAGGTAAGGGAGAAGGACGGCAATCCTTTTGAAGAGGGCATTCAGGCGTTGGAGACTGTTGTTACTCAGAGGATGAATATCTCCCTTTTCGAAGAAAAAACGGTGTTGCGCGATATGATTCTGTACAGCGGCGGATGCCTCTGGGACCTCTTCAGGATAATCCGCGATGCGGCTGACAATGCTCTGAACCACGAAAGATCGGAGATCAACAGAGAGGACTTCCATAGCGCTTACCTTTCCTTGAAGTCCGACTACTATTTCACTATCGCCGACAATAAGGAAAAAGGGATCACGGCCGAGGAGTATTATCAGACGCTTAAGCAATGCGCCTTGGACAAGACAAAGAAGCCGGAATCAACGGAGGCCATGCTTGACTTGAGGAACAACCTGACTGTTTTGGGCTACAATGGCGATCAGTGGAGTGATGTTCACCCCATCGTCAGGGACATTTTGAAAGAAAAAGGATTGATCCAAGATGAGACAAAAAAATGATGCGGAAGGTTTCTATCTGAAACTCAACAAAATCGAAGGCTTTTTTCAACGGACTCCAGAAAGCGGCTTGCTCTTGTGCGCCTGTAACAACGCACAACTCATCAAACAGATCAATATCCGGATCGCCCAAAGGGCAATGAACCTGGCATTGGGAGTGAAGGAACTCCATCTCACATCGGAGAATTTGATGGACTGGTTTCAAAGAATCAGCGGGGCCGCCGCTGAAGGTCCGGATGGAATCATTGTCAACAACCTGGACGAACTCATAAGCGGATCCCGGGGAGAAATCTTTGTTGATCTCAACCTTTCCAGGGAGCGCCTGATCGCCCTCGGCGTGCCCCTCATGTTTTGGCTTACGGAGCCGCATGTATCGATGTTTGCGAATAGGGCCCCGGATCTTTTTCTAAGGCGGGACAGGGGGGTCATCACTTTCAACGAGGAATCCGTCGAAAGGGAAATCGAGCGTATCACCAAGGCCGTTTCCGCCCAGGAGGAACTCCGAGGACGCTTGGATGAAGAGATCATCGATGTGAGCCTGACGGCCTTAAGGGCGCAGCGTGATGATTTACAGGTACTGAGGCTTGCGTTTGCGGATTCGGGCGCCATAGCCCAAGGAAAAGCGGCCATGGCAGCGGGTCCGAGAGGCGTGCTGGTTAGAGGTGACGTCAAAGGCAGTATGGTCATAACCGGGAATCACAATCGGATTTCCGCAACGCTTCTCCAGGAACCGGAACCTGTAAACCAGAAAGAAAGCGTGCGGGCCTATCTCAGGATGCTCGTTGAAGAAACCTGCTACTTGCCCATGCGTGGACTCGAAGTGGGAGTAAGTGAACCGAACGCTCGTCAGCACCGGATGGGTTTGGCAGGGGTGTATGTGGGTCTGGACACCCGGACTCAGATTGAGGCGAAGGGAGAAACGAGGAGGAAGCACGACGGCAAAACTGTGGGGGAAGGCAAAGAGACACGACCCCTCGGCGCACTGGAAGCCGTGATCGGAAATGAACGTATGGTGCTTTTGGGGGATCCGGGCGCCGGAAAGACCACCTTCCTGCGGCACCTGACCCTTTGTCTGGCGGGGAACCAATTGGATCCGGAAGTTGATTGGCCGGGCCTTCTACCGGGTTGGCCTCGAACACAATTTGAACTCGTCCCCATTCCGGTGATGCTGAAAGACTATGCCCAGACGATTTCGAAGAAGGTCCGGAGGCCTGATCCCAGGCATCTATGGGACTTCATTGTCGCCCGACTTGAGGCCTCAAACCTCGGTCTTGTAACGGAGGTCCTAAGGAAGGCCCTTGAGAGGGGTGAGGCCTTTGTGCTTCTGGACGGGCTGGATGAGATCCAAAGCGTGGAACACCGCAAGTTTGTACGCGATGCCGTCCTTTCGTTTTCAAAACGCTATTCCAAGAGCCGCTTCCTTGTTACCTGCCGGGTTCTTTCCTACCAGGACAGGACGCTTCAATTAAGTGGTTTCCAGGCGTTTGAGCTGGCCCCGTTCGATGAAAAGAAGATAGCGCATTTTATCCGTTCCTGGCACAAGGACCTGGTCGACGCCAAGGTCCTTGGGCTGGAAGAAGCAGAGAGCCTGTCCAGAAGCCTGGGGAAGGCCGTGCATCGCCCGGATCTCCGTCGCCTGGCCCCCAACCCTTTGCTGCTCACGGTAATGGCCCTTGTGAACACCCACAAAGGCCGTTTGCCCGAGGCAAGGGCGCTGCTGTACGAAGAGGCCGTGGATGTGCTCTTGTTGCGGTGGGACCGGCTCAAAGCGATGGGTGAAGGAGGTCTACCAAGGCTTAAGGAGTTGTTGAGAGAGGCGGGTCGTACGGACGTGGGTTTGAAAAGAACCCTTTGGCGGCTGGCCTATGATGCCCATGGAGCGGGCGCCCCTGGTGAAGAGGATGCGCTAAGCGATATAAAGGAATGGCAGTTGGTACGGACTCTGGCCGGATTGCATCCGAAAGGGAGTTTGGATTGGGCGAGCCAGATGATCAATACCATAAAGTTGAGAGCCGGCCTTCTGCTTGAACGAGAACCGGGTATCTATACCTTTCCGCATCGTACTTTCCAGGAATACCTGGCCGGTGCATATCTATCAACGCTGGAAGACTTCCCATCGCGTGCGGCAGGTCTTGCCGAAAAAGGCGATATCTGGCGGGAAGCTATCCTTCTGGGTGTGGGCCGGCTGGTCCACGTGTCCGGAGATGTATCCAAGCCGCTTGTTTTAGCAAACGAACTGTGTCCCGGCAGGTCGAGTTCCGACGATAAAGCGTGGCGGAAGGCATGGCTTGCAGGAGATGTGCTTGTTGAAATGGGGCTGAATCGGGCAAAGGACAGCGAACTTGGAAAAGATCTGGTAGAGAGGCTGCGGATCAGGTTGGCTGAACTCATCAGCCGAGGTGAGATGACACCTGTGGAACGAGCCGCGGCCGGGAATACATTGGCCAAGCTTGGCGATTCCCGGTTCCGGGCCGACACGTGGTTTCTGCCCGACGAACCCCTCCTTGGATTTGTGGAGATCCCGGAAGGGTCGTTTCAAATGGGGGGCCGTGAGGAGGACAAAGCGGTTTATGGTTTTGAGATTCCGCAACATGAAGAAGATCTCAGGCCTTACTATATCCTTCGGTATCCGGTGACGGTTGAACAATTTGGTGCATTCTTGAAGGCTGGCGGCTATGGAGAGTCCCGATACTGGATAGAGACTGAAGCAGAGGATTTATGGAAGAAAGGGCGAGTCAAGGGATTGAAGGGTGATCAGTATTGGGATCATCCCGCTGATTTCGGTGAACCCTTCAACCTCCCGAACCACCCAGTGGCTGGAGTAAATTGGTATGAGGCTCTCGCCTACTGCCGCTGGTTGACGGATCAAATGAAAGAACGGAAAGATCTGCCTGATCTTTTGGCTGGACTGCTCAAACAGAAACACTGGATCGTTCGCCTCCCCACGGAAGCGGAATGGGAGAAGGCGACCAGAGGCGACAAAGATGCCCGTATCTTTCCGTGGGGAGATGAGCCCGATCAGGACAGGGCAAATTCCCGTGATACTGGAATTGGGGGTACGACTACGGTTGGTTGTTTTCCTAAAGGGGCAAGCCCTTATGGAATACTGGATATGAGCGGGAATGTCTTTGAATGGTGCGCCACCAAGTGGGGGGAAAACGATGCTTACTGCAAGATCGAAAATGACCTTGAGGCTAATAGCCTTCCTGTGGTGCGCGGCGGCGCGTTCAACCTTGACCTGTCGCACGTGCGGTGTCCCTCTCGCGTCGCGTACCACCCGCTCAGCAGGAGCAACTACATCGGGTTCCGTGTGGTGGTTGCTTCCGGGGCTACCCCTGATCTTTGATTTCTCTGGCCTCTGGGTCCGCGGATTCGGTGGAAATGGGCGAGGGGGTTGCTGCCTGATGGGTCGGAGAACAAGCCCGGAACATGAACACATCCATCGTTCAATAGGTCTCATTGTTGATAGATCCGGATAATCCGGGTACAAGTTATCAGGAAAACAATCCCTTGGAGCCGATGACCTGTATTTTCTTCCAGTCATCAGAACGGACCGCGAACGATGGAACCACGATATTCTGATTTCCGAGGGGATATTATGCCTGTGGAATTCTTTTGCCAGGATTTTCAGGGGGAAATGGTTTGATGAAAATATACGTTGCTTTTTCTCTTATACTGTGTATTATAACAGTGTTTTCAATGACAGTATCAAGAGGCAAATGCGTAGCTACCGTGAAAAAGCTGACAGACAAACAATCAAGAATCTACGATCTCATAGTCGCATGGCAGATGCGAAATGGTTATCCACCGACACAGGCGGAAATACGTGACCACTTCGGGTTCGGCAGCCTTAATGCGGTGCGAAGCCATCTCGCCCTGATCGAAAAGAAGGGCTATATCCGCCTCAATGGCGGAAGAGCTCGTGGAATCCAGTTGGCCTCGTTGCCCTTGCCGGTCATGTGGCAGGAGGAAGACTCCATCCCCTTGCTCGGTCGTATTGCGGCGGGAGTTCCCATATGGGCGGAACAGAATATTGAAGAGCATCTTCCCATTCCTCCTGCTTTGTTTGGTGGAGGGGAGCTTTTTGCGCTTCGTGTGCTTGGCGATAGCATGATGGAAGCAGGAATTAGAAACGGTGATATTGCCATCATACAGAGACGGGATCGTGTTGAAAACGGGGAAATAGCGGCTGTTCTTGTTGAGCAAGAGGCTACATTAAAACGAGTCTATCTGACATCTGAATGGCTTATCCTTAAATCCGAAAATACTGCCTTTAAGGACCTCAAGTATTCCGAGGATATGAAAGGGCTTGTCCGTATCCTGGGACGCTACCAGGGAATTGTTCGAACCGGGAATAATCGGTGTTGCTCATGAATACTGCAAACGCAGTCAAAACCTTTGGGTGTTATGATGTTGTGCAACTTGACGGAGAGCCGAACCCCAGGCATTTGGATTACCTGGATCTACTGAAGATATCCGGGCAGGGGCGCCTGAAAGTGAATGCAGTTGCTGAATTTCAAGCCAGACCTCTGCTTTACATTGTGTCGGTAGATCAGATAAGGAATTCCGACAATACCAAACTTTTGGATTTGCAGTGCGTTTTGGCTAACCGGGGTGAGAGGGCATATCTCGGCGTCTTGAGTCCGGGTGAATTGAATGTGTATCCTGTCAACTTAGACCGTTCCGTTCTGGCCAAAAGCGACAAGAGGACGATCAAACAGGATTCTTCCGAAGCCCCGCTTTTCTTTCAGAGCGTTGTGAATGGCGTTTTTACCATGGAAGGCCAGCCTGACGCCCCGGACTATATATTCGAGACAATTCGTGACCTGATGACCAGATCCTCCGAGATTCTCATAGGGACACACGATCTCCGCCCCTTGGATGTTCTTTCATTTCTTGGTCGGGCGCTGTTTTTCCGCTTTCTGTGGGATCGAAAGATAGTCCGGTTGAACGAGCTTCATTCCGTTTGTCCGAAAGCGGAGTCGCTTGGGGATTGCTTCCGCAACGTTGAGAATTCCGTCGCCACATGTCGGTGGCTTGACAAAACCTTCAACGGCGACTTGCTTCCGCTTTCCAGCGGCTACAATGCCGTCTTCAACCAGGCAAATGAAAAGACCGACGGCAAACTGTTTCTCCATCTCCAAGCCATCTTGGAGGGCTGGAGACATGTGGGAGCCGAGGGGTTTCAACTCCGAATCGATTGGGGTGATCTTGACTTTGCCCACATCCCCATTGGCGTACTCAGTCAGGTGTATGAGAATTTCAGCAAAATTTGGGATTCTCAACAAAGAGAACAGACGAGTGCGTACTATACACCCAAGAACATTGCCCGCTATCTCGTGGACGACGGATTTGAAGGCCTCAGCGAAAAGGAAGATGCCCGAATTCTCGATCCGAGTTGCGGTGCCGGGATTTTCCTCGTCCTGGCCTTCCGGAAGCTTGTTGCGGCTCGGTGGGAACACGATGGGAAGCGTCCTGGCACCGAGGCGATTCAATCCATTCTTTACCATCAGCTTTGCGGTTTTGATGTCAGTGAGTCCGCCCTGCGCCTGGCGGCACTGTCGCTTTACATCACTGCCATTGAACTTAATGGAACGACCAGACCCCCGAAGAGCCTGAGATTCCCAAAACCTCTTCAGGGAGTGGTGTTGTATAACCACAGACGGCCTGAAGAGCGGGCAACCAGAGGCTTTGTGCTGGGCAGTTTGCGCTTGGATCTTCCTGAAGACTTCAACGGCGGTTTCGATATGATCATCGGTAATCCGCCATGGAGTCGCCTGAGAGGGGACCGGAAAGAGGACAAGGCTCAAAATACCATCTTCACCGAATTGACGCGCCAGATCCTGAAAGATCGTGGATTTGAAGAAATTGCGCGGGGGTACCACAACCCGGACAACAATCCGGACCTACCGTTTTTGTGGAAATCGATTCAGTGGGCGAAACCGGGGGGTATCATTGCGCTGGTGTTGCCCGGGCGCATCTTTCTCAAACAGACAAAATCCGGCACAAGTGCGTTTAAGGTGGTATTGCAGGGTATTGAGATAACGGGGATATTGAATGGTTCCAACCTGTCTGACTGCTCGGTCTGGCCAGGAATGAGCCAGCCTTTTATGCTTTTGTTTGCGCGCAATCGTATTCCCGCAGCCAATCACCTTTTTCATTTTGTTACACCTCATTTTGAACGGCTCCTGAATGACAAAGGACGTATCCGTATTGATTATCGATCCGCACAGCCGGTGGCTGCTTGTGATGCCGTCAATGAACCAAAATTGTTGAAGACACTGGCAATAGGAACTGCTCTTGATGTGGAACTGGTTCGCAAGCTTGATGATTTGGAGTGGCCTACTGTTAAGTCTTATTGGAAGATGCAAGGACTGTATTCGGGGTTGGGGTACAATCTTTCACCAAAACAAATTCAGAGTGATGCGTCATTCATGCACGGATTGTCCAATTTCGCGTCTCCCGAAGATGGCGGCTTTTCAGTTGATGTGTCCTCGCTTCTCGATTTTGGGCACTCCACTGCTCATATGCCAAGGTGCATGGAATTGTATACTCCACCTCTCCTCATTGTGCCGCAATCTCCGGGAGCCTCCCTTACTTCAGCCAAGTCGTACCTCCTTTTTGAGAGCGTAGTCTTCAGCCAATCATATTATGGGTTTTCCGCTCACGGCCTTTCTGACGTCTCGCCTATTTATCTTCTTCATCTGCTTACGCATTCGGAGCTGTTTTCCTACTATGTTATAGTGACCTGTTCCAGGATGGGAGCAGAGCGGCGTACTATGACAAAATCAGACCTGGAGAATTTTCCTTTCCCGCAAATCAATCTGTTGCCCGATGCGCAACGAAAACGCATCCTGGAACTGTCTCGTCGGCTTGAAACAGCGCCCGATAAACCCTGGAAGGAGATCAATGATTTCGTTTTTGACCTTTACGGCCTGGATGCATATGACCGCCAGGTGGTGAAAGACACGCTTGAAGTGGCAGAACCCTTTAAGGAAGCACGGGATCGTGCCAATGCGTTTCCAACCAAAATTGAACGTAATCGTTTTTATACAGAACTTCAACGGTTGTTGGCCCCGTCTTTCAATATTACGAAGGAAACGGTATCCATCGATGAGGTTGAGATTGCGAACCAAAATGTTCTTTCTCCCTGGTATTTTTTTACCGTTTATTCACCGGCCATTTCCGCTACTCTGACGCAAGCGGCTCAGAAAAGGCTGATTTCTCAAATCACCGAAGCAGCGAACAAAACAGGTTGCAGCCGGGTCGTCGTTCACGAAAAGGGGCGGCTGCTCGTGGGGATCATAGGCCAATATCGGTATTGGACGTTAAGCCGCGCCCGTCTGTGTGCCTTGGATATTCTCCGCCATCATCTTGATGCGTTTCCCGTGGGGAAAAAATGATGGCGGTCGGTTTTTTTACGCACGGCATAGAGTACACACTGCCTCACCCGCAAATCCCGCAACGCACCATCCTGCTTCTTTGCACGGTAATCAAAAGAGCCTGGCAGTTACTTCAAGAAAAACCGCCTGTCAATTTCATTTTGGATTCCGCGGATGAAGATACCATTACCCAGATTCTGGCTGAAATCATTGAAAATCGTTTGCGAAAAAGTGGCGATGTTGATGGCTTCCATTGTGCTTTGTTTGGCAAGGTGACCCGTGAGCCAAAGATTACAAACGTAGATAAGAAACATCCCGACAAGATGCCTGATATATTCTTTGATCTGAAACGGGATAAGCTGCCCATTCTAAGCGATCAGGATGGCCTTTTTGTGGAATGTAAACCCGTTGACCGTAAGCACCCGATCTTGTCCTGCTACTGCCAAAAAGGCTTGGTAAGGTTCGTTAACGGCGACTATGCCTGGGCCATGCAGGATGCACTGATGGTCGGGTACGCAAAAGAATCTTATTCATTCAAGAATCTCGCTTCTGTTCTTGAAGATGGTAAAAAGAGCGCCGCCCTGAAGACGACTAACCATTCTACAGTGGATGAATATGCGATCTACCGTTCAAGTCACAAAAGGGAATTTGAATGGCCTGAAAGCCGTGGGCAAGCCTGCCCGATTTCGGTAACACACCTTTGGTTACCGCAGTAATTTCCATTTCAGAATAGAGAATAGGAGGACATCCGTAAAAAAGCGAATAACTCTTCTGTCCTCTGATTTATTTACGTGAGTCAATAGAGGAATTGGGAATTCCGCAATCCCCTATTTTTCACTCACCCAACGGCCGGGCCGTTGTCCCAGGACCGGCTGTTCTCCTGTCTCTACGTTGAAGATCCTCCGGATCGGTTCTTTGCCTCTTCGGGGACCTTGTTCATGGGACATTCAAGGTAGATACACCGTCCACATTCGTTGCGATAGACAGTGGCGCCGAACCCTGCCAGTGACAGTATGTACAGGATCAGCAGGCCGGGTTCCATGCATAACCAGTATAAAGGAAAAATCAGCAGCACTGCGGGGGCACCTATGGCAACCGACCTGTCGACGAGATTGAGTGCCCCTGGTCTTGGGTTGAAGAGCTTGGGAAGTCCCCAGAAAAACATGCAGTTAAGGGTTTTGTCTTCCCGTGTGTAGTGGGGGCAGCGCGTGCAATAATATTTCAGGATGCCGATGGTCAAGACTGCGGCAAGAACCACAAAGGCGACGGTCCAGAAGACGGAGTGTTTGGAGATCGCAAGGATGGCCGTGAAGATCGGAACGGCCAAAAGGCAGATGTAGTATAGGAAGTCTTTGAAATTGTACCGGGTTCGTAATTCATTCGGGGAATGCATGATGTGGTTCTCCTTTTTGTTCGTGTGAAACTTCGTTTCGGTTTTCAGTTTCTCCTGCGAAGCCCGTGAAACTGTTGTTGCTTTCGTTTCACCAAGGTTACGGTGAGAATACTGGTGTCCGCTGGAGAAAAAACCTTCTAAAATGTCTGTGTAAGTCTGTGTGTGTCTGTGGCTATTCAGCTTTGCTCACCCGTGTCAGGGTGCCCAGTCCTTCACCATTCAAATCGGCAATCACGACCTGCACCGCCTTCTGTTCGGGGCCGATGGTAAATGTCACGCTGCTGGGGACCTCCGGTGTTTCCGGATCAGGGTAATAGAGAAAAAGGTCATGGTCGAAATGCTTTAGCGGGAATATCCTTCTCTTTGGGCCCATCTGCAGTGCGAGCGTCCCATCCCGTTTAAGGACTTGAATAGGGCCGATATAGTCGTTCGTGTACGCTCCAACATACGCGCCTAAAGGCATCGCGGGGGAGGGATGCACAGGGGATTTGGCATACATGGCGATGAGGGGAGCAAAGGCTTCCACTCCAAAATGGGCGTTGAACATCTTGTCCCATATGGCGACCCAGTCATTCCGGGCCTTGCCGTAATACACATAATCGAAAAACGTTTGGGCAATGCCTTCGGGTATCCCGGTTGGAAACGCATTGGAGAGGACGACGATGCCGAGCTGTTCGGTAGGAATCAGCTTCACCAGGGTGCGGGCGCCTTGGGAAAATGCTCCAGCGTGTCCCCAGACCACCGTTCCATCATCCCGATAGTCGACGTTCCAACCCAACCCGTAAAACCCGGGGTTGCCGGTGATGGGGTCATTTCCGCGAATAATGAGCGGCAGGTGTGTTTGGCCGATGGCCTCTTCGCCGATCAACTGCCTGCCATTCCACTTTCCGTTCGCAAGCTCCAGTCGCATCCACTGTGCCAGGTCTTTCACCGTGGAACTCACACCGCCTGCGGGAGATTGTGCGTCGGGGTCTCGCAACGCCTTTGGAGCCCACTTGCCGTTTACAAGGCTGTGCAGCACTGCGCGATTGGTATGAGCCAGGAAATCTTTATGGTACGAACTGGTGGAATGCATCCCCAGTGGTTTATAGAGTTTTTCCGCCGCCATATCTCCCCATGCCTTCCCTGTGGGTTTCGCCGCCGCAACGGCGCCTTCGGTGATGCCGAAATTGCTGTAGGAATAGGCGGAACGAAAACTGCTTGCAGGTTTCACATGGCGCAGGCGATACAGGATTTCGGTACGGCTATAGCCCAGCTGTTCCAAGTCGTTCCCGGCGTTCCCCGGTAACCCGCTGCGATGGGCGAACAGATCGCGAATCGTCACTTGCTGGGTCGGATACGCCTCATACAATTGAAAGCCGGGGTCAACGTCGCGGATGGGCGTATCCCAGGTCACGACACCATCGCTCACCAACGCAGCCAGAATCGTCGAGGCAATCGGTTTGGACATGGACGCAAGTTGGAAAACGGTATCCTCCGTGACAGGTTCCTTCTTCCCTGCCTCACGCACACCGAACCCATGCAGATACAACACCCGATCTTGAAACACTATGGCGATCGCCGCACCCGGCACGCCCTTCTTTTCCAGGGTTTCCCGCGTGAACTTTTCCAGTTCCGGTATTGCGGCCCGGACTTGGATCAGTGTTACTTGGCGGCTCAGTTCTTGCGTGTGCGCAGAGACCGGCACGAGCAACAAGAACAAATAGAACCCAACGCCTGAAACCCAACGTGAAGTTTGCATTTTTCCCCCCCTGCTTTTGATTGTACATAAAAGCTGCAATTAGCTTTTAGCTATTGGCTGTTAGCTTAGAGGATTTAAATATTTAAATGCCTTCTTACCATATTGAAGCTTTCATTTTTTGATGCCAACCTAATGTCAATACCCGTGAATGAATGAGATTCATACCGCTTTCCGGTGAAGAATTTCGAGA
>CAYOWC010000047.1:0-22292 GCA_964407525.1 uncultured Desulfobacteraceae bacterium | reverse complement strand
GGGATATCTGGGCGTCTCTTGAACAACCCACGACCCTGTATCCTTTTTCTAAAAGAAAACGGGCCAGATAAGATCCGTCCTGACCGGAAACACCAAGAATCAAAGCTGTTTTTTTCATATCATCGCTTGCCTTATAGGTATGTAAACCAAATATGCGTATCCAATAAAATCATTGCAGTGCATCCCAATCTTGAAGGGGGGCAACAGGGTCCATAATATCTCCGATGATCTTTCCTTTTCCCATAATTCTTTTTGACGGCTTTCTTATGGCCTTATTCCCTTTGCCAATGCCAATATCTTCCAGTAAAAGGAAGATTGCTTCCATGCGGGCATTAGGAGGCAATTGTGGCTGTTGTAACAGGTGCCCATGTTGATCTGTTTCAAGGAATATTTTTTCTGCTTACATAATCAAACCTCCAAACCTAAAAGGTCGAGTTTTTATCTTTACATTAACACAAAGAATTTCAAGGGGTCAAATCTTTATCTTGATGTCATTTTGTGGTGGTTCACCGCCCACATTCTTCCCTCCAATTTACTTTGGGGCCATCATTCCTAATTGCTACAACTTATCCTGTTAATGCAAGCAGGATCGCTGCTATGAAAAGAAAAAAAGGGCCGCAAACACCATGCGGCCCTTTCTTTTACAGTTTGATAAAATCACTTATCCGAACGAAAATCCTTCGGGAAGGTCTTCCGCTTTCACGCCGTCCTCGACCCACGAGAGATCGGTGATGGTGTACGTGGGGTTCACTGTTCTGAAGATGGGAACCACACGCATTCCTATCTTGGGGTCCCCTATGGAGAGATAACTCATCAGGATAGTAGAAATCCCGTCGAATTCCACGTTAATGAATTTGATCGGCTTGTCTAATGTATTAAAGGCGCCGGATCGCTCACAGACCATGAACGTATGAATTTTCGCCGTCTTTGTACAAATGTCCGTAAAGTCCACGATGGTGTTCTTAGCAAGGCAGTCCGGACAGTGGATGCGAAAGGGGAGATAGGTGGTCCCTTTGAACTCGCAGTCCGGGTTGTCGCATCGGGTGCCCAGTATTTTCCCCTGGGATACACTCTCAAAAAAGGGTGCTTCCCCACCGTATGTGTGGATGTAGATCATTTCCCTCGGGTTGGTTACTCCCATAAGCTTCCAGCCATCATCCTCATTTCTTATGGGTGTATTGGGCGTAATGTGATGAAAATCGCCTTTTATCCTGTATTTTCCGTCTTTGACCCGCACTGTTCCAAATATGCTCATTTTCTCCTCCTTCCTTATGCGTCCTCTTTCAAGAGATGGTCAGGATCCATCAGGATGGTTGCCGTAACGTGTGATCCCACCCCTGCATGGCTGATGGCCAGTGCCCGTTTTGCGTCTTTTACCTGAAGATCAGTCCAGTCGTCGGGTTTTTCCCTGCCGAACTCTTCCCAGACTTTGGGATCGCCATGCAGTTCCGCCCATCGATTCCAGATATGGGAGGCGATTTCAAAAGTCTGCATGATCCCGGTAGCACCCACAGCGTGCATGCAGCCGATGAGTCCGCCCGAGAGATTTGAAGGAAGTCTGCCGGGTTCACCCGTGCGCGGGTTGGTGTGATAGCAATCCCCGGATTCCACATAATCCCTGCCATATCCATAAGGCCTGAGACCCACATCTTCATACGATTGTACATCGCTGATGGTGAAGGCGTCATGGAGTTCTATGACATCCAGATCTTCCATGGGGTCTACAATCCCTGCCATGCGGTAACCATAATAGGCGCTCATCCTGGCGCCCAGGAATCCAGTGAAACCGGGATACCGGTCGCCGCCGGGAAAGCGTTCCCCAAGGTCCGCATACTGGTCGGGGGTTTCATTGGGAAGCAGGGGAATGTCCATATCACGTCTGCAGGCCGGCCTGAGGGTGTGTGATCCGGCAGCCACCCAGATGCGCAGAGGTTTATTTTTCGTCCCTTTTGTAAGCTCGATCGCGGTGGGTTCGTCGCAGATGATGGCACAGGCAGCTCCCACGCTCATGAGGCAGCAGTCAAGAACCCGAAGTGGATAGGCCACCACGGGAGAATTGAGAACATCTTCCACTGTAATCTTCATGGGCGCCTGGGCGTATGGGTTGAATCGCGCGTATCCATGGTGCTTTACAGAAATCTCCGCCAGGGTGCGTCGGAATGATTCTTCTTCTTTTCCAAATACCTGCCAGTATTTCTGGGCCATGACAGCATAATAGCCGGTGTAGATATGGCCAAGAGGGGTTTCCCAATCCTTATCCGCGGCACAGGATATCAGGTGATTTCCCTCATCGGTGGGAACCTCGTCCATGCGCTCCCATCCCATGGCCAGGGCACAGTCGGAATACCCGGAAGCCACGGCTTTGACCGTTTCCCACAACGTCGAACCGCCCGTAGCGCCCCCTGTTTTGACCCCGATATTACCGAGAGGATCCAGCCCCAGCCTGTCGTGGATAACCGCCTCCCCAAGGAGTTGATCTCCGAAATGGTCGGCGAAATGACCGTAATAGGCGGTATGGATGTAACTTTTCAGCTCTGCCGGAGTTTTGTCAATGAGCCTTGCCGCCATTGTCAGGGCGTCAACACAAAGTTCTTCCGTTCTTTTCTCCGGCATGGCCCGGTCGAACTTCGACTGACCCGCCGTTACAAGATAGACCGGACGCATTAATTTAGGTGTCCTGAGTTGCCGTTCACTGAATTTAATCATCCTTACTCCTCCTTTCGTTTTGACGCCTGCGTTAGTGTGAAACTACCCTGGTTGCTCGTTACTGGTTATTCCTCGTTCCCATACTCCAGCGTGGGAATGCATGGTTTCTTTCTTGATCAGTCCGGGTATTTTTTCCAGCCGGAGGCGACGCTCATATGAAACTTCAATTGGAAACTGGAAAATTGAAACTTGAAACTGGATGTTCTGAACACTGACACCCGACACCTGAAACCTTGTTCTGGAAGTTTCTTTTTTGATCTGACTGGCTTTTTTTTAGCCGGCGGCGGCGTTTGTGTGAAACTTCGAAGTCCAGAAGGTTAGAGGGTTGTACCCAATGTCATTAACTTAACAGCATGACGAATAACGAACAGTCGATTGACGAACATTCGAACGGAACAGCAAAAAAACAGGGCGCTTCCTTGCTTTTGGTTCGATTGTTATCTTTTAAAATGTCCTTAAGTAAAAGGCATTTACCTGCAACCCGTTACAGTGTACCTATCCACAAGGCCACAGCGGCATTCTGGTCAGAAGTAGAAATATTCTGTTTCTGTACATCCGACCAGAAATGAACGGTATCCCCCTCTGAAAGCGTGATCTTTTTCCCCTGATGGGTCAAGTCAAGGGAGCCTTTCAGGATGCAGAGGATCTCCTGGCCGTTCTTGATCCCTTTTCGAACCGGGATGGTTTTCCCCGGCTCAAGAACAAGAATGGCGCTGTCGATAACGTTCCTGCTTTCGGGGGGAAAAAATCGCCTGGTGGCAAATCCCGTGTGCGGAAGATCCACATCAATCCATTCTTCCCTGCGGATGAGGATTAATCGTTCGTGGTTTTGGATCTGGTTCAGGAGGTCGCCGGCATTAACGCCAATGGCATTGCTGATACCTACCAGCGTGTCCACCGATGGCGAACTCACATTATTTTCCACCTGGCTCAAAAAGCCTTCAGAAACATTCGCTTTCTGAGACACAGCCTTGAGCGTCATTTTCTTTTCTTTCCGATATTTACGGATCAACGAACCAATATTCAATAGTCATCCTCGTGTTTGTATTTTTTCTTAATGAATATTCAGTATTCATAAATATTTTCCATGTGTCAAGAAATTTCAATATAAGGTCATGGTGAATATTTACACTTAATCATATATCAAACTTTAATAGGGCCGTCTCTTCCCTTTTTATGATTGACAAGTTTTCCTCATCTGCCTATAAAAACAACATAATCGTTTACAGTTTCCACACGGTTGGCTGTGCCCTATTCAAAAATTTGGTTGTGAATAGTGTTATAAGGCTGGTTTTTTCTCTGAATCTGCAATAATAAAAGATCTGGTTCAGGTAGTTTCCCACTTTGCTCTGAAAGAGGGGCGCCTGAAACCGCACCTAATTAGGTAAGGAGTTATTATGGACTTCAGTCTATCCATGGAGCAGGAGATTCTGCGCAATTCCGTTCGTGATTTTGCCGAAAATGAAATCAAACCGGTAGCTATTGAATTGGATGAAAAAGAAGAATTTTCCTATGAAACCATGAGGAAAATGGCTGATTTGGGTCTTTTCGGCATGTTTGTCTCGGAAAAATACGGCGGCCAGGGTATGGACTACCTGTCCTACATTATTGCCACGGAGGAAATCGCCCGGGTTGACGGCTCCCATGCAGCCACCGTGGCTGCGGGCAATTCGTTAGGGATAGGCCCTCTTTACTATTTCGGGAACGAAGAACAAAAGACAAAATATCTTCCCAAATTATGCAGCGGAGAAGCCCTGTGGGGCTTTGGTCTAACCGAACCAAATGCCGGATCTGATGCGGGCAACTCCAAAACCACGGCAGTCCTGGATGGCAATGAATGGGTTATAAACGGCAGCAAAATCTTCATCACCAATGCCTCAACAAAAATCACCTCCGGCGCGACCGCCCTTTGCCGCACAGGGACCAGGGAAGATGGTCGCCCTGAACTCTCGTGTATCCTTGTCGAAACGGGAACGAAAGGTTTTGAGTCCAGAGAGATGCACGGAAAAATGATGTGGCGGGCCTCCAACACCAGTGAGCTGTATTTTGACGACTGCCGCGTTCCTGAAGAAAATATGCTGGGTCCGAGAGGCAACGGATTCTACCAGATGATGCAGACACTGGATGGAGGCCGATTGTCCATTGGAGCCATGGGATTAGGGGGAGCCCAGGGATGTTTTGACCTGAGCATGAAATACTCCAGAGAGCGGGAACAATTTGGAAAACCGATCTCCACTTTCCAGATTAACGCGTTTAAATTAGCGGATATGGCCCTGGAAATTGAGTGCGCACGACTTATCCTTTACAAAGCCTGCTGGCTTCGGGATAATAGCAAGCCCTTCTCCAAAGAAGCCGCAATGGCGAAACTTCACTGTTCCGAAGTCATGTACCGATGCGCCAACCATGCCGTTCAGCTCCACGGGGGCTATGGATTGATGAACGAATACAATGTGGAGAGGTTTTACAGGGACCAGAAGCTGTTGGAAATCGGAGAAGGGACCTCCGAAGTGCAGCGCATCGTCATTTCACGGCTTATCGGCGCACTGTAAAACCGGCGCCCTTTCCGGCTGGCCCAGCTCGCATGAAGCTTCAATTGGGTTGAACCGCAAAGTCGCGAAGGACGCAAAGCCTTTTTCGAATCGGAACGGACGATTCGAAAAAACAGCCATCGTTTTTTTCTGTGTGATTCTCCAAGGCAAATGGTTAATGTAGCCATTATCCAAAATGCCCACAGGGCTGATTGGTTTATCGAATCGTCCGTTCCGATTCGGTAAAAAAACTAAATCTTAGCGTTCTTAGCGTCTTGAGCGTAACCCCGGGACGGGGCAAGCGGGCGGTAAGGTTGTGTGAAAGTTTCTGTCTCAATCTGGGTGGCTTTTTTTCAACTAATCATATCAGGATTTGAGGCGATAAAGGCTACTCCCCATGCTGTTGGATACCATTTTAGGCAAAGATATCGCCTCCTACGTCAGAGGACATCGCGCACTGGTTATCTGCGCCCTTATCCTGGCAGGCATCTCATCCATTTTTGTGGTAGTTCCCGTTTATCTCCTTCAACCATTTGTTGATGAAGGGATGAAAACCGGCTCTGACCCTGTGGCATGGAAAATCCCCTGGATTACGTTTCAATCGGGATCCTGGTTTTCATGGCAACGGACCGAACTGGTCCTGATAAAAAACATATCCCCTAACCGTTTGCTCTTCCTTCTTACCTTTATCGCATTTATTTCCATATTTTTTAAATCGGTGACCACCTATTTCAGCGGTCTCGCAGCCGCTGCGTTTTCCAACAGAGCCGTCAAAAACCTTCGCATTGACCTGTTTAAGAAATTCATTTCCCTTCCCATGGGATATTATCACAGCAAAAAATCGGGAGAGCTGATCGCCCGCTCCACAGCCGATCTGGCTGTTTTACAGAATCTCATCGCGGAAGTGCTGTTAGGACTTATCGAGTATCCGATCACCGCATTGGTATTTCTCCTGTACCTCTTCGTCATGAACCTGAAAATGACCCTCCTGGTTTTTGTCATGGTTCCGCTCATTGCCCTGCTGGTTCGATTGTTCGGCAAGAAAGTGAAGAAACAATCGATCAGGGTACAGGACGCTACCGCGGAAGTAACTGCAGATTACCATGAAACTCTCCTTTGCCTTAAACTCATCCACGGGTTCTTTACGGGAAAAAGAGAAGTGAAGCGGTTTGGTGAACTGGCCGAGCACCTCTATCGGAGGATCATGCACTGGAACCGGTGGCAGCAGGGTCTCGGTCCCATGATGGACACTGTGGTTTTCCTAGTCATGCCCGCAATCCTCATTGCCGGGAAAATCTATTTTCACCATACCCTGGGTGAACTCATGGCCATGGCCTATGCCTTTTCGAGGGTCTACAGACCCATAAAAAGGCTGGCTCTGGTCAACAACAATATCAAGACCATCCAGGGCGCCACAAAACGTGTATTCAAGATCATGGAGACCATCCCTGACATTCGGGATAAGAAAGGCGCTCCTGCCCTGCCACGACATAAGGACACCCTTGAATTTGATGAGGTAGATTTCAGCTACGCAAACACAACCCCGGTGTTGAAGCAGGTTGCCTTTCGAATAAAAGCCGGAGAAATGGCCGCTTTTGTAGGGTCCACCGGAGCAGGAAAAAGTACGCTCCTTGACCTTGTCCCGCGATTTTACGATGTAACCGCCGGCAGGATTGCCATAGACGGCAAGGACATACGGGATGTGACCCTGCGCTCTTTAAGAGAACAGATCGGGATCGTAAACCAGGACACACTCCTTTTTAATGAAACCATCCTATACAACATCCGTTATGGAAGTCCGGAAAAATCAGAAGAAGAGGTCGTGGCAGCCGCCAAAACTGCCCATGCCCATGAATTCATCATGGCGCAAAAGGAACAGTACCTGACTAAAATAGGAGACCAGGGAAGTCTCCTTTCCGGTGGACAGAGACAACGCCTTGCCATTGCAAGAGCCATTCTGGTTAACCCGACCATTCTCATGCTGGATGAGGCAGCCTCAGCCCTTGACGCTGAAAGCGAAGGGCTGGTCCAGAAGGCTATTGAAAACCTGAAAGGTACACGAACCATTCTGATTGTTGCGCACAGACTCAGCACCATTATGCGGGCGGATCGCATCTTTGTTTTGGAGGAAGGAAGAATCCTCGAATCGGGAACGAGGCAGGAACTTCTGGAAAAAAACGGACGATTCAAACAGCTCTACGACATGCAGTTCGGCAAATAACTGTCATTCGGCTGAAGAGGTAAAATATGACGCTGACAAAACGCGACATTGCCGGGAAAGTACGGGAAGAAGTTCGTTTCAAGAGGAAGAAAAAAGGACCCCAGCTCTTTCTTTTTCCAGAGATGGATTGCGTCCTTCTAAACCGAAAAAGGGCGGTGGAAATCGTGGATCAATTGTTTGAGATCATAAAAAAGACGCTCGCCGGCGGAGAAGATATTTCTATCCGGGGCTTCGGACGATTCCGCGTGCAGTTCAAGTGGGCCAGACCTGGTAGAAATCCGCAGACAGGCGAAGAAATCGTCATCGAATCCAGAAGACGGGTTTCGTTCAAAGTCTCGCCCAAGCTGAAAGGAAAGTTGAATCCGAAACGGGGTTGAAAGTTTTGCGGGGTCGATCAAAAAACGAACCGCAGAATATCGAACAAGGAACCGCAGAATGACGAAGTGCGGTATCGCTTCGCTCTATTTTTTCATGATTAACAGGATCAATTGAACACCTTCCTTCGACATTCGTTATTCCTTGTTCGATATTCGATATTCGCTTTTCAAGTTTGATGTGAGCATTGGCCAGTCGGCCAAAAATGGTTACTTCAACCGGCAACTGTAAACTGCAAGACAAAAGTATTTACTCAAATACCACCTGCCCATCCTTGACATCTATGGCCACCTGATCCCCTTCCTTTACCGCCCCTTCGAGAATTTTTACAGCGAGAGGATTCTGGATATAGTTTTGAATGGCCCTTTTAAGGGGTCTTGCCCCATACACCGGATCAAACCCCGTATTGGCAATAAATTCTTCTGCATTGTCCGTGAGTTTCATTGTGATTTTGCTGTCTTTCAAACGCTTTCCAAGTAAATCGATCTGGATACCGACAATCTTTCTGATCTCTTTCTGACCAAGGGAATTAAAGATGACGATATCATCAATCCGATTCAGAAACTCCGGCTTAAAGGTGGCCCGAAGGGCATCCATGACAGCGGTTTCCGTTTCCACGTCTTCACGTCCTTTCATCTCCTGGATGAACTGGCTACCCACGTTGGAAGTCATGATGAGTACCGTGTTCTTGAAATCCACAGTACGGCCTTTTCCATCAGTCATCCGTCCGTCGTCCAAGATCTGGAGGAGGGCATTAAATACATCGGGATGGGCTTTTTCTATCTCATCGAACAGAACTACCGAATAAGGATGTCTCCTCACAGCCTCTGTAAGGTATCCCCCCTCTTCATATCCCACATAACCGGGAGGCGCGCCTATCAACCTGGCAACGGAGTGCCTTTCCATATATTCCGACATATCCACGCGAATCATGTACTGCTCATCATCAAACAGGAACTGGGCCAATGCTCGGGCTAGTTCCGTCTTTCCCACACCGGTCGGTCCCATGAAGATAAAAGATCCAATCGGCCTGTTTGGATCCTGGAGCCCGGATCTCGCCCTGCGAACGGCATTGGCCACAGAATTTATAGCGCTATCCTGCCCCACTACTCTCAGGGAGAGGCGTTCCTCCATATGGAGGAGCTTCTCTTTTTCCCCTTCCATCATTCGCGAAACAGGGATGCCTGTCCATTTAGCCACAACCTCGGCAATATCTTCGCTGTCCACTTCTTCCTTGAGCATTTTCTGGTCCGACTGGAGTTCTTCAAGTTTGCTGTTCTCCTCCTCCAGCGTACTTTCCAGCTGGATCAATTTTCCATATTTGAGCTCCGCCGCCTTGGCAAGATCGCCTTCACGTTCAGCAATCTGCGCTTCAGATTTTGTCGATTCCAGGCTTTCCTTGATCTCCCGAATCTTTGAAATGGCGTTCTTCTCATTTTTCCAATGAGCGGTCATCTCTTTCGTCTGGGACTGAAGGCCGGTCAGCTCCTTTTTAATCTTATCCAGTCGATCTTTCGAAGCCCTGTCTTTCTCTTTTTTAAGGGCCTCCCGTTCTATCTCCAACTGGGTGGTTTTCCTTTGGAGATTATCAATTTCAGCAGGAAGGCTGTCGATTTCAATCCGAAGGCGGGACGTGGCCTCATCAATAAGGTCAATGGCCTTGTCCGGTAGAAACCTATCCGTAATATACCGGTTCGACAGGGTTGCAGCAGCCACAAGCGCGGAATCTTTGATGCGAACCCCATGATGCACTTCATATTTTTCCTTCAACCCTCTCAAAATGGATATGGTATCTTCCACAGAGGGTTCCTCCACCATCACGGGTTGAAACCGCCTTTCAAAAGCGGCATCCTTTTCAATGTATTTTCGGTATTCCTTAATAGTGGTCGCCCCAACACATCGCAACTCACCTCTCGCCAGGGCAGGCTTAAGCATATTGGATGCATCCACAGCGCCCTCGGCAGCACCTGCACCCACCAGGGTGTGCATCTCATCGATGAAAAGGATAATTTGCCCGTTGGAATCCGTCACTTCTTTCAACACCGCTTTGAGTCTGTCTTCGAATTCACCTCGGTATTTTGCCCCGGCAATGAGCGATCCCATATCGAGGGACACGACCCTTTTATCTTTCAATGTCTCGGGGATGTCACCTTGAACGATCCGCTGAGCCAGACCTTCAACAATGGCTGTCTTTCCCACACCGGGTTCCCCTATGAGCACAGGGTTATTTTTGGTCCTTCGGGAAAGAACCTGGATAATTCTTCGAATTTCATCATCTCGACCGATCACGGGGTCCAGATCGTCTTTCGCGGCCATCGCTGTAAGGTCACAACTGAACCGCTCCAGGGCCTGATATTTGTCTTCAGGGTTCTGATCGGTAATCCGTTGCCCTCCCCGAATGTCTACCAAGGCCTTGAGAATCGTGTCTTTAGTAACCCCTGCTGCTGCCAGAATATTTCCCGCTTCACCGGTTTTTTCATCTGCTACAGCTAAAAGGATATGCTCCAAACTGACAAATTCGTCCTTCACCTGCTCTGCTTCTGCAAAAGCCTTGTCAAGAACGGCTTTTGCTCTCGGAGAGATGTATGCCTGTCCCAGACTTGTGCCGGATACTTTGGGGAGCTTCTGCAATACAGCATCGAAGGTTTGAAGGAGCTGGTTTTGATCTGCTCCGATTTTCCCCAAAAGGGGCGGAACAACCCCGTCTTTCTGATCAAGAATCGCTTTTACAAGATGTTCCGGTTCAATCTGCTGATGTCCCAGTTTTTCTGCTAATTGCTGGGATGCCTGAACTACTTCCTGTGACTTCAATGTAAATTTATCGAATCGCATCGTTTCCTCCAATGGAGATGAGTTCTAGATCAAACTGGCATTGTGTTTGCATAAATGCAATAAAAAATAAGCCCCACCATTCAACTTGTCAAGGTAGCAAGAGGTGAATTAGTTATAATGAGAGCCTCCGGTAAAAAAAGCGACAGGCTTGAAAAAGCCGGAAGGAGCTGTTATTTTCAGGAGAGTCGTAAAAACACAAGATAAAAAAGGGACTATTTAACCATGTGTGAAACAGATGAGATCAAACCATGCCTTATTCATATTGATAAAGAAGGGTGCTGGACCCATAAAGGTGTAGAGATGATTCGCAGAGACCTGATCCAGCTGTTTTACCAGAATATGGAACTGGATTCGGAAGGACGGTATATTATCAACTGGCAGGGCTCACGTTGTTATGTGGATGTTGAAGATGCCGCTTTTGTGGTTACGCGGGTGCTGTTTGAAGAAAAAACAACCGAAGGCAAAGCCGGGTTCGTACTCAGCCTTAGCGATGGCACAAAAGAAAATTTGATGCCGGAAACCCTCTCGGCGGGAAACGATAATGTCCTTTACTGCAAAATAAAGAACGAAACGTTCCCTGCCCGTTTCAACCGGCCAGCCTATTACCAGCTTGCGGAACATGTCGAGGAAGAAAGTAGGATCTACTTTGTTCGATTGAATGGCAGCAAATATCCGATCGAGCGTCCATAAAAAAACCGCAGGGGTAAACCACTATGTTCAGGCCGGGTTTTTGTCCTTACGCTCTTCTCTCCTGACACCTGACACCGCTATTTACTACTCCCCGATACAGGCCTCAAGATTTCTATTTTCGCATTCTTTTTCAGATTCTGGAGCCATAATTCAAAGACTCGCCGGTGAGAATTCTGCGCCAACATAGTTCGGAATTGCTCTTTTTCTTCTTCGAACTTTTTCTCATCAATTCCCTGGCTTGCATCCCACCTGATCACAAACGTCCCCTGGGGATTTCCAAAAACGTTTTCAGGGTACCTTTTTTCGGCACTGAGGCCAAAGGCCATTTCGCTCAGATCCGGGGCATATCCTATTTTTGGGAATGGGTCTTTGCGGCTAAAAAAGTCTGTTGTTTGGGCTAATTTATCCTTTTCTTTTGCCAATTCCTCCCACGATTTCCCTTCTTTTAGCTCTTTAAGATATTTATCAGCGGCATTCCTTGCAGCTTTTTCCGACTCTGAATCCAAATAATCGTCTTTTACGCTTTCTTCCACGTCCTTGAGTTCCGGAATGAAAGATTCCCTGCTCTCGGCTACCTGAAAGATATAGAATTTGTCACCAAGCTGGACCAGTTCACTGGTCTCACCCTTGTCGAGGGCAAACAGGGACTGACTCATTTTTTCACTGTCTGCGATGCCCGGAACGGATGTTCCGCCGGCGAAAAAATCCGAAGCCTTTGCATCAAAGCCCTGTTCTTTCGCATAGGTGGGAAGAACCACATCATAAGGCATTTGATCCGTTATGTTCAGCCCTTTTTCGTGTGCAAGCTCCGCGGAAATATTATTAGAAATGATCGATACGATTTCTTCTCTTACTTCTTCGAGCGGTTTGGTTCGCGCCTCTTGAATCTCCTCGACCTTAATGATGTGATAACCAAACGAAGTTCGTACGATTTCACTGATCTCACCTGCCTTCAGAGCAAAAGCTACTCCTTCAAAAGCAGGAACCATCTTCCCTTTTTCAAAGAACCCTAAATCTCCCCCTTTGGCTTTGGTCGGCCCCTCGGAATACTTCTTGGCAAGTTCAGAAAAATCCTCTCCTTTTTTAGCCATCTCAAGAACCGGCAACACTTTCTTTCTGACCTTTTCCGCTTCCTCTTCGCCCGCGTCTTTGTTCACTTTAAACAGGATATGTCTTGCTTTTACACGTTTGGGTTCCGAGAATCCGTCTTTGTTGTATTCGTAATATCCATCGATTTCTTTTTCCGTAATCTCCACTTTTCCTTTGAATGTTTCAGGATCGATTTCGATGAATGCCACCTTTATCTGCTTAGGCAACCTGTAATTTTCCTGGTTCTCCTTGAAATAACTCTCAAGACCCGCTTGGGTCTCTTTGACCCCTTCCTTGTAATCAGCCGATTTGAACTGAACAAAGCTTATTTTTATCTTTTCGTTCATAAAGGCATAGTAATCCTGTATCTCCGGATCGGTTATATCTAAAAAGGCAAAAAGGAACTGGCGAAGCTTCTTGTCAATCAAGTTCTGCGCCATATCCATCTCAAAGTCTTCAGGGCTCATTCGATTATACCCCAGCAAAGATCGGTATCTGCCCACATCAAATTGCCCGCTTGTCTGAAAAGCAGGATAACCCATGATGGCTTTCTGGATTTCATTTTCCGTCACGTCCAGGCCCAGACGCCTGGCGGCCTGGGTCATCAGTCTCTGGTTGATAAGATTTTCCAGAGCCCTGTCTCTCAGATTCAGGGATTTTATGAGATTCTCATCCCACATATCTTTGTATCGGTTTCTGACCGCGTCGAGCATGTCTTGGTAGGCCTTCTGATATTCAGGTTCGCTGATCAGTTCTCCATTCACATAGGCGACTTTCAGATTTTTGTCAGAATTAAAAGAATATCCGAAATAAAACACGAAAACGACGGCAATAATTGCTATGAGCAATTTTATAAGCCACGATTTGGCATGCTTTCTCATAAGACTCAGAAGCATTAAGGGTTCCTCCACACGGTTGAAAAAATAATTTTATGCCTATAGTTCACACACAATTCAAAATCGACCTGGAAATTCGGGCGTAGAAATAACATGATCTGCAATGGATGTAAACGATATTTATACGAAACCGACCGGGAAGGACATTCCTTTCAGATTGATGCCCACCGAGGTCCTCAATTTCAGCAGCAATTCTCATTTTGAAAACATAGCTGTGAGAGAGGCTTATAGCCTCGAAAAATCGTGGCAAAATGCCACTCACACAGGATTCGAAAATGAATGGCGCTCCATAATGAGAATTGCTGCAATTTCAGATATCAACTTGCCAACTTTCTGAATAGTGTGGTATACTCAATATACTTTTCAAGAAATGGATAGGCAATGCTGATATCTTAATTCTGCGAATACTTTTAATAAATTTTGGACACTTGCTATGGCTAAAGAATACTGGACGGTAACAGAGGTATTGGAAATTTTCGAGGTTGACGAGCATTTCCTCACAGTTCTCGAGGAAGAAAGCATTATATGTGCCACCTGCAAGGATGATAATCTCCCCAAGAGGAAATTCCACACAGAAGAGATGGAAAAGCTGCGGGTCGCAAAAATGCTGATGGAGGAAATGAAAGTGAACGTGCCTGGTGTTGACATCATATTGCGGATGAAACACAATATGATCGAAATGAGAAAGCAGTTTGACGCCATTTTAGAAGATCTGGCGAAGCATGTACGCGTACATGTAGATGCAGGCGGCTAACACCGGAAGGCTTATAATTTTATCCCTTCTCTTACATCCTCCCCATAGAGAGAATCCATCTTCTTGACTGCTTCAAGCACCTCGCTGTCTTTCGTTTTCGGCAATGTTACGAAAAGTTTCACCAGCAGGTTGCCTCGCTCCTTGGTTTTGAGATTCATAGCTCCCTTCCCTTTCAACCGGAGCGTCTGACCATTCTGGCTCTCAGCAGGGATCTTCATTTTAATAAGACCATCTACTGTGGGAATATTGATCGTTCCGCCGGCCATTGCCTCCCCCAAGGTTACAGGCACATCCATAAGCAAATCATCCACTTCTCTTCTCAGAAAAGGGTGATGTTTCAAATGGATGATCAGGTAAAGATCTCCGGGGTTACCCCCGTTGGCACCTGGTTCGCCCTTGCCGGCAACGCGAACTTTGGACCCTTCCTTCACACCGCTTGGAATAACCACCCTGATTTTGTCGGTCCCAACTGCCTGCCCGCTGCCGCCACACTGCGTGCAAGGTTTACCAATCTGCCCGTGTCCATGACAATGAGGGCATGGTTTGGTGAAATTCATGGGCCCGCCGGCTACATCCTGCCTGCCCGATCCGCCACAGTAAGAACAGCTACTGATCGTAGCGCCCGGTTCGTTCCCTGTCCCCTGACATCTCTGGCAAACTGTCGACTTCTGCATGGAAAGTTCAGTATCAAATCCTTTCAAGGCCGAGAGAAGATCAATCGTCATATCATGTTGAATATCCCGTCCCCGTGAAGGTCCGGCAGTCCTGAATCCTCCCTGACCCGCTCGTCCGCCAAAGATATCTCCAAAAATATCTTCATAACTCTCGTATCGTCCGAAACCTTCTCCACCGGTTCCCTGCTGCCCCTGTTGAAAAGAATTCCACTGGGAATATTCACGTGCCTTTTCCGAATCAAACCCTGCTCGAAGACCTTCCTCTCCGAATTCATCGTAGAGTTTTCTCTTTTTATCGTTGCCAATACAATCGTAAGCCTCGGAAATTTCCTTGAACTTCTGTTCTGCGTCCTTATTTCCTGGATTGATATCTGGGTGCCATTTCCTGGCCAGTTTACGATATGCCTTTTTGATTTTATCTTTGGATGAATCTTTGGATACACCTAAAATTTTATAAAATTCTTCTGCCATGAAGTTCTACCACCTGATCGAGGGTCTGGTTTTACCTTAAACGGAAAGAGTATTTCCCGGATCGTCCTGAATCAATTCCGGAAAGAGTATATCAGACATACACTGAATGTCAAATCTTAAGAGGGACGTTCAGCAATTGTTATTTAAGAATTGCCGCAGAATATTTTCTTGCATTCCGATACCTATTCAGATACACTTAGGGGTGAAAATAGAGCCATTTTATTAACTTGTGCCCTGTCAAAAGCAATCGGCCACCTGCGAAAGCAACGGAGGTACATCAAGATATGGCGGCTGTTCAAAATCCCAATTCACCCATTCTGCTTGTTGATGATGATCCTCTGACCCACAAACTGATCCTTAAATTCTTAAAAGACTGGGACGTGGAATCCGTTTATTCCGGAGAGGAGGCCCTCGAAGCCCTTAAGAGCAGAAACTTCGTCATCGTGATTACAGATCTGAAAATGCCCGGGATGAGCGGCATTGAACTCCTGAAGAAAATCAAGGCCACATACAGCCATCGCGTTCAAGTCATTGTCATTACTGTTTCCGATGAGATGAAAGATTTTTTTAATGCCCTGCAGGGGGGGGCAAACGATTTTCTCCTTAAACCGTTTAAAAAGGACGACCTGATCGAGGTACTCGACCACACCCAGTCAAGGCTCAATCGGTGGAAAAGAACCATGGCCTCTCTCCTCGAAAGAAAATCATCTGAGGAAAAAGTCGGATAACCGCTAGCATCCTGCCGCCGCTACTCCCTAATGCCCCTTCCCCACAGACTCCAATTCTGAGAAAGAAGGTGCCCAGACCGCCTACTTTCCCCCGCCTTTGATTAGCATATCTTCTGCATGGGCTACGGCCTGAGGGGTGATTTCACTCCCTCCTAAAAGTCTTGCGATTTCATGTACCCTTTCAGCAGGGTCCAGACAACAAATGGAGACTTCCGTCCGGCCGGAGGCCACTTCCTTTTTGACTGCAAAATGGGAGTTCCCCTGGCTGGCTATCTGGGGAAGATGGGTAATACAAAGCATCTGATGACAAACGGACAGTGCCTTTATTTTTTTCCCCACCACTTCGGCCGTAGCCCCGCTTATCCCTGCATCTACTTCATCAAAAATAATCGTCTCAACCGATGCGGTACTTGCAAGAATCGACTTGATCGCAAGCATAATTCTCGAAAGCTCACCACCTGAGGCTATTTTCGACAGCGGTTTGAGGATCTCCCCGGGATTTGGTGAAATCATGAATTCCAGGTGATCGATACCGTCGGGCCCAATCTTGCTGTTTTCTTCCCCCGGCGGGTTCTCTCGAAATCTCACCTGGAACTCCGTCTTGTCCATGTGAAGCTGGAATAATTCCTTTTCCAGTTTTTCCTTGAAAATATCCGCGCCTTTTTTGCGTTCCACGGAAAGGGCCTTTGCTTTTCGAAACAGGTCTTTTTCCATGATTTCAGCTTCTTGTTCCAGTTCCGAAAGCCTTTTTCCGGAGATTTCCATATGGGATATCTCGGAAATCAGTTTATCTTTAAGACGCAGGATGTTTTCCAGTTCCGGGCCATATTTTCGCTTAAGTCGATTGAGTTCGTCCAACCTTTCCGCCACCTGTTCCAATCGCACGGGATCGATTTCAACGTGTTTTTGATAATCCCTGAGCGCAAAGGACATATCTTCGAGGCCTGCCTGGATTCCATTGAGACCATCCTCGATCTGCGCCAAACCCTGGTCAATTTCCGCTGCCCTTCCCACCTCTTTTGTACAGCGCCCCAGGGAAGAGAGAATCGAATCGTTGTTTTCATACAGTACCTGGTATCCCCGTGTAACGATCCCCATCAGCTCTTCCGCATGTTGAAGTCGTTTTTTTTCTTCGAGAAGGCTTTTATCTTCCCCCGAAACCACTGCAACCTGCTCGATTTCCTGAATCTGAAACCGGGCCAATTCCTTCTTTTCCTCCTGCCGTCCTATTTCCTTTTTGCGGTTGCCGATTTCTTCTTTCAAAGTTTGGTGCCGGTTAAACATTTGATGAAAAAGATTCCGTTCTTCGGCAAGGCTGCTGAAATCATCTAAGAGAACAAGATGGTTTTCAGGATTTAGAAGCGTCTGATGCTCATGTTGACCCGAAATACTGATCAACCGGGGTCCCAGCCTGGAGAGCATCTGCAAGGTAACCATGGCGCCATTAATGAAGATTTTGTTGCGACCTTCACGGGTGATATTCCTTTTGATGAGCAGTTCTCCGTCAAAAGAAATCCCCTGGTCCAAAAAATGGTCTCGAAGTTCCATGTTTTCCGGAAATTCAAAAAAAGCCTCTACCACGGCTTCTTTGGAGCCTGACCGAATGAGATCTACAGAAGACCGTCCGCCAAGAATCAGGTTAATTGCATTGATGATAATGGATTTGCCGGTGCCGGTCTCTCCAGAGAGGATATTTAACCCTTCCCTCAGAGGAAGTTCGAGACGTCTGATAATAGCAAAATCATGGATATTGAGTTGAACGAGCATGATGGTCTTTGAAAAGTCCCCAAAAGGGTTTTTCGAGAGGTGTTACGTTGTGATTTTCAATTCCTCAATGATTGCCATAGACCTATGGCGGAATCATCCTCAATCTGAATTTTTTGATCTGGGGCCGATCTCTGAATTTTCAAGAAGCCTGGTGACTTCAATGTTCAGACATTCCGGGTCCTGATCGCCTTCAGAAATATATTCAACGATAGCCTCGACAGGTACTGGGAGATCGCAAATGGGGATCGTTTTTCCAAGCAGGTCAAAAATACTGGTTGCCTCTGTCACGACAAATTTCCTGCCTCCGATCATGACGCCTCCATCTCCTTTGCTTTCAATAACCACAGACGAAGACACCGCATCATCGCTCTGCTCTCCCGCAAAACAGAAAGGCGCCGTCATGAACAAAACAAACCCCATGGCAGACAGAAAAACATGTCGGCCTCTAAAAAAGCGAAAACAACCTGCAAACATTTTCATACCCTCCGTCTATTTGAATCTAATGGCTTTATGAGTGCGTCCAAGTGACTCTGAGAACCTCTTCAAAAGTGGTTTTCCCTTCTATGAGTTTTTTTACCGCATTCTCCCGCAGGGAGAACATCCCTTCCTTTAACGCCTGGGCACGCAAAATTTCCGTATCCGTCTCGGCCTTTATTAACCTTCGTATGGCTTCTGTAATCGGGAGAAACTCGAAAATGGCAATCCTGCCCGAATATCCAGTTCCCCGGCACTTCAAGCATCCTTTTCCTCGAAAAAGTTCCACAGGTCCTTCTTTGCCCAGGTCCAGGCCGTGCGCTCTCAATTCCCCGCTGTTTATTTGAAAAGCTTCCTTACAATACACGCATATTTTGCGCACCAACCGCTGGGCCAGGATGCCAATCATCGTTGCCTGGATCAGAAATGCAGGAATTCCAAGATCAATGAGCCGTATGATGGCGGAAACTGCATCATTGGTGTGAAGCGTCGAGAGAACCAGATGCCCGGTCAAAGCAGCCTGAACAGCATTTTCTGCAGTTTCCAGGTCTCGCATTTCACCCACCATGATAATATCAGGGTCTTGACGTAGGATGTTCCGCAGAATGGAGGCAAACGTTACGTTTACGGCCGCCTGGACCGCGATCTGGTTAAACCCTTCATGAACCATTTCTACCGGGTCTTCTATCGTAGTGATATTAATCCCCGGTGAAGAGAGATCCCGAAGCGTTGAGTACAGGGTCGTGGATTTTCCACTGCCCGTTGGACCGCAGACCACAACCATGCCGTGCGGCATATGCATAACTTCTTGATAAGAGGCTAAATCCTCTGGAGAAAATCCGAGCTTCGAAAGATCCTGAAAAAGAATTTCCGGATCCATAATTCTCATGACCACCTTTTCACCAAAGGCCACAGGAACCGTGGAAACCCTTATTTCGGTCTCCACACCCCCTTTATCCATCTTGATCCTGCCGTCCTGGGGTTTCCTCTTTTCAGAAATATCCAACCGGGCAAGACTTTTTATGCGGCTTACGATAGCCGAATGCACCTTCTTAGGAAAATCATAAATAGGGTGCAGAACCCCATCCAGTCGTATCCTTATCAAGCTTACTTCGCGCTTTGGCTCTATATGGATATCACTCGCACGCTGGTCGAATGCATAACTGAGGATGTGATTCACTGCGTTTACAATATGTTTGTCGTTGGAAGGAAGCTCTTCCGCGGTTTTCAGGCGTACATACTGCTCCAGGTTTCCCAGATCAACCGAAGGACCCGAAAACTCATTCTCTGCAGCCGAAATAGATCGTTTGAAGCCGTAAAATTCGTCAAGAACCTTGATAATATCGGACCGGGAACTGACCACGGGTTTTACCCTCATGTGAACAACCCTGGCAATATTATCCAGAATTTCAACATTGAAAGGATTAGACATGGCCACGATGAGGCATCCGTCTTTTACAAGTACGGGCAGGGCCAGGTGTCTTCTGGCAAAGGTATGGGGTAGAGTGGTTGTCACAAGATTCAAGTCAAGCTTCAGGGGATCTATCTTCTTATAGGGTATTTTCCATTCTTCTGCAAGGCACTGATAGATAATATCTTCGTCCAGGACTTTCTCAGGATCATCCCACCTCTCAATCTTAAGGGCAGCAATTCGATCGATGATGGTTACAGGGCTCACATTCCCGGTTCTTGAGGAACCTGATATATACCCTGTCCTGTCAAATTTTCGCTGGAACGTACTTTCTTTACGAAAGATCTCTTCTTTCTGGTCAATGGATATAAGTCCCTTTTTCAAGAGGCTTTTGCATATATTTTCAAGAGCAAATGGATTTTCCGGGTTCATATTCATTTTTTATTCTGATTTTCAGGCCATCGTATTCTGGGCGTTTGCGTTGGGTTTAAACATGAAAACAGTTAAAATCTAAAAGACGCCATTAGCTTTTACATAGCCGTTAGCTTAAAGATCCCAATCATTTGCATGACCTTTCCCTTTATTTGGGCTTTCACTTTTTGATGCCTAGCAATTACATCGTAAACAGCTGATATTGTGTGGCTATGTAACCGCTAACCGTTAATTGCAGCTTTTAGACAAAATCATATCTTCACAGAGTTAGGGCCCTCGGCAAAAATAATTATCTGCGCCTATCTGCGTCCCCAAAATTGCTGTCTTAAATTCTATAGTATCATATTTTTTGCGGAGGCGGTAATCTTAAAGAAATCCAGAGGCAAAATTTCGTTAAGGCATGGGGGAGACATGGAACCAAAGATTGACGGTAAGGCCGCAAAGCAGTCAAGAGCTTTTCGATCCGGGATGGCGGGGCTATATTTTCGAAACATGAGTGCAAACCTGTTCAGTTTCATAACCATTTTCGCCTTGAATTTCTTTACTCCTCTCGAATTTTTCAAGGAAAATAAGATAATACTTCTTGAAGAAAAAGGTTTCATCCTTTTTTTCCTGGTCTATCCCCTGGTGATGATCTTGATCTTCCTCATTCAATTCCAGATTCAAAAACCTGTTTCCACAGCATCTCAGCTAATGTGGATCGGCAAAGATATTCCCGATGGTCTCAAAGAAAAGGCCTTAAAGCGTCTCATCAATCTCCCATTGATCCTTACTCTCATCAATGTTCTTGTATACCTTGTAGCCCCCTTGTTTGTCATTCTAGCCTTTCGCGTTTTACGAGACACCAGTGCAACAACGTGTTTGTTCCTGTTTTTCAGGAGTTTCATGATCGGTCTGATTTCCGCCGGGCTTTCCTTCTTCCTTCTGGAAGAATTCTCAAGGAAACATCTGATTCCCCGGTTCTTCCCGAAAGGAAGGCTGGCGACTATACCTGGAACAGTGAAGATCTCCATTTTGAGAAGGATCAGACTTCTTAATCTTGCGGGAACACTCAACCCAATGCTTCTTATCCTGGTCACGCTTTTGTTCATTTGGATGGATGTCAAGGGAAGCTTCATTTCTGCTCCTCAACTGGCCCGAGAGATTTTTCTGTTCACTTTAGTCCTCAGCGTAATTTTCACAACCCTGGCTTTGAGGCTGAATGTGCTGGTGGGAAACTCCATTCTGGAGCCTATCGAAGATATTCTGAATGTGGTCGAGAAGCTAAAAGTTGGACGTTTTGATCAACAAATAAAGGTCCTTTCCAATGATGAAATCGGAATTCTAGGGGATGTGGGCAATGATATGATTCACGCCCTCGCGGACAGGGAACGGATAAAGGATACCTTTGGAAAGTATGTTACTCCTGAAATCCGAGATCAGATCCTGGCCGGCAATATCCCCCTGAACGGAGAAAGAACAGAGGCGACCCTGCTGTTTTCGGATCTCCGTAATTTCACAACCTACGTGGAAGAAAACGACCCGGAAGAGGCCATTTTGAGCATGAGAGCCTATTTCACATCCATGCAGAGAGCTATCCGCCTTCATGAGGGGTTGGTACTTCAATACGTGGGAGATGAAATAGAGGCGGTTTTCGGTGTTCCGTTAAAATGTGAAGGGCATGCAGATCAAGCAATAAGAGCAGCCCTGGAGATGAGAAAAGCGCTTGAAAACCTGAATAACCTGCGGATTGCAGAGGGTAAGCTTCCGTTCGTGCACGGAATAGGGATCTGCACAGGTGAGGTGCTGGCGGGAAATACGGGAAGCGAAGACCGCCTGTCCTATGCCCTCATCGGCAACACGGTCAACCTGGCTTCAAGAATGCAGAATCTGACAAAATCGTTTCACTGCGATATACTCATAAGCGAGGAGACCGCAAAAAGGATGCTGCACCCTTTCAAGATGAAAGAACAATCGCCACAACACGTCAAGGGATATTCAAGACCTGTCACGGTGTACCAGGTCATGTAAGAGCATTCCGGGGTCGAAAGGGTTTACCAGGAATAAGATCCTCTGGTTGGCATCCTTCATCCATAAGTTTACACTTTTCCCGGAAATGGGGTATGTTTTCTGGTTGAAAATCGGACGTCGAATCTGAAAATCGGATGCTGAAACTGGAAATTCGAAACTGGAAATTGGATAACACACCAGAATTAATGTGTTTTTTTCTAATTTCCAATTTCCAATTTCCAATTTCTCTGCGAA
>CAYOWC010000046.1:0-22580 GCA_964407525.1 uncultured Desulfobacteraceae bacterium | reverse complement strand
TTTGTGTCTCAAAATGAGGCGAAATAACGAGGTCTGGAATATTGAGTTATCTGATTTTTGTAGGTATTTCACTCAGCGCCATACGTCACAACGAATTCATTCTTGTCGGGCGTTTGGGAGAACCGGCAGACAATGCCATTTTCCTTACATGATTTGATCATGCGCAACATCCCTTTCCCCCTGCGTTCCATATACCCATATCCGGTCAAAAACGATGCAATCATCTGGTTTCTCGTAAATTGTCGATAGAGCATATTTTCTTCCGTCAGGGTGTTGGGGAGGCCCCCGGGTGAACGTATTTCCAACCGGTTAGTAAACATGAGAAGTCTGATCGCGGCTCCGGTAATCGTATAGTCCCTGTGGCAGAGGGCATTGACAATTGCCTCACGGAGGGCTTCTACGGGATAGAGGTAATTGTCTTTTCGCTGAATATCCCGTTCCAATATCGGACTTTGCGGCATGGTTAGTTTCAAAAAGGCGATGGCATCCTCAATAAGTTCATCCAACGTCCCGGTGAGGTCCTTTTCACGGATCGTATCAGCGGCTAGATCTTCCCCGTTATAAGCGCCACACTGGATGTTATAGGAAGGAAAATATTTTTGCGGGTTCTTACCGAAAGCAAGAATCCCACCGAGAGACGGGCGCTGTGTATCGTCAACTTCAACAAGAATGGACAGGTTGATCAGCTCATGGACAAGAGGCAGGTCGCTTTCTTCATTTAAAAGGCTTTGGCTCAATTTAGCGAGGAACGTGTTGACTTTTGTGATGTCAATGCTTTGCAGAGATGCCTTCATCACTGGTGTTTCATCCAATTGGAGTATGTTCCTTTTTTGAAACAACCTCAAAAGTTCTTGCTGTGTCGGGGCCTGCTTGGTTGAGCCGACCCTGATGTAATAGAGTCCCCGGTTTGTTGAATAGGCTGTATCTCCTCGGGGAATGGTCACAGTGATAATCTTTTTTTTGTCAATCTCTACTTTTTCAATCACAGGAATAAGGGACGGTTTTACATTATTTCTACATACATTGACAATAAATTCTTCCAGATCTCCCCGTACACATCCCTCCAGAGCGCCCCTATCGTTAACCCCTATCAGAATGGTTCCTCCTTCAAAATTTGCAAAAGCAACAATTTCTTCGGCAAGAGTATTTGGGTGAACACGCTCTTCTTTAAATTCAATTTTTGACGATTCCCCATTTTTGATGATTTCCAATAACTCCTTTTGCCTCATAGCCCCTCCTTTTTCTGATCATTACTGTCGCCGCAGGAATTTCTCGACAGGATAAAGCTGTCTGAAACGATAAAATGAAGACTTGATACTATCAAATGGTGGGAATATTCGATAAACCCTTTTTTCTTCCAATTTCTCAATGTTTGCCAGGAGAGACAGTAAGTCGCTGCCCAGGATGGATGGGGGTCCTGACATCAATGCGGTTCCAAATGATTAGCGCAGCAAGGGGAACATTAAACTGGGCAGCTATAGAAGAAAGACTGTCTCCTTTTTTCACAACGTAGATTCGCTCATTTTTGTCGGTTGCCAGACTCTTGAGAAGAAGTGTGTACCTTTTCTGGAAACCTTTTGCACTTCCCTTGGGAACAAGTATTGTATGGGATCCCGCGTTCAGGTAGTGGCCTCTGATTTCCGGATTCAAATCCTTGATCTGTTTGAAATTGCACTTTGCGGCCTGGGCAATAATTTGCAGAGGAACCTCATCCGCCACTTTGATATGTACCTTTTCGAAGATAAACGGAGAATAGTAATCACTTTTTTTCAGGTCAAAGCCAAATTTTCCGGGATTCGAAAGAATCATTTTAATGGAGAGTATTCGGAACAAAAATCGTTGTGTTTCAAGAGGGAGATAGAGCTTATAGTAATCTTCGGTTCTCTGTTCAAGAATTTCAGCCATCATGCCTTTTTCACCCATATTGTAGGCGGCAGCAGCCAACGTCCAAGAACCGAATTCATCGTGGAGTTCCTTAAAATACTTGATAGCCGCATCCGTGGAGCGAAAGAGGTTCCGGCGCTCGTCTTTATTACGGTCTACAGTTAGACCGTACGTCCTCCCCGTAGATCTCATAAATTGCCAGAACCCCATGGCCCCCTTTTTGGAGCCAGCGTGAGGACGGAGCGCACTTTCAGCCACAGCAACATATTTGAGATCGTCGGGCAGACCATTCTGTTTCAACATTTTTTCAATATATGGAAAATATCTCTTAGAGCGTTTCAGCCACAGAATAACCTGGGGTCTGTCCCCTAAAGAGAGAAGAAACTCCTTTTCAAAACGTTCCCGGACTTCAGGGTTCTTCCATGGCACCGGTTCTCCGCAAAAATCCTCCGGGACAGCGTTCCTAAGAGAGGAGATCAGAGATGGAACCGAACTGCCCTTCCCACTTCCCCCAAAAACAGTAGAGTAAGAACTACATAAGAAAAAAAAGATACAGGAAGCTAACCATATTCGTATTCCAATCTCACGCCTGTTGTTTTTCATTTCTGTCCCGTACAATTCTGTCTTATCAGTGTTAATTTGTTCATTTCAAAGACTTTTTATAATACAGCTCCGCTTCTTAAATCACATGGATATTCACCACATAACTTATAGATACGATGGATATTAGATCATTTTAATATTTACCGTTTTCCACTAAAACAGGACTCTCCGCTAAAGAGCCTTCTACTTTCTTCTTGCTTCCCAGATCAGCACACGCGGCTTTTCTTCCAGCTTTGGCATGAATTCTTCGAATTCCTTTTTGCTGAGGACCAGAGAACGAATCTTCCGCTGAATATATCGTTCAGTCTTCCTGCTCAAATCGTTCAGGTGATATTGATCGATATCGCCAACTAACAGGAGATCCACGATGCCGTTATCCTTCCCTTCTGCATAATCGTCAATCAGATAGGCCCTTTCCAGATGCCCCAACCTGCTGACAATGCTTTCCATCACACGGTCTATTCCCATGGCTTTGCTTACCATCGATTTTAATTCAGGAAATAGCGGATGTCCCTGATTTGCAGTATAAAGGACTTGCCGACCATTTTTCTTACAATTGAGCAATCTTGTTTTCGTTAATTGATTGAGTTCTTCCCTTACGGAATTCGTTGAGACATTGAACTCTTTTGCAAGCTCGCGAAGGTAAGAAGAGCTTTTCGGGTTGAAAAAAAACCTGGTAAGCAGTTTGATTCTGGTTTTAGATGCGATGAGTCCATCGAAAAGGTTGTCCATGGGGATTCCGATATTTATGAGTAGTTTTTCTACTCATAATATATCATAAAGGAAACTTCAAGAGTTTTTTTTGCAGAATAGTCATTTCCTGTTTTTTCATGTATTTATTGATAATTCCAGCTGTTGTTGGGAAAGGTGAGACACAGTGACAAGAATAATAGGGGGCGGTAGGCAGTATGAAGGACATTTGCACTCGGGTGAAACTTCGTTTCGGTTCAGGGTTCAAAGGTTCCCCGCTTTCGCTTCGCTTCGGACGGGATCTTCGACAGGTTTGGATTGCTAATTTCCACCCCTGTGTGAGTGGCATCCTGCCACGACCGGATCTGCATGAAACAGGAGTCGGTAGTTCGAGAGACCCGGAAAATCGCGGCTAAAACCCACCAAACGGACTGTGGACAAGGTCACTCACACAGAGTAGCTATGGAATCCGGAAGTCTCTTTCTCGATCAGACTGGCTTTTTTTCCAGCCAGAGGCGGCGCTCATATGAAACTCGGTTCAGGGTTAAAAGGTTCAATGGTTCACGGATTCTCCGTTGTTATTTCATTCAACGTCGGAGTCTTCACTCACCTGCATGTTGAACGTTCAACTTTTGAAAAGTTTTTCATCCTTTGCGGCTCCGCGTCTCTGCGCGAAATATCGGATGGAAATCTCCTCTTTGATCTGCTCCCCCTTTATCGCGGGAAGGCGACCCTCGTTCGGAAAACCGTGAACCGTTCCATTCAGGATCTGGCATCCTCGTGGGGGATTCCCAATTTCCCCAGGCGGTACCTCAAGGAGCGCATATTTATTCCAAGAAGCTCAGTGGCTTTAGACCTTGACCCGCCTGCCATTTCAAGGGCTCTCAGCAGATATTCTTTCTCAATTTCGTCCAAAATTTTATCGAGATGAATCCCTTCAGGCGATAAATCCAGATGCCTCCTGGTTTTCGATCCCACACCGGATCTCGCATGGGAAAGGGTGAGGCTTTCGGGAAGAACGATATTGGAAGTCTCTAGAGCCGCACTTCTTTCAATAATATTTTCCAGTTCCCTAACATTCCCTGGGAAAGAGTATCCGCCTAGAATATCCATAGCATACGCCGATATTTTTCTGATATTTTTCCCCATTTCCCTGGAATATTTTTCCAGAAAATAACTGGCCAACAGAGGGAGATCGTTCTCCCTCTCCCGCAAAGGAGGAAGGCTGATGGGGATAACATTCAGCCTGAAATACAGATCTTCCCTGAAATTGCCGTTGATCACCTCATTTTCCAGATTCTTGTTGGTTGCAGAGATGAAACGAACGTCAACTTTTCTCATTTCGGTTCCCCCCACCGCAGTAAATGTCCTGTCTTGCATCACTCGCAGGAGCTTCACTTGGATGACTGGGGAAAGTTCACCAATTTCATCAAGGAAAACCGTTCCACCATCCGCCACGTCAAACAACCCTTCTTTATCGGCGTTAGCCCCGGTAAAAGCCCCTTTCTTATATCCGAAAAGCTCACTTTCAATAAGATTCTCCGGAATACCGGCACAGTTTATGACAACAATAGGCCGATCGCTTCTATCGCTCTGGCTGTGTATGGCTTTCGCTACGAGTTCTTTTCCGGTTCCACTTTCTCCATATATCAGGATATTTGTTCTGGAAGACGCAACCCTTCTGACCAGGTCATATACTTTTTTCATCTGGGGGCTTTCCCCGATGAGGCTACAAAAATGAAGTTTGTTTTCCGATACCGCTTCTTCCTGCCGCGGAGCTGTTGCAGATTGTAAAGCTTCCTTTACAATACGATTTAAATCTTTGACTTTAAACGGCTTTGGCACATAATCGAAGGCGCCTTCTTTCATAGCCTCAACGGCATTTTCTGCAGAGGAAAATGCCGAAATCATCACTACTGCAGCTTTAGGGTAGGTTGCCTTTACTTTTTTTAATACCCCTATTCCATCCATACCGTCCATACGAATATCCGTGACAACAAGTTGGAATTCTGTATGGTCCAGAATATCGCAAGCTTGTTCGCCACTGTCCGCCGTGACAATTTCGTATCCTTCTTTTGTCAGCATGATCTCAAGAAATTCTCGCATGCTTAATTCATCATCCACAACAAGGATTTTATGCGGCTCTTTCCCAGACAATCTTCCCTCCCACCATGGTCAATGCGGCAATTCCTTTGAGGTTCATTCCAATAAATGGAGAATTCTTGCTTTTGGAAAGTATCAGGTGATCTTCAAACAGATAGCTATGTTCCGGGTCAATGATGGTCAAGTCAGCGGCTTTTCCTTCAAGCAGGCGACCGCCGGGAACACCGAGAATCCGGGCACTGTTGGTGGAAAGTTTTGCCACAGCTTCGGCCATACTCATAATCCCTTCTCTCACAAGTTCAAGGGTCAACGGCAAAGCTGTCTGGAAACCGATCATACCGAAGGCAGCTTTGTCAAATTCCACATCTTTTTCCAGATATGAATGCGGGGCATGGTCAGTCGCTATGACATCAATAACTCCTTCAGCAAGACCTTTCTTTACCGCCTCCACATCGTAAGGTGTCTTAAGAGGAGGATTCACCTTAGCAGCAGTATTATATCCAGCAACAGCCGAGTGCGTCAGAGTGAAATAATGCGGGGTGGTTTCCGCAGTTACCGGAATGCCTTCATCTTTCGCTCTTCGCAATAGCTCAATTGAGGCAGCGGTACTCACATGAGCAATATGTACAGGCCTTCCGGTCAGTCTAGCAAGGGCTATCTCCCGATAAACCATGATATCTTCACTGCATCCTGGAATCCCCGGCAGTCCAACCCTGGTTGAAACAGACCCCTCGTGCATAACCCCGCCTCTCGAAAGGCTGCGATCTTCACAATGAGAGATCGGAATCAAACCGTGGTGGAAGCTGTATTCAATTGCCCTTCTCATCAGTTCGCTGTTTTCAACAGGGAATCCATCATCTGAAACTCCAACGGCTCCTGCTTCTCGCAGATCCCCAAAATCGGTGAGGCATTCCCCTTTCAAACCAATTGAAATCGCTCCTATCGGATAAACTCTTGCAGATCCGGCCCTTTCCGCCTGCTTGAGAATAAATTCGGTGACGGAACGACAATCGTTTCGCGGATCTGTATTAGGCATACAGGCAATGGCCGAAAACCCTCCAGCTGACGCTGCCCTCGTCCCTGTGGCGATAGTTTCCTTATACTCTTCTCCCGGTTCACGTAGATGCGTATGCATATCAATCAGGCCAGGCGCCACTATTTTTCCGGAAGCATCAATAACTCGTGCCTGGTTATCGATTTTCACAGCGCTTCTAGGAACGATTTTCAAAATAATGCCATTTTCTATTAAAATGTCAGATCGTTCCTCAGTTAAATTCACAGGATCGACCAGTCTCCCCCCCTCAATTAACGTTACCACCCTTTGCACCTCCAATCAAAAGATACAGCAGCGCCATCCTTACAGCCACTCCATTTTCAACTTGTTCGAGAATAACTGAACTAGCCCCATCCGCCACATCCGAACTAATCTCAACGCCTCTGTTCATGGGACCGGGATGCATAATGATAACATCCTTTTTGGCGTTTTTCATGACATCCGTATTCAATCCAAAAAATGAAGCATACTCCCTGAGACTTGGGAAAAGAGTCTTATTTTGTCTTTCAAGTTGAATACGCAATAAGATAACTACATCCTTCCCCCTCACAGCCTCCCTTGGATCATAAACCACATCCACACCCATGTCTTCAATATCCATGGGAATCATCGTGGGTGGGCCACAAACCGTTACCTTCGATCCGCATTTTTTCAACCCTATAATATCTGACCTTGCCACACGACTATGCGCGATATCTCCTATGATGCTAATCTGTAACCCCTGAAGTGTACCTTTTTTCTCACGTATAGTATATAAATCCAACAGCGATTGGCTTGGATGTTCGTTTATACCATCTCCCGCGTTAATAATACTTACGTCAAGACTCCTTGCAAGAAGATGCGGCGCGCCACTAGAAGAATGCCGGATAACAATCAAATCCGGCCTCATAGCCTGAAGATTTTTTCCCGTATCCAGAAGCGTTTCCCCTTTCACAAAACTACTCCCGGAAGCAGAAAGGCTAAAGGTATCGGCACTGAGCCTTTTTGCCGCAATTTCAAACGACGTACGCGTTCGCGTGCTTGGTTCATAGAAAAAATTTACGACGCTTTTCCCCCTCAAAGTGGGAACTTTTTTGATATCTCTTCTTGATATAGTTTTTAGTGATTCCGCCGTATCCAAAATAAGCGAAATATCTTCAACGGAAAGATCATTCATACTCAAAAGATTTCTATGAGTAAAATTTTTCACAGGCAGCTCCCTCCAAAAAAAACCCCCTTGTCAATTCTCTTGACAAGGGGGTTCTTTTTGTTACCTATATGCGCAATCATAAGCTAACCAGCAGCTTTGTAATTAAATTATTTATGTCAGTACTTTCTGAGCCTCTTTAATTTCGCCATCTTACAAATTTACGGATGTTAATGCAAGACAAAAATTATGCCCCCCGAACATTCTCCCCTAATTTCCTTCACTTTCCTTAACTAACAATTGTACGATGGAAACAGGGGCTCCATCACCTTTTCTAAATCCTTTTTTCACAATTCTCACATACCCCCCCTGCCTGGTGGTTAAGCGATCCTTGAGTTGGTCGAACAATTTATGCGCAACTTCTTTATCCTGTAAATACGACATTGCTAACCGTCTCGCATGAAGATCTCCCCGCTTCGCCAGGGTAATCATCTTTTCTGCAATAGGCCTTGCTTCCTTCGCTTTCGCATCCGTAGTTTCAATCTGTTCATATTTAAGAAGAGAGGTTACAATGTTTCTGAGCATTGCCCTTCTATGACTTGAATTCCGACTTAGCTGTTTCCCTGCCTTTCTGTGCCTCATTTCCGTTACCCTCTTTCCTGCCCATCTTGAGAATCGACCTCTTCTTCCTCGTCCGATTCCTCGGTTATTTCACTGTCATTTTGCGGTTCCACATCAAGCGTATCTTCTTCATCAGTTTCAACGGATAAGGTTTCTTCATCAAATTCCCCACCGTCATCCCCTACTTCAGTCTCTTCTACGGCTGGGAAATTGGTCAACTTTATTCCGAGAGAAAGACCCATATCATCAAGAATCGCCTTGATTTCATTCAATGACTTTCTGCCGAAGTTTTTCGTTTTGAGCATTTCCCCTTCAGTTTTTTGAACAAGTTCCCCAATCAGCGTAATTTTTGCGTTCTGAAGACAGTTGGCTGATCTAACAGACAGTTCAAGCTCAGAAACAGGCCGGAAGAGATTATCGTTAAGTTTTTCCTTCTCTTCCTCTTCCTCTTCTTCCTCGGGCTCTGGCTCTTCTTCAAAGTTAATAAAAGGATTCATTTGCTCTTTTAAAATCTTTGCAGCAAAAGCGACCGCGTCTTCAGGGGTAACGCTCCCATCGGTCCACAACTCGAGCGTCAATTTATCATAATCAGTAATCTGTCCAACCCTGGCATTGCTTACCCGATAATTTACCCGCTGGATACATGAAAAGGCCGCATCCATGACAATCACGCCGATTGGAGTATCCCCTGTTTTATTCCTCTCTGCAGAGCTGTATCCTTTCCCTACCCTGACAACCATCTCTAGATCCAACTGACCTTCTTCATTCAGAGTGGCGATATGTTGTTCAGGATTCAAGATTTCCACCTCGCCATCGCTCTCAATATCACCGGCGGTAGCCTCACCTTCACCTTGCTTTTTAAGGTGAATCACTGCTTCTTCAGCATCAATAAGCTTGAGTCGTACCTCTTTAAGATTAAGAACGATATCACTCATGTCCTCAAGTACACCGGGAATGGTGGAGAATTCATGAAGTACACCATCACATTTTACAGAAACAATTGCAGATCCCTGCAGTGACGACAACAGTATGCGTCGCAACGCATTACCAATGGTGATACCAAACCCACGCTCAAGTGGCTCGCACACGAACTTTCCGTAAGACCCTGTATAGCTCTTCTGGTCTAACTCAATTCGCTTTGGCTTTATCAACTCCCGCCAATTCTTGCTTTTTAGATCTACCAAAAAAAGCTCCCCCTTTTCCATAAAGGTTTTCCGATTGACAAATCTCCAAGGCCTACCTGTTAATGCTGGCCCCTGTATGTCTTATTTGGAATACAATTCAACAATGAGCTGTTCCTGGATCGGCATAGTTAGCGCTTCTCTGTTAGGTAGAGCTTTGAACGTACCCACGAATTTTTCTTTATCTACTTCAATCCAATCCGGGATACCTCTCCTCACAACAGTTTCCTTTGCCTCGATAATCTGTGGGATCTTTTCGCTTTTCTCTTTAGCCTTGACAACATCGCCTGGCTTGATCTGAAAAGAAGGGATATTTACCTTTTTATCGTTCACCAGAAAATGGTTGTGTCGAATCAATTGCCTCGCTTGCGTTCGAGATGCCGCAAACCCCATTCTGTAAATCACATTGTCAAAACGCGACTCTAATAGAAACAATAAGTTTATACCGGTAATGCCTTTCTTTTTATCAGCCCTGTAATAGTACCCACGAAACTGCTTTTCCAATACGCCGTAGATCCTCTTTACTTTTTGTTTTTCCCTGAGCTGGACGCCATAATCAGACTGTTTGCCCGCACGTCTTTGACCATGTTGTCCAGGCGCATAAGATCGTCTCTCAAACGCGCATTTATCACCGTAACAGCGATCCCCCTTCAAATATAACTTGAGGTTTTCCCGTCTGCACAGCCTGCATGATGAATCAGTATATCTGGCCAAATCAGCCTCTCCTGTCTCACAAAAATAATTAAATTACAATCCACGTATATTAAGACTTAAAAATTGCTTCACGTGGTCACACTCTTCTCCTTTTCGGAGGCCTGCATCCATTGTGGGGTATAGGAGTAACATCCCTTATGACCGTCACCGTAAACCCGTCGACCTGAAGAGATCTCAGAGCGGCTTCTCGACCCACACCAGGACCCTTGACGCGAACCTCAGCAATCCTCATACCGTGATCCATCGCCTTTCTCAAAGCGTCTTTCCCGGCTATCTGTGCTGCAAAAGGGGTGCTCTTCCTGGACCCTTTGATCCCACCTCGCCCGGCACTTGATTGAGCCACTACGTTGCCGGATAAATCAGTAATAGTAACGATAGTATTGTTGAAGGTAGACTGTATGTGAATGATCCCAGACGGGACGTTTTTCTTTTCTTTTCGGGCCTTGCCTTTCTTTTTCGCTGCTTTTGCCATTATCGTTCCTCAGGTTCTATTTTTTTCTTTTTCCCATCACCGCTCGTCGGGGTCCTTTTCTGGTTCTCGCGTTGGTACTTGTCCTCTGCCCTCTCACAGGAAGCCCTCTCCTATGTCGCAGACCACGATAGACGCCTAAATCCATTAACCTTTTTATGTTCATAGAGACTTCACGTCTAAGATCACCTTCGACCTTAAATTTTTCATCGAGTATCTTTCTAATTGATGAGATCTGCTCGGCGCTCAGCTCATCAGAGGACATATTAAAGTCTATCCCAGCCTCGAGAAGAATCTTTTGTGAAGAACTTCTTCCTATTCCGTAGATATAAGTAAGAGCAATCTCGATTCTCTTAGCTCTTGGTAAATCAACTCCGGCGATTCTTGCCAATCTCTGACTCCTCTTCCCTTAAAGTTAAAATGCTCAGGCCACCTACGTCCCTGTCTTGCGGTACTTCAAATATTAATGGAAATAAAGCGAAACACAACGTACCGAAAAGAAGTTTATCCTTGCCGCTGCTTATGCCGCGGATTTTCACAAATTACTCTGGTAACACCTCTTCGCCTAACAATTTTGCAATTCTTACAGATCTTTTTTACTGATGGTCTAACTTTCATAACAAAAAGGCCTCCACTCTTTCGAAAAATGTAGGGCACAATCCGCACATTTTTCTGTATTCACGCTCTATAAATAATCCTACCTTTGTTCAGGTCATAAGGCGACAATTCAATAGTTACATTATTCCCAGGAAGAATTCTGATAAAATTTTTCCTCATTTTATCCGAGACGTGCCCTAAAACACGATGACCGTTTTTGAGCTCCACACGAAATGTTGCATTTGGCAGGGTCTCAATGACTACACCCTGTACTTCAAGTGCCTCTTCCTTCGGCATTGGTTTTTCTCGCCAATCTTTCTCTCGCTACAAAGATGCGAAACCAAATAACGCTGTTCAAACTCTACCGCTTCGAAAATACACCGCTATTTACTTTTCCCAAATCCTTTTTTCATGAAGCCTTCGTAATGTCTTGTCAACATGTGCGATTCAATCTGGTTTGTAGTATCCATTGCAACACCAACAACAATCAACAGCGCAGTGCCCCCAAAATAGAAAGGGACGTGTAGATGATAGATGAGAATATTTGGCAACACACAAACTACCGAGACATAAATAGCTCCCGAAAAAGTAAGTCTCGTGAGCACCCTGTCAATATATTCAGCCGTGTTTCTTCCCGGTCTGATACCAGGAATGAACCCTCCGGACTTCTTCATATTGTCCGCAACATCCACCGGGTTAAAATGAACAGCCGTATAAAAATAACAGAAGAAGAAAATGAAACAAACATAAATAAGAGTATAGACAATATGACCGGGTGAAAGGGCATTCACAACATGCTGTAGCCACGGGAATTCATCAACACTTAGAAAATTCGCTATGGTCGCCGGGAACATGATAATAGATGATGCAAAAATAGGTGGTATAACTCCGGCTGTATTCACTTTTAATGGCAGATGGGTACTCTGTCCACCGTACATTTTGCGACCAACTATCCTTTTGGCATATTGAACCGGGATTCTTCTCTGTCCCCTTTCAACAAAAACAATAGCCCCTATTACAGCAATCATCAGTGCTACAACCAGTATCATGAAAAACGGGGTCACCTCTCCAGTCCCCATTAAACGGAAACTATTTGCAACAGCGACGGGAAACCCTGCAACAATTCCCGAAAAAATAATCAGCGATATTCCATTGCCGATTCCCCTTTCGGTAATCTGTTCCCCAACCCACATGAGGAAGGCAGTTCCTGCCGTAAGGGTAATTACGGTAAGAATTCTAAAACCCCAACCTCCAACAGGCACAATCAGAACGCCCCCAGGGCTTGACATATTTTCCAGCCCCACTGCAATTCCAAAACCTTGGACAACACTTAAAACGACTGTTCCGTAACGAGTATATTGTGTGATTTTTTTTCTGCCCTGATCCCCTTCCTTTTTCAGTTTTTCAAGATAGGGAACCACCACAGTCATAAGCTCTAGAATAATGGAAGCACTGATATACGGCATGATGCCTAGGGCCATAACCGACATCTGACTAAGTGCACCTCCAGAAAACATATCAAATAGTCCAAATAATGTACCCTGTTTTGAACTAAAAAAAGCGGAAAGCGCCGCTCCATCTATCCCTGGTGTGGGGATGTGACAACCCAAACGGTAAACCGCCAGCATCAAAAGCGTAAAAAGAACTTTCTTTTTCAGCTCTGGGATTTTGCCAATATTCTGAAATCCGCCAATCATAGACTATTCTCACTCAACAGGAAATAGATCGAAGACATCCATCTTTCTTCGATACAGGTGCCTAGACCATTTCAACTTTTCCGCCTGCAGCCTCAATCTTCGCCCGTGCCGACCGGCTGACTTTATCAACCTTGATCACCATAGGCGTATCAATATCGCCACGACCCAAAAGCTTTATACCCGAGCCTTTCTTCTTCACAATTCCGGCGGCTTCGAGCATTTCACGGTCTACAATCATGTTTTCTTCATACCCTTTCAGATCATCAAGGTTTACGAGAAGGTATTCCTTTTTGAAAGGATTTGTAAACCCACGTTTGGGCAATCGCCTATGAATGGGCATCTGCCCCCCTTCAAAACCAGGCCGAACTCCGCCACCAGAGCGAGAATTCTGTCCTTTATGCCCTCGACAGGCCGTTTTACCGTGCCCTGATCCCGGCCCTCTTCCTACTCTCTTCCTATTTTTTCTGGAACCCTCAGCAGGTGCAAGATCATGAATTTTCATCCCATATTCCCCTATCAGCCGATCTTAACCAGGAAAGAAACCTTATTAATCATCCCCCGTACAGCCGACGTGTTGTTTAGTTCGACGACCTTGTTCAAACGGGTCAGACCCAATCCTTTCAAGGTGTCCCTGATTTTCTTATTCCTTCCTATTCCACTTTTTTTCAGAGTAACTCTTATTGTTTCCGCCATTTAAAATAACCTCAGCCTTCTTCATACACAGTGCATCTTTTGCCGTTCACGACAATCCCACGTAGTCAAGTCTAGATACCCCTACCGGCCCTAAGCACCCATTTCATCGAGGGTAATCCCCCGACGTGCGGCCATTTCCATGGGAGTACGCAGATCCCGCAGCCCCATCATCGTTGCCCTGACAATATTGTGCGGATTGTGTGAACCGAGACATTTCGTCAAAATGTTCTGGACCCCTGCTGCCTCTAGGACTGCTCTTACAGCCCCGCCGGCGATCAACCCTGTACCAGGTCCCGCAGGCTTCAGAAGAACGCGACCGGCACCCCATTTCCCAATAATCTCATAAGGAAGGGTTCCATCCAGGAGTTTCACTTGGAACATATCTCTTTTGGCCTTCTCAATCCCTTTACGAATAGCCTCAGGGACCTGATTCGCCTTGCCAAGCCCACTCCCGAGCATTCCTTTTCCGTCTCCGACAACCACAATAGCGCTGAAACTAAAACGTCGACCGCCCTTTACAACCTTCGCAACCCGGTTGATATGAACAACCTTCTCGATTAACTGTGCTTCATCCTCTCCGTGAAACAATGGAATTCTCCCCTATCTATCAAAATGTTGGTATAATCAGTATATTCTTAGTCCCATGTTGCTTGCTCTATACTGAACTCGGGTCCAACCCTGCTCACAGCATCTATCAGAATTCCAACCCAGCCGCCCGCGCTGCTTCCGAAAGCGATTTAACTCGCCCATGATAAAGAAAACCATTACGGTCAAAGGCAACCTTTTTTATTCCCTTCTCTAATGCGCGCCTTGCAATGGCATCTCCAACCAAGGCGGCACCTTTCTTATTGCCACCCAAGTTCCCTGATTTCGAAGGGAACTCTTTTGATAATGAAGACGCTTCGGCCAAGGTGCGCCCCGCTGTGTCATCTATAATCTGTGCATACACGTGTTTATTGCTCCTGAAAACACAAAGCCGCGGCATTTCCGAACGCCCCTGTACTTTTTTTCTAACCCTGCTTTGTCTTCTTAACCTTCTCTCTGCCTTGCTTACAGAACTCATGCCGACAACCCCTCAAACACCGTCATTTGTTATACCTTTGCGCCTGTCTTTCCAGCCTTTTTCCGAATATGTTCGTCTGAATACCGAATGCCCTTACCTTTGTATGGCTCAGGTGGTCTGAGGCCGCGGATCTTAGCGGCAGTGAGGCCCAAAAGCTCTTTGTCAATTCCTAATAAAGTTATTTTGCTCTTGTCTATGGCTGCGTTGATTCCATCAGGAAGTTCAAAATTAATCGGATGAGAAAACCCTAAATTGAAGACAATCGACCGGCCTTTCATCTCTGCTCTATATCCTACCCCAACGATCTCAAGTACTTTTTCAAATTCCTTAATTACGCCCGATACCATGTTAGACACTAGCGCACCATACAAGCCGTGCAAAGCTCTTGCTTCTCTGGATCCATCTTCGACAGACACCAGCACATTTTCCCCACCCACTTTAATTGTAACCTTTGGGTGGATAATGCGACTTATATTTCCCTTTGGCCCCTTAATACTAACCAAACCGTCGCTAATTTTAATCTCCACACCCTTAGGAATCGGGATAGGCTTTTTGCCTATGCGTGACATTCAAAACCTCCAGAATCTTAAAACCCTTTATTCAAAACCAGCTACCAAACAAAGCAGAGGATTTCGCCGCCAATATTTCTTTTCCTCGCCTCACGATCCGACATAAGTCCTTTAGACGTAGATATGATTCCAATCCCATATCCATTCAAGACATTGGGGATCTTGTCAGAGGCTGCATAGGTCCTGCAGCCCGGTTTACTTATTCGTTTGATTCCTTCAATCACGGGATCACCGTCTTTATCATATTTCAGAAAAACACGAATAAATTTACGCTGACCATCAGAAATCAGTCTAAAGTTCCTTATATATCCCTCGGACTTAAGGACCTTGGCGATGTTTATCTTCAGTTTTGAACTTGGAATATTAACCAGTTCATGTGAAGCTCTAAGGGCGTTTCTTACCCTCGTCAGCATGTCCGCTATTGGATCTGTCATCGTCATTATCTGCCTGTCCTCCACATTCTTTTTGCAGCAGTCATTCTCAGAACGTTATTTTGAACTATTATGCTTACCAACTCGACTTCACAACGCCGGGAATCTCACCTCTCGACGCAAGGGTTCGAAAGCATATCCGGCACAATCCGAATTTCCGGAGATATGCCCTGCTTCGGCCACAGATAGGGCACCTATTGTACTGCCGGGTTGAAAACTTCTGTTTCCTCTTAGCCTTCACGATCAGCGACGTCCTTGCCAAAACAACCTCCCTCTCTTCCTAAAAAGCCTAATTACGAAATGGCATACCCAATTCTTTTAACAAGAACAGCCCTTCAGCGTCGGTTCTGGCGGATGTCACGATAGAGATATTCATCCCCTTCATTTTTTCCACCTTGTCATAGTCGATTTCAGGGAAAACGATGAATTCCTTCACACCTATACTGCAATTTCCCCTACCATCAAAAGCCTTATTCGAAAGTCCCCTGAAGTCTCTTACTCTGGCTAAGGCAGCATTAAACAGCTTATCAAGAAAATCATACATTTTTTGACGACGCAAGGTTACCATGCATCCAATGGGCATACCCTGCCTCAACTTAAAACCGGCAATCGATTTTTTAGCTTTGGTAATTAATGCCTTTTGACCGGCAATCATACTGAGTTCCTTCACCGCAGCATCGAGAATCTTAATGTTTTGAATAGCTTCCCCCAAGCCCATATTTAGTACGACCTTTTCAATCCGTGGGACAGCCATGATGGTTTGATATTCGAATGTCTCCATCATAGCGGGGACAATTTCAGTTTGATATTTTTCTTTCAGTTGAGACAACGATTCCTCCTTAAAGATAAACCACATATCTCTTCAGGTTGGTAATTGAACTGCTTCTGTCCTTGTCGCGACCCACCATACGGGCAACGATACATACAACAGACATCAACCATCCATCGGCTCCTTACATTTCATGCATACGCGAACCTTAGATCCATCTTCGAGTTGTCGCATTCCGATCCGTGTCGGATCCGTGCACTTATTACACACAATCATAATATTTGAAATATGTATAGAGGCCTCTTTTTCGATGATGCCTCCCTGGGCATTCTGTGCACTTGGCTTTGCATGTTTTTTTACGACATTCACTTTTTCGACAATCACACGCTGTTTCTCGGCATCGACTTTCAGAACCGTTCCAATTTTTCCGGTTTCTTTTCCGGAAATAACAACGACTTTGTCGTCTTTCCTTATTAAGGGATGTTTCTTCCTCACTTTATTGCTCCCTGCTTAGAACATCTCTGTTTCAAAACATGACAGTTGTCTTAGTTTCAGAGTACTTCTGGGGCTAAGGAAATAATTTTCATAAATTTCTTTGCCCTCAATTCCCTGGCCACAGGACCAAATATCCTAGTCCCGATGGGTTCACTTTGCTGGTTAATCAAAACCGCTGAATTATCGTCAAATTTAATATGTGAGCCATCCGCACGCCTGATTTCTTTAGCGGTTCTGACAATAACTGCCTTTGCAACATCGCCCTTTTTTACCTTGGAATTAGGCATGGCCTCTTTCACGGCAACAACGATTATATCTCCAACACCAGCGTACCTTCTCTTGGATCCCCCCAGCACCTTAATACAAGCTACCTGTTTGGCCCCGGAATTGTCCGCCACCCTTAATCTGGTTTCTGTCTGTATCATTAGTCAACCCCGATGAATCCATCCACTGGACGATTAGTCAACGTAACTCTTATCTAGTATTTCAACAATTTGCCATCTTTTCCGCTTACTGAAAGGTCTGCTTTCAATAATTTTGACCTTGTCCCCAATCTCACACGAATTTCGGGGATCATGGGCCATATGCTTTGACCGTTTTCGCACGTATTTTCCGTACGTTGGATGTTTAGTCAATCGCTCGACGAGGACAACGATTGTCTTGTCCATACGGTTACTTACGACGGTGCCGACCAGCTTTCTTTTAAGTCCACGTTCTGTCATCACTACCTCATTCTATAGCCTGGCCCCTGAGATATTTTTTTCCCTGAGGACGGTCTTTATTCGGGCCAAATGTTTCTTTGTCTTAGGGATCATGGCTGTATTTCCTAGCTGCCCCGCAGCCTTCTGAAACCTGAGATTGAACAGTTCACGCCCTGATTCCTGTTCTTTTTCTTTCAATTCCTCCACGCTCAAATCCCTTAATTCATTGGCCTTCATAAACTACTTTCTCCTCATTATGAATTTAGTAGCGAACGGGAGTTTATGCCCTGCAAGACGAAAAGCCTCTCCGGCAACACTCTCAGTGACACCTTCCAGCTCATAAATTATTCTACCCGGCTTAATAACCGCCACCCAGTTGTCAGGGGAACCTTTACCCTTCCCCATTCTCGTTTCCAAAGGCTTTTTTCCAATAGGTTTATCAGGAAATACTCTGATCCACACCTTTCCGCCACGCTTGACATGTCGCGTTACGGCAATTCTTGCCGCTTCTATCTGCTGAGCAGTCATAAGGCCGCATTCATGGGCCTGCAATCCATAGTCCCCAAACTCGAGAGAACTGCCCCTGTAGGCCTTGCCCTTGGTTCTTCCTTTCTGCTTTTTCCTGAATTTAACTTTTTTTGGGCTAAGCATAAAAAGTACCTTTTCCTTAGTTGTTCTTCTCCGGCAAAATCTCGCCTTTGAATATAATAACCTTCACACCGATCACACCATATGTCGTGAACGCTTCAGCAAATCCATAGTCAATATCAGCCCTGAGTGTATGGAGTGGAACTCTGCCTTCCCTGTACCATTCCCTTCTCGCCATTTCAGCACCGCCTAAGCGCCCACTGCAAGATATCTTGATACCTTGAGCCCCAAATCTCAAAGCGGAACTAACACTCTTTTTCATAGCTCTTCTGAATGCCACCCGTCTCACTAACTGCATGGCAATATTTTCAGCGACCAGTTGCGCATCTACTTCAGCTTTCCTTACTTCCTGGATATCTAAAATAACTTCTCTTTTGATGAGTTTTTCAAGATCGCCTTTGAGCCGTTCAATTTCGATCCCTTTTTTCCCTATCACGATACCGGGTCTCGCCACATACATTCGGATCCGGGCCTTATTGGCAGCCCTTTCGATCTCTATCTTCGATACACCAGCCTGGGCTACTCTCTTCTTAAGAAATTTCCTGATGTTATAGTCTTCCAGGACAAAATCGCTGTAATTCTTTCCTGCAAACCATCTAGAATCCCAAGTCTTGGTTATTCCCAGCCGAAAACTTATCGGATGAACTTTTTGTCCCAATATACACCTCCAGTGTGATCAGAAAAGCCCTTTATCAAAAACCAATGGTTGCTCAGCCTTCGTCCACGACAACCGTAATGTGGCTTGTTCTCTTTATAATTCTCGTAGCACGCCCAAGAGCGCGAGGCCTCCATCTTTTCAGTGAAGGTCCTTCGTCTGCATAGGCTCGAACGATGACCAACGAATCAACATCCATACCGGAGTTCTCCTGCGCATTTGCTACAGCAGATTTGATCACCTTTTCCAGTATTCGAGCCCCTTTTTGAGGAGCAAACGTAAGTTTGTTTAACGCCTCTTCCACCTTATTTCCCCTTACCTGATCAATGACCAGTCTGATCTTTTGGGGGGAAATCCTAACAAATCTTGCTATAGCCCTTGTTTCCATTTTTCTCTTCAATACTGTCCATGAATTTAATTTAAGTTGAAACCGTAGGACTGGCCGCTATAATGCAGAGCCAGACAATCGTTCCTACTGCTCTACTTCATTTTGCCTTTCAGTTTGCTCTTCTTATCCCCGGCATGTCCATAGAATGTACGAGTAGGAGAAAATTCGCCCAATTTATGCCCAACCATATCTTCAGACACAAAAACAGGAAGGAATTTCTTTCCATTATGAACAGCAAAGGTAACACCTACAAATTCAGGAAGAACCGTTGACCTTCTTGACCAGGTTTTAATTATTTTCCTGCTCATGGATCCGCTGGTCTGTTCTACCTTTTTCACTAAGTGCCCGTCAACAAAAGGTCCTTTTTTTAAAGATCTCGGCAACGCCCTTCCTCCTGTCTATCTATATAACGCAGTTCACCTTATTTGCTTCTTCTTTTTACGATCAGTTTATCGCTGGCTTTTTTGACGCGAGTCTTAAAACCTTTTGTTGGAACTCCCCATGGCGTTACCGGATGCCGACCACCGGACGATTTTCCTTCACCACCACCATGCGGATGGTCAACCGGATTCATGGCAACGCCCCTAACGCGCGGTCTTTTTCCTAGCCATCTATTTCTTCCCGCCTTGCCGATCGAAATGTTCTCATGGTCCTGATTTCCAACTTGGCCAACAGTCGATTTACAATTCAGTGTAACCATTCGAACCTCTCCGGACGGCAGCTTAATCTGGGCATATCGCCCTTCTTTTGCCATAAGCTGACCATAACTTCCAGCGCTTCTGCACAATTGCGCCCCATGCCCGGCATTGAGTTCGATATTATGGATATGCGTACCAAGAGGGATCTCTCGAAGTGGTAGTGCATTTCCAACTCTGATTTCCGACCCTGCACCTGACATCACCTGATCTCCCACATAAAGTTTGTGCGGAGCGATGATATACCTCTTTTCTCCATCAATATAGTGCAGAAGCGCAATATTTGAAGACCGATTTGGATCATACTCAACCGTGGCTACTTTCGCTGGAATCCCATCTTTGTCCCTTTTGAAATCTATAATCCGGTAGGCGCGCTTATGTCCGCCCCCGCGATGCCTGGCTGTTAAACGCCCATTGGCGTTTCTACCACCATTTTTCCGCAAAGCCTTAAGTAGGCTTTTTTCCGGTTTGTCAGTAGTTAATTCCTCAAAGGTAGAATGTGTTTGAAATCTTCTCGCCGGAGAGGTTGGCTTGTTTGTTTTGATACCCATGGTCTACTCCACTTCATAGAAACTACGTCGATAAAGCATTCATTAAACAACCAATTCAATACCTTATCGATTACATTCCTTCGAAAAATTCAATATTTTTTCCCTCGGCCAGTTTAACCACTGCCTTTTTCCAATGCGACTTTCTTCCAATATTCCGACCAACCCGGCGCTTTTTCCCTTTCACATTCATCGTTCTTACTTCAAGAACTTTAACCTTAAAAAGGGTTTCTACCGCATTACGGATTTCAATTTTGTTCGCCCCTTTATGTACCTTAAAGGATACCTGGTTTGTGTCGGTTTTCTGAAGATTCGCCTTTTCAGTGATATGTGGTTCCCTAATAACCTGATGTATATCCACTACGCAACCAAGGCCTCCTCTATTTTTTCGATGGCAGACTGCTCCAGGAAAAGATGGTCGTATTTCAGTATATCATACACATTCATCCCCTCGTGCGGCATTACCTTAATACGCGGAACATTTCTTGAAGATTTTTCAAGGTTTTCCGATTTTTGTCCAGTGACGATCAAAGCACCTCTAACATCAAACGCGCTCATTGCATCCGCGAAAACTTTAGTTTTAATTTGCGAAAGGTCGAAACTATCGACCACCGTAAGCTGCTCATTTTGCATTTTATCGGTGAGCGCCATGCATAGGGCAGATTTTCCGACTTTCTTATTTATCTTTTTCTTATAACTCCGTTGTGAAGGGCCAAAAGCAACTCCCCCCCCCTTTCGGGTTGGAGAAGCAGCATTACCGGCTCTTGCGCGACCGGTTCCTTTTTGCCTCCATAATTTGGCGCCGGAGCCTTTCACTTGAGCGCGCGTTTTCACAACAGCGTTCCCAGATCGACGCGCTGCAAGCTGGCTTACCACAACCTGGTGAAGTACATCTACCTTAACCGGCACTGAAAAGATATCATCTCGCAAATCCACTTCGGAGATTTTCTCATTTTTTAGATTATAAACATCCGCAACTGCCATGTTTTGCCTCTATTTGTTAAAGGTCCTCGACCTGCTGTGAATAATCGAACCTACTTAAAAAGAAAAGAAACCTCTAAGCCTTACAGATCTCGACCCTATTATTGATTGCCCCCGGAACAGGTCCATTAACAAGAATGACCCCCATTTCAGGTCTGACATCAACAACTTTCAGATTCTTCACCGTTACACGCTGCTGCCCCATCCTTCCCGGCATTTTTCTACCTTTGATGACTCTGCCCGGGGTAGCACTACAGCCAATTGAACCCGGTACTCGGTGAGAACGCGAGCCGTGAGTTTTTCTGCCTCCGGCAAATCCCCATCGTTTCATAACACCGGCAAATCCCCTACCTTTACTTATGGCCCTTACGTGCACAGTCTCGCCAATGTTAAAAACGTCCGGATTCAGTTCCTGGCCCAGCTCAAAGGAATCAGTGTCATCGACCCTGATTTCCTGTAGTTGTTCGAAGACTTTCTCTCCAGCAACCTGGAAGTGCCCTTTTAGGGGTTTATTTACACGGCTTTCCTTTTTCTTTCCATATCCTACCTGGATAGCACTATACCCTTCTTTGTCCAGCGTCTTTTTCTGAATCACCACGCAAGGTCCCACTTCCAGAACGGTCACAGAAACACTTTTTCCCTCTTCCAGAAAAAACCTCGTCATCCCTATTTTTTTGCCAAACAGTTTATTGACCATATCGATTCAGCTCCAAACTATTTTTCACCCTTGACCGATTCCCGGATTACACTGAACGCATGAAACAGACCACACGGGCATTTGCTTTAAACAGTAATGTGCTTAAAGTTTGATTTCCACATCCACCCCTGCTGCCAAGTCCAGTTTCATCAGCGAATCCACTGTCTGTTGGGTTGGTTCCAGTATATCCAGCAGCCGCTTATGGGTCCTTATTTCAAACTGCTCCCTTGATTTTTTGTTCACATGGGGCGATCTCAGAACACAATATTTATTAATAACGGTAGGAAGCGGAATCGGCCCGGCAACTCTCGCCCCGGTATCCCTGGCAGTCTCCACGATCTCCATGGCAGACTGATCCAGCAGCTTGTGATCGTACGCCTTGAGACTGATACGGATCTTCTGGTTTGTTAACATTCCCTTCTCCATTACTCGATAATCTCACTGATTACACCGGCGCCTACCGTCCGGCCACCCTCTCGAATAGCGAACCGAAGTTCCTTTTCCATGG
>CAYOWC010000045.1:21771-23042 GCA_964407525.1 uncultured Desulfobacteraceae bacterium | reverse complement strand
CTGAAATTCCACCATTCGTTCGGTTCATCCTTGAAAAACTAAAGAAAGCCGGATGCCAGGGCTATGTTGTGGGAGGAGCTGTTAGAGATATCTGTCGCGGAAAGCCTGTGAAAGATTGGGATGTGGCTACATCCGCATCACCCGAATTGATCCGGGAAATCTTTAAGGAACAAAAACAGTTTTGTCTCAAACACGATACCGTTTCCCTCGTGAGCGATGGACAGACCTTTGAGATAACAACCTTCAGGGGAGAAAAAGGAAATATCGAGGAAGACCTTTGTCTCCGGGATTTTACGATCAATGCCATGGCTCTTGATGAGGAAACAGGAGGGATCTTTGATCCTTGTGGGGGGCAAAGAGATCTGATGAAGCATGTTGTCAGAGCTTCCGGAAACCCTCATGCCCGTTTCCGGGAAGACCCTTTACGACTTCTTCGCGCTGTGAGATTCGCCTCTGAAACAGGGTTTTGTATTGAAAGAAATACGCTGGTGGCGATGGGTGATCTTGCCAACCTGCTGAAATCGATAGCGCAGGAAAGGATCCGGGATGAGCTAATCAGGATATTGATGTCCGAGAAGCCGTCGGCTTCGTTTAATCTGATGATCAAAACAAATATCTTAAAGGAGTTCCTTCCGGAACTTCAGGAGGGACGTTTTAAGAGACAAAATACATATCACCGATATACCATCCTTAAACATATCCTCAAAACGGTCGACAGCATCATGCCTGATCCTGACTTGCGACTAACGGCGCTCCTGCACGATATCGCTAAACCACGCGTTCGCCGGAAAATTGATGGGGAATGGCACTTCTATGGACACGAAAAGGAAAGCGCCTTTTTGGCGGGAGAAATCATGGACCGGCTCAGATTCAGCGGCGCAGTGATTTCAAAAGTCACCCATCTTATAAAGCACCACCTGATCTTTTATGATTCAGCGTGGAGCGATGGAGCTGTAAGGAGACTGATCAGAAAAGTGGGAGATCCTCTGATTTGGGACCTGTTTGCGCTGCGAGAAGCTGATCTTACCACCCACACCGAGTGTGAATTGCAGATGAAAACGCTGGCAGAGCTGAAAAATCGGGTTCGAGCGCAACTGGAATCAAGAAATGTTGTACTGAGAAATAATCTTGCCGTTAATGGTCGAACGGTTATGGCGGAAACGGGCCTTTTACCGGGGCCTGAGGTGGGGAGAATTTTGAAAGAACTGCATGAAAAAGTTCTCGATCAGCCGGATTTGAATAACAGAAAAAACCTCATCGCCCTTTTGAGG
>CAYOWC010000045.1:0-21671 GCA_964407525.1 uncultured Desulfobacteraceae bacterium | reverse complement strand
AGTTTTCAGCCTATGGTGACCATGAAAAATAATTCCGAGTTTCTGATTTATAACATTGGTGGAGTTTTGCTTCTCGCTTTCTTTCTGTTTTTTGCAGGTTGTGTTTCTGGTTCAAATCAGGTGAAAACTTCCCTTGATGAACCAGGCGAAAAATCTGAGATCAAACAAATCCCTGCTGAGTCTTCCACATACTGGAAAAAATCTCCTCTGCCCAGCGTGCAGGAAAAGGAAACCTCTTCCCAGAATACTACCCATGTGAAAGAAAATATCTCCGCACCTGCTATTATTGAAAAGACCCATGACGATTCTCTGGACGAGGAGGACGTTCCGGCTTCGAATGGGACCGAAGCAAAGAAAAAGTCAGACCAGGAGCTGCTTGATTCTGCACTGGAATTCTGTCAAATTTCCAATGATTTCTGGGATCAGGGAGACCTGGACCATGCCATTGAAGCACTGGATGAAGCCTATGCGCTTATCCTGCAGGTGAATGCGGAAAAATCCGCCGACATTCTGCAGCAGCGAGATGATCTTCGCGTCACGATATCCAAAAGGATCATGGAAGTCTATGCTTCGAGATATACTGTGGCTAATGGCCTTCATAATGCCATCCCTCTGGATATGAACAATCATGTGGAAAAGGCGATCAGGCTTTTCCAGAGGCGGGAGAAGAAAGGTTTTCTCAATGCTTACCGTCGTTCAGGTCAGTATCGTCCCGCTATCTTGAAGGCGTTAAAAGAGGCGGGACTTCCGGCGGAACTTTCCTGGCTTCCGCTCATCGAAAGTGGATTTAAGGTGAGAGCGCTTTCCAGCGCCAGGGCGCTTGGGCTCTGGCAGTTTATCGCATCCACTGGGTATCGGTACGGCCTCAACAGGGATAGATGGGTTGATGAGAGAATGGACCCGGAAAAAGCCACCGCTGCTGCAATTGCCTACCTGAAAGATCTGCATCAGATATTTGGAGACTGGTATACTGTCCTTGCCGCCTACAATTGCGGGGAGGGGAGGGTGCTTCGATGCATCAAAACCCAGCGAATTAATTATCTTGACCACTTTTGGGATCTTTACAGAAAGCTGCCTTCTGAGACTGCCTTTTATGTGCCTAAATTCCTTGCCGTGTTGCATATTCTGAAAGATCCCGCCGGGTATGGTTTTGTACTGCCCCCTGTTGACAAAGAGATTAAAACCGATGTGGTTGTTACCGATAAACAAGTAAGTCTGAAAACTATAGGCAAAAAAATCGGTGTTTCGTACAAAGAACTGAGATCTCTGAATCCGGATTTGCGGTACAGTTCAACCCCTCCAGGTGCATACTCTTTCCGTGTGCCCCAGGGAAAAGGCAATTTGTTTGCCTCTGTATTCGAAAAGCTGCCCCAGTGGCGCCCTCCGGTACCCGATTATGTGGTTCATCGTGTGCGAAAAGGAGAAACTCTTTCGGGCATTGCGAAAAAGTACAGGACAAGTGTTGGGGCCATTATGGGGTTGAATGGCCTTCGCAGGACGAGTTATCTGAAGGTGGGTTGGAAATTGAAAATTCCTGTGGGAAAACGATACGCATCCGCAGGGAAACACATATCCTCACCTCAAAAGCAGCGGGTTGCAGAAAAAAGTCCGAAGATATACGTGGTTCGAAAGGGTGATTCACTTTGGAAAATCGCCAACCGATTCGGAACCACCACAAAGGCCATCAAGTCGGTGAACGGACTGAGGAGTTCTCGACTGAGTATCGGCCAGCGCCTGAAGATGCCAAAACCAAAAAATACGGTAAAAGTACAGAGTCCCACACCGGTAGTAGTGGCGGGTGGGTACACGGTCATGAAAGGGGACTCGCCCTATACGATTGCTCAAAAACACGGGTTGTCTGTTGAAAAGCTACTCCGCATGAACGGGCTCAATTCTCGCAGTATGATTTTTCCCGGGCAGGTGCTGATAGTCAAACCAAAATAGACTTTCCCATACCCTTACTCTCTCCGAGTATCGGGTTTCCTGTCTTTTACCTGTTCGATGAAATTTTGCAGGGCTTGTTTCGTCCCGAAGGCATTGTTGAAGAAGTTCTCGCTCCATAGATCCAGACCCAGCCTGAAGATATGATGAATCAGGTTGTCTGCGTTTTCCGGTCCATGAAGCTTTAAAGCCTCATAGAGAAGTTCGTGAGGAACCCTGATTGGATGCAGAGCGGTTTTGCGGTCGCTGTCGGAATTCTGATATTCCTGAATACTTTTCAGTACCCGTAACTCCGAAAGCTTTCTATTGTATTCTTCCTCATCCATGTAACTCCTACCCGCTTGGCAAGATTCCTCAGTCCGTCTCCGGGAGAAGGACCATTTTTTTCTTTCTGTTTTTTATCCTGAAGTAATGAGTGTATGATACTTCACGGGCCATGGCAAGCGCGCTTTCGAAATCGAATCCCATTTCCTTCGGGTTGTGAGAATCTGAACCGAAGCAGATTGGAATCTCACGTTCACATGCCATTCTGAGGATGAGAGGTGAGGGATAGATCTCTTTTACCGGTTTCCTTAATCCTGATGTGTTGATTTCTATCCCAATCCCTGAGATTGCCATGCGGTCCAACAGGGGGGCAGTCATCTCCTTCAGAGCTTTGTCCGGAGGCCGATGCCCGAATTTTTTTGGGAGGTCCAGATGGCCTATGGCATCAAAAAGTCCTGTATCCACAAGTTTTGTAATTACTGAAAAATAGTTCTTCCAGGTTGTTGAAATATCAGCAGAGTCCCAGAGATGGCGCTCTGCGGGATTGTCAAATCCCCAGCCTTCGATGGAATGAACAGACCCTAATACGAAATCAAATGGCTCTTCAGTGAGCCATTGTTTGAGGAAAATCTCACATCCGTTGTAATAGTCGGCTTCAATACCGAAAAGAATTTTGGGGAAGTCGGAATCTTTCAGCTCTTCAAACGCGGCTCGGTACAATGGGTATTGCTTCAGATCCATGCGGTTCTCCGAATCGAAACCATCTGGATTCGGTGCATGATCGGTACAGCAGATTTCAGGTATTCCTTTGATTCCTGCCGAATTCAGGAAATCTCGCAGTTCTCCTTTTGCGTGTTTACATAAACTCGTATGGAAATGATAATCAGGTAGTTTCGGTATCGGGTTTTGAGGAGAGTTTTTCATTCGTTATCCATCCGTTCAGGTTTTGTAGAATATTGTGTTTCTATCCATGAATGACCGTTTTTTTGTGTCATTTTCTTGAAAACAATTCGGGTTTGGTTCTAACTTCGCCCACTTGATACGATTATCCAAAAATTCGTTCAGCAGTTCATAATCATAATCATACTCCTTTGAACCTATTCCAGGGCTATTCGATTAGGATTACGATTAAGATTAGGAGTAAGAAAACTGCCCTAATGGCCGATGTTAGGACCAAGCCCAAAAATTCAACAATATCATAATACCCTTTGAAAAGATATCAACACCTATATAGATCAAGTAAGGAGACCGAGCCAGAAGAAGAAGGTTAAACCCGAAAGGAGCGTATTCATGGAAATGGCTGAAGACGCCAGACTAGTGGATCCTTTCATCTCTCCCGCCATGATATAGGTAATGGTTGCAGTTGGACAGGCTAAAAGGATTACTCCCGGTACAAGCTGTTCCGGTGGAATTCTAAAAAGTGAATAGGCTGCGAGGCCGATGCCGGGAAGCAAAAGGAGTTTGAAAACGCCCGCCAGAAAAGAAACGCCTATATGCGCCCGCACGAGTTTGAGGGAGATGGAGGATCCAATGACTAACAGACCCAGTGGAAGAGCCATACCACTCAATATTCCAAGGCTTCTATCTATGGTGGTTCCGATGGGGATTTCCAGAACCGAAAAGGCAATTCCTGCTATAGCAGATAGGATGACAGGGTTCCCCCATATCTTTTTTATGAAGAACCATACGCCTCTGGGGTTGTCCACGGTTCCGGAAAAAAATTGGAGTACCAGAACCGCGAGGAAGTTTTGTAAAAGCATTATAAATCCGGAGAGGACACTTGCCATGGTCAATCCCTCTTCACCCAACAGATAATAACTCACGGCAAAGCCGATATATCCCAGATTGCCATGAAATGAGCTCTGAACAAAGGTGCCCATGAGTTCCCGTTTTACGGAAAATACAAAGCCGAAGAAGAGTGCGATAAAAAAGACGATAATAATCGGTCCAAGGGTGGCTGCAAGTAGAGTGGGATTAAAAAATGCCGAGAATGAGGCATTTGCCAGTGCTTTGAAAATCATTGCGGGGATGGCAAGATAATATACCAGGCGATTAAGAGGAACAAGAATTTCGGCTGATACAAATTTTCTTGAACGAAGAAACCACCCCAGCAGAATAATGAGAAAAATGGGAATAATGGTGTTTGCAATAGAAATCATAATATTGTTTGCCTGAGCGTCACCTGGATTTCAGATCGAAACGGACAGGGACGTTGACCCACATCTCAACTTTTTTTGTTCCTACGGTGCCTGGTTCAAAAATCCATTCCCTGACCGCTGTTTCCGCCGCTCTGTCAAGTATCTTGTGCCCGCTGGATTTTGAGAGGCGTACCCCCATCACAGCACCTTTTTCGCTTACCAAGACATTCAGGACAACAGTTCCCTTGTATCCGCGCCTTCGTGCTTTCCTGGGGTACGCAGGTGCAGGATTGTTCTTATAACCGGGTATAGTTTTCTGGATTTCCTTTATGTCAGGATTTGAAGAAGGGGATGGGGCGGTGACAGGAGTCCGGCTGTTCTGGTTTACCGACTGGGCGGCTTGCCTGTTTGAGGTCTCAATATTTTTCGAACGTGAAGGGTCCCTCTTCGTTTTTTCTAGTGTCTTAGATTTAGTTTCAGGAGCTTTTTTTGCGGGTTTCGGCGGAAGAGGTTTCTGCGGTTGCACTACTTTGACGTCCTCTTTTTTCTTGGCCGGCTTTTTTTCCGGCTTGGTGATCTTCTTCGGAGGAGGCGCTATCTTCTTCTTTGGCGTAAGCTCTTTCTTTTCAGATATGGGGGGCAGCTTTTTTTTTGGTGTGGTTTTTTTCTTTTCCGGTATCGGAGGTGTTTTTTTCTTTACTGTCTGAGGGATTGTTTTTTCAGGTGTTGGAACTTTTTCCACTTCTGGGATTGGCGGAGGATTCTTTACCGTTTTCTGTTTGACCTCATGTTTTTTTAATAATTTCTGAACTTTGGAGGCGGTTTCGTCCATTGCAGCTGTGGGTACGGGAGAAGGTGGTTTTGGCGTTGGTGCAGGAGTTTTCCGAGTAGTCAGGTTGAGTGTTACCGTACGTTTTTGTGTTTTATGGACGTTTTTCTTCCCAAGGAGAACGGGGCTTATCCAGAAGAGGAGTCCATGCAGTGCAAACGCCAGAGCAGCTGCTAAAAAAACACGTTTCACTTCTTGTAATCCGTCTCAGCTTCGAGGGATACCTGATCGATACCCGCCAGGTTTATCTGATCGAGAACACGGAAAAGCTCCTGGTATGGAAGGTTTTTGTCGGCGAAAAGTAAAACACCTGCATCCTTGGTTCTGGATGCCTTTACTTCAAGAAAGGCTGAAAGTGACTGGAGTGGCACAGGCTCTTTGTCAATATAAATATTTCCTTTTGCATCCACGGTTACGGAAAGAATGGCCTGTTTGTCAATTTTGGCGGTACTTGACCCTGGAAGTTTTACTGGAAGCGCCTTGTGAACCGCCATTGAAAGCATGGCGTAAATAAAGAACACCAGGAGGAGAAATACAATATCAATGAGAGGCAGCATTTCTATCCTGGCTTGCTTTCCGGAGTCGAAATTAATTTTCATGGTTATTTGTCTTTCTCGTCACAGGAATCCTTTGCCAGTTTTTCATAGACGATTTCAAGGCTGGTTGCGTATCTTTCGATGCTTATCACGGCGCTTTGCACTCGTGAGTTGAAATAATTATAGGGAAAAACGGAAAAGATGGCAATGCCAAGACCCGCTGCAGTTGTGATGAGTGCTTGTGCAATGCCTGCTGTTACGGCCTGAGGATGTTCAATTCCGCTGCTTCCAAGAAGATCGAAGGAGGAGATGATTCCGATTACTGTCCCGAAAATTCCGAGAAGAGGCGCCACTGTAATCATGGTATCCAGGACTGTCATATATCGACGCATCCTTTTTATTTCTTCCGCGGCTGCTGATTCCATAGCCTTGATCATTGAAAAATCCCTATGGAGAATTCCCGTGATCAGGATTCTTATAATGTAATCCCGTGAGCCGGCTACGGATTTTTTGACTTCGTCCCAGTCGCCTTTCTGGCAAAGCTCCAGAACTCTGTCTACAAGTTTTTGATCTCTCCTCATATCCTCTTTCATCCAGAAAAGGATTCGTTCAATGACTACCGTGAGGGCAACGAGGGAACAGAACAGAAGCGGATACATGACATATCCGCCTTTGTGAAAAATTTCGAGCATGAAGTTTTCCTTTCAAAAATAAATAATCTCGCAATAAATCAAAATCTCACGCAAAGACGCAAAGCTCGCAAAGTTAACTTACTAATAGTAAATGCCGTGCTTATGGAAAAGAATAAACTGCTTTTATGTTCTTCGAAGAATCCCGAATTCATCAACTGTTTTGTGGGCGGTGTACCGTTCTTTTCAGATGGAGATGCCTTTTGCAGTCTTTAATCTTTCTGAAAGAAATGTGTACCGTTTCCTCATCCGGTCGTTTTTCACGGCAATGGCAATGGCTTTTCTGGTTCCCACAAGCACCACGAGTTTTCTGCCTCTGGTAACGGCAGTGTAAAGAAGGTTTCGCTGCAGCATAATATAGTGCTGGGTCAATACAGGGATGATTATGACCGGAAATTCAGATCCCTGCGACTTGTGAACTGAGATTGCGTAAGAAAGAACGATTTCGTCCATATCACTGAAATCAAAGATGATATTCCGTCCATCAAAGGAGATGATTACTTCCCTTTTTTCTGGGTCGATTTGAGTTATCCTGCCCATATCTCCGTTGAAAATTTCCTTTTCATAATTGTTTTTTGTTTGCATGACCCTGTCGCCTGTTCGGAAAATTCTGTTTCCGCGACTGACGCCCCCTTCCCCTGGATTTAATCGCCTCTGCAGCTCAAGGTTAAGGTTGCCTGCACCAACAATGCCCTTGTGCATGGGGGTGATAACCTGGATGTCATTGACGGGATTATGCCCGAAATGATTGGGAATTCGGTCACTGGTCAGATCAAGGATGATTTTCAAGACGGTTTCAGGGTCGTCTTTCTCGATGAAGAAAAAATCGCTCTTTAGGTCGGTGTTTTCGGTTTCTGGAATAAGCCCCTCGTTGATTCTGTGGGCATTCACAACAATGCGACTGTTTTTAGCCTGTCGGAATATGGTGTCTAACGTAACCACCGGAACGGTTCCCGAGGTTATGATATCTTTGAGCACATTTCCCGCCCCTACTGAGGGAAGTTGATTTACATCGCCCACAAGAACAAAAGTTGCCTGCAGAGGGATGGCTTTAAGAAGATGATGGAGCAGGATGGTATCGATCATGGATGCTTCGTCTACAATCAGTAAATCGCAGTGAAGCTGTTCTGATTCATTTTTTTGAAAACCTCCATTCTGCATGCTGTATTCCAGAAGTCGGTGAATGGTTTTCGCTTCATACCCGGTGGTTTCCGTCATCCTTTTTGCAGCCCGCCCTGTGGGGGCTGCCAGCATGATCCTGATATGCATGCGGGCGAAAATCTTCAGGATGGCATTGATGATCGTGGTTTTTCCTGTTCCAGGTCCTCCTGTGATGGCCAGTACTTTGTTGAGAGCAACTCCTTTTATGGCCTGTATCTGATTTTCCGCAAGGGTCATGGATAACTGTTCCTGAACCCAGGAAACAGCCTTTTCAGGGTCAATTCTGCGGATCATTTTCGGGGATGTTAACAGGGCTTTCAGATGGTTTGCCGCCCCGGTTTCGGAAGTGTGATATCGGGAAAGATAGACTGTCCTTACACTTTCTTTTTCTCCTTTAAGGTCAGAATCCGTAATCATGTCTTCCACTACAATTTTTCTGTCCCTGGCGGCTGAATCCATGGCTTTTAAGACGACATCTTTTTGTACACTGAGAATTTCGTTGCATTTTTCAATAAGCGGGTCAAGCGGGTAGTAAACATTGCCTTCGTCTGCAAGTTGTTGAAGAACATACAATAGACCGGCTTCCACACGTAACGGGGAGTTCTGGTCAAATCCCATCTTCTTGGCAATATTGTCAGCAATTACAAAGCCTATCCCGAAAATATCTGTCGCCAGCCTGTAAGGGTTGGCGGTAACAACTTGAATTGTTCCATTTCCGTATCGCTTAAATATTTTCGTTGCATATCCCGGGCCTACACCATGGGATTGGAGGAAAACCATGACGTCCCGGATCTCCTTTTGCTCAATCCAGGCGGTACGTATCATGGAGATCCTTTTGTGGCTTATCCCCGCTACCTGCTCCAGCTTTTTAATGTCATTTTCGATAATATCAAGGGTCTGGGCACCGAATTTTTTGACAATGCGTTTAGCCATAACGGGTCCGATCCCTTTGATCATCCCCGATCCAAGATACTTTTTGATGCCGTACACCGATGCAGGAACAGTGGTTTTATAATGAGCTATTTTGAACTGTTCTCCGAATTTGGGGTGGGTCGTCCATTCCCCTTTCAGTTTCAACTCTTCACCAGGCGCCAGTGCCGGAAGATTCCCCACCACCGTTACCGCATTCTTTTGGGCATGTACCTTCAGCTTCGCGATGGTAAAGCCGTTTTCATCGTTGCTATAGGTGATTTTTTCTATCTGTCCTTGAAGGTCTGTTTGCATATTTGATGCCTTATTTCTCCAGGATGTCTCTTAAAAGAGACGATAATTTGGATGGGATAAACGGCTTTTGTATAAACCCGCTGCAACCCCGGGCCATGATTTCAGCTGCGGGACCATCGATACTGTATCCGCTCGCAAGGAGCACTTTCACGCTGTTATTCATGGTTTTAAGCCTGTCGAATACCTCACTTCCATTCATATCCGGCATGATCATGTCAAGAATAACCAGGACAATCCTGCCGGCGTTCAAACGATAGGTTTCCAACGCCTCTTCCCCATTTTTTGCTACGATTACCTGGTATCCCAATGTTTCAAGAATTGGTACGCCCACTTCCAGAATGATTTCCTCATCGTCAACCAAGAGGATTGTTCCTTCTCCCTGAACAAGAATATCTTTGTTTCTTGGGATTGCTCTACGGACAGATTTTGTTGAGGAAGCGGCAGGCAGGTAAACGCAGAATTCCGTTCCTTTGCCGGTCTCACTTTCAACAGTGATGAATCCCTTGTGATTTCTCACAATTCCATAAGCTGACGCCAGACCCAATCCGGTTCCTCTCCCCAATTCCTTGGTGGTGAAAAATGGATCAAATATCCGCTTAAGGTTTTTAGGGATGATTCCTGTACCGGTATCTCTAATGGCTATTCTTACATAATTTCCCGGCTGTGACTTATAGGGAGCCGTAAAACTGGTGCCAAGGGTGACATTTTGTGTCCTTAGATGCAGTTCTCCTCCTTCCGGCATGGCGTGGGAAGCATTCACATACATGTTCATCAGTACCTGTTCGATCTGCCCTTTGTCCACATCTGAAGCCGTAAGGTCCGGTTCGTATTCAGAAAATAACGAGATTTCCTTTTTTGTGCTGCTAAAAAGATCCAGGCTGTTTTCTATGAGGGTGTTGATGTTGGTCGTTTCCACTGCATATTTTCCGCCCCTTGCAAAACCCAGCATCTGTCTCGTGAGATTGGCTCCGTCGATTACGCATTTTTCTATTTTTTTCAGCCAGAGATAGTCGGGATGTTTTTGGCTTTTTTCCATAAGCAATAAAGATGCATTGCCTTGGATGGCCATGAGCAGGTTGTTGAAATCGTGGGCAACGCCTCCCGCGAGGGTTCCGATGGACTCCATTTTCTGCGCCTGCAGAAACTGTGCTTCAAGTTCCTTCATTTCGGAGATATCCCTCAGGATAACCAGCGTTCCTGCAGGTTTTTCTTCATGATCCACATACCTGGATGCACTGATGCTGACATTTAGAGTTCGACCATCTTTTGTATACCGTTTCGTCTGAAAGCCCCGACAGGGAATCCCTTTCTCAACCAGATCCAAGATGAGATTCATGGTTTTTTCTTTTTCGGATTCCGGCAGAAAGGGGATATGTTTTCCCTCAATCTCTTCAAGGGACCATCCGAAGATCTGTGTGAACACAGGGCTCACGTATTGGGTATGCCCGTTCATGTCGTAAACGACGATGGCATCGGCGGATGAATGGAGAAGAGAACGGTACAGCTCTTCTGATTTTTTGGATTCCTCATAGAGATCTATGAATTTTCGTTCACTTTTTTTGAGGGCGTCTTCTGCACTGGCACGATCGGAGATGTCCTCGTAGGTAAGCAACTGCCTATTCGATTCGAGATGCACGGCTCTGAAATGGATAATTTTTTCTTGACCGTTTTTGCAGCAAACCGTTAATATTCTTGGCTTTACTTCAGAAGAACCGGTACTCTCTTCGGAATCCTGTTCCCAGGTTGAAGCCACCCTTTTGCGATAGGCTTGGTCGGGGTAGGCTTTTTCAAACCAGCTGTTTTTATCTGGGATGTCATCCATCGTGTACCCGAATATTTCCGTAAAGTTGGGATTTAAATACTCGAAACGCATGTTCCCATCCATAATGGAGATTCCGAATGGAGCATCTTCACCAAGAACTCGGAACCTGGATTCGCTTTCCATCAGGTCTTTTTCAACGATTCGACGTTTATTTTCAAAACGGATCGTTTCCCTTACCACGTAAAATGAAAGGGCGAAAATGATGAGAAAAAGTCCTCCGGACAAAAGAAGAAGCCGTTTTGTGATGGCACCGATTTCTTCATGGAGGTCTTCCAAGTAAACCCCTGTTCCAATTACCCAACCCCAAGGTTCAAAACCTTTCACATAAGAAAGTTTTGGAACAATCGTATCTGGAGCATCTTTCCACTGCCACATATAGTCCACATATCCGGATCCTTCACGTTGGACTTTTTTGACCATTTCCACAAAAATCCGTTTCCCCTTCGGGTCTTCGAATTCCGTCAGATCCTTCCCCACGAGATCAGATCTGTAAGGATGCATAACCATGGCGGGATGCATGTCATTAATCCAGAAATAATCCTTGAATTCAGGGCCGTAGCGCATTCCGGAAAATCTTTTGATTACGCGTTCCTGAGCATCTTTTAACGATATTTTTCCTTCTCTGACATCCTGATCGTATTGAGCGATAAGGCTCCATGCGGTATCCGTGAGATTCCGAATCATGTCTCGTTTCTGGTTTATCATCTGCTCTTCTACGGAAGGGATGAACAGAAGGAAAACACTTAGTGTAAACAGAAGGAACGTGAGGGCAACAGGGACGATTATTCTGATCGAGGCTATTTTTTCTACGCTTCCTGTAAATATGCCGGAGATTCCGTCATATTTTTTTGTCATTGATAGCCTCCTTCCCTTTGGGACGATGGAGAAAGATATTCCATACACAGTTAAGGCCCGTTCGCAGTCCACCGTTTTTCAATCGTGAACAGATAACTGTTAACTGTGAACCGTGAACGGCTAAACTACTTTTTGAGATCTGTCTCTGTTTTATTTTCTCTTTCAGCGCCAATTGTAATGCAGAAAATATTATCTTTTTTAAAGAAACTCTGGTCTGCCACATAATTTTTGGAGGGATTCAGGTCTAGCACGATTCTAAGTTTTTTGGTAGTGGAGTGCAGGTGAGTTCTGATCTTTTTCACAAAAACACCGTCAACTTGTATCACCGGTTTGTTTTTCCAGAAAAAAACATTTTTTATGTCAATTACGATTCTTGGTTTTTCTCCCTGGATAGCGAAGATTTTTGGTAGATAGAATTGATTTAAATAAATCAGAATCTTCTCAGGACCGTATTTGTCCACTTTGAAGTCGATTCCTTCAACTATTATTTCTTGGGAATCTACAGGTTCTTTTTTTTTCCGAGAGCCATGGGGTTTCCCCGGGGCTTTTTCTGCAAATGTAGTCGATTTCCACTGCTTCTGCTTGAGGACGTCCTGAAGAGATGGGGAGTCAAAATGTTTCCTCTCCAAAGTTTCCCCATTTACTTGGCCCGGAATCAGAAGAAAGAAAAAAGCGAATACGCAGATGGTGACAAGATTTTTTTCCATGGTAGGCATCATTCAATTACGGATGAAAATTATTTTTATGCTGACTATTTTTTTAGTGCTCGGTTTACAAGCTGGGCTATGTCCATCACTTCTAAGGGGACTTTATTCCTCCGCACGTAAGTCAGCATGGTTCTCACACACTGTTGGCACGAAGTGACTACGGCTTGTGCTCCGGTGGCTATGACGTCTTCTATTTTTTGCTTGGCAATTTCCGCAGAAAGACCGGCATCAATCATTTCAAGATTTCCTCCTCCACCGCAACACTGACAGTCTTCGCGGATTCGCGAAAGTTCGACCAGCTTGACGCCGGGGATTGAACGGATGATCTCCCTTGGTTCATCAAATACCCGGGCTCCTCGCCCCAGATCGCACGGATCATGGTAGGTTACGGTGAGGGGCAGCGTTTCTAATGGGATACGATTGCTTTTTATCAATTGATTGAGGAACTGGGTTGCATGGGCGATTTCAAACTCATGGGGATAGTGTTCCCGCCACATCTGGTAGCAGGAGGGACAGGCAAAGACCACTTTTTTTGCCCCCTTTTCCCTTACGGCTTCAAGATTATGCTCTTTAAAAGGTTCGAACATATCTTTGATTCCTGCTCCTATCATGGGGAATCCACAACACCACTCTTCTTCGCCTAACAGGGTGAAGTCTACTCCTGAAGCATCCAGAACCTCTGCCAGGGCAATCGGGATCTTTTGTGCTACTGGGAAATAAGCTGCGGTACACCCAGTAAAATAGACCAGTTCGGCTCGATCTTTTATATATCCGTTCTCAGGCGGGTCGCGCATGTCTTCGACCCAGTCCGCCCTTTCTTCATTGTCTTCGTCGAAGACGTTCTTACTTTCTTCAAGGTTGTTCCTGATCATGTTTATTTTAGCAGGATAGCAGTTGGAATGAACCAGGTCCTGCCGCAGGGAAACCCACAGATCTTTCAAATGAATGCCTACGGGGCATACTTCCTGACAGTTCCCGCAGAGGGTGCAGCTGAATACGGTATTACTGAAATCCCTCAGGTCTTCTTCGGACGGTTTTGCTTTTCTGCCAAGCAGTCTTTGAAGCAGTCCCATCCTGCTGTTCAATACTTTTTTCAGGCCTTTCATGCGATAGATCGCAGAAAGCTCTCCGTTTCCTGATGCGGATACGGCAGGGCACACATCTGCACAGATCTGGCAGTTGGTGCATGCCCCCATTTCAAGAAGTTGTCGAACGCTATAATCTTTATTATTCTTCTGCATATTTTTCAATATCTGCTGCAAGCCATTTTTCAATAGCTTCTTTTCCACGGATCAGATTTTCTATTTCGCTTTTATCATTGGGTTTGATTTTGTAAATCCATCCTGTTCCGTAGCAATCATCGTTCACCAGGCCCGGATTCGTTTCCAATTCCTCATTGACACTGGCGATTTCCCCGTTGACAGGCGCATATACTTTTCCGAGCCATTTGCCGGATTCAATTTTTGCAAATTTCTTGCCCAGCTTCAGTTTTTTCCCGTCATCAGGGAGTTGTATATACACAATTTCTCCCGCCATAGTCTGGGCAAAATCATCCATTCCCATGACAAGAAAGTCTCCTTCTTCTTTTACCCAGAAATGATTCTCTTCATAGTACAGTTCTTCCGGCATGTTATATCCCTGAATTTCCATCCTTTATCCTCCTTTTTTCAAAACATGTTGCGTAATTAGTCCGTTTAAATGCCCCTTTACTCAGCCTCTTCCATTAATTCATTAATGAATTGGGTGGTATTATAAATCCTGAATTTCTGCTTGCGTAATCTGGCATTGGCCAGGTTATGGACACAGGAGTTGCATTCCGTCAACACAATGTCGGCGCCCACCTCTTCCACCTGATCCAGCCTGCGACGCGCCATGGCAATAGAATTTTTTGCGTAGGCCCCTCTCACGCCACCTCCTGCTCCGCAGCAAAGTGCATTTTCCCTGTTAGCGGGCAATTCTATGAAATTGGTGGCTATTTTCCGGATCGTATTGCGAGGTTCCTCGTAAATGCCGCAATGTCTGCCCAGGTCGCATGGGTCGTGGTAGGTAACAAGTTTGTCTGTGGTTATCCCAAAATCAAAGTCTTGCAGGAACTGGGTAATGTGGGTTACCTGAATCCCTTCTTTTAGTAATTGGTCATACTGAGCCTTATTGTTGAATGTTCGGTAGCAGTAGGGGCACCCCGTAATCACCGTTTTTGCACCCGTATGCAGAATCCTGTCTATGTTTTTCGCGGCCAGAGCGTCATTGATTTCGTATCCCACGTCTTCAAGCACTCCGCTGCAGCAGACTTCATCTATGAGGGTATAATCCACCTGCAGGCGATCAAGCAGATTCAGCGTGGCCATGGTCGATTCATCTTCTCTGTAGGACCCTACACAACCGATGAAGTAGACGTATTCTGCCTTTTTGTTCCTTTCCCTCTCGAAATCTTCAGGTTCGTTTTCCCCGTAGATATTAGTATGATTTTTCAGAACCTCATTCATACCCTTGAATGCGGGGTGACACGATCCCACGCTCACCATGTCTTTTCTCACCTGCTTGATGATTTCCATAACCGGCACTCCTGATGGACAGTTTTGGAAACAATTCGCGCAGGTAGTGCATTGAAACAGGGTCTCGATCAGTTCATCATTCAGGTCAATTTTCCCATCCATGACTTCTTTCAGGAGCAGCATCTTTCCTTTGGCGTTCAAGGCCGGGCGTAACGTTGCCCCATATACCGGGCAGACCGCCTGGCAGAAACCGCACCTGGAGCATTGGAGGATTTGCTCCCTGTATTTTTCTTCAAAGTCGTATTTTTTCCCCATGGTTAATTATTCCTCCAGAGCCATCTTGCCGGGATTGAGAATGTTGTTGGGATCAAACATCTTCTTTACGTTTCTCATTATTTCCATGGCTACCGGATCATGTTCCAGGGTCATGAAAGGCGCCTTGGACAGGCCTATACCGTGTTCGCCGGTAAGCGTTCCATCAAGTTCAATAGCGAGTTTGAAAAGATCTGTGGTTGCCTCTTCCATTCTTTTCACCTGGTCCGGGTCGTAGCCGTCGTAAAGGATCTGGGGATGAAGATTGCCGTCTCCTGCATGGCCGAATGTGGCGATCTGGATCTGATGCTTTTTTGAGATATCCTGGATCCCTTTGAGGAGTGGCGCAATATTTGTCATGGGAACGGTTACATCTTCCAGGACGAAGTGGGTTTTGATTCTCGCTAACACTCCGTAGGCCGATTTCCTTGCGGCCCATAACTCCCCCACTTCTTTTTCGTTTTCCGCAAGTTTGACATCTTTTGGATGATTCTTTTCGAATACCGCTATGATTTTTTTAATCTGGAAATCGGTTTCTTCAGGGGTATACCCGTCGGCTTCGGCTAAAATCATGGCGTCAACTTCAGGGAGGTTCAAATCCGTGTTCTGGTTGATGGCGATGATGGTTTCTTTTCCCAGGATCTCAAGGGCGCTGGGAATAATGCCGCTGTACATGATTTCATTGATGGCGCTGCCGGCATCTGCCAGTTCGTCGAAGGTAGCAAGAGCGGTACTTGTGGCGGTCGGTTTTGGATTTATTTTGAGGATGATTTCCGTAACGACTCCGAGTGTTCCTTCCGAACCTACGAAAAGTCTGGTCAGGTCATACCCTGAAACGCTTTTCATGGCCTTGGAACCGGTTTTCATGATTCGCCCGTCAGGAAGCACTACCTGGAGGCCAAGGACATAGTCCCTGGTTGTGCCGTATTTTGCTCCTTTCAGTCCTCCCGCATTGGTGGCTACATTGCCGCCAAGGGTGCTGACTTTTCCGCTGGCCGGATCGGGCGGAAAGAAAAATCCGTAAGGAATCAAGGTCTTTTCAAGAGTCGCATAGACGACACCGGGCTGAACGATTGCCAGTCGATCTTCTATGCTGATCCTGACAATCTTATTCATCCTGGTCAGGTCGAGGACAACCCCTCCCTTGATTGGTACGGCCATGCCTGACAGTCCCGTCCCGGCGCCTCTTGGCACCACGGGGATTTTTTCTCTGTTGGCCAATTGCAGGATTTTTGATATTTGCTCCGCACTTTCTACCCAGACAGCGCACACGGGCCTGCCGCTGTGTTCTGAAGCATCATAGGAAAAGGACACCATATCTATGAGGCTATTTGTATAGTTCTGTGCACCGACGATTTCAATCAGTGCCTGCCTTATCGATTCATCCATTATAGAGCCCTCATTTTTTTTCACTCTCGTGGGGTGAACCTGCATTCATTGCCAGGACAACCGGTCCGATGATCATGTGGAACAGCTTGCTGAATGGAAGGTAAGCGACAAATGCTCCGGTGAGAATGGCATGAATATACCATACAAATCCATACACTTCCACGAGACCGTTGGGTGCTGAGAACAGCATGCCGATGGCATATCCTATAAAGGCATATCCAGACTCGGGAGGATAACCGGCCAGGGCGATTCGCATGCCTTCCAGAATAAATCCCACGACCACGATACTCCCAATGAGCCCCAGGGCGAATCGGTCCTGTCCGGGCAACCCGGAGGCCCTGGAGCCGTACTCTTTTAGCCTGCGGAAAAAGGCAAGTCCTACACCGATGAGGATCATGATGCCCGTGATATCAAACAAGAACGCGGTGATAGGGGTGTCTTTGTTTACCATGGCCCAGAACAGGGACCATTGGGGTTTCCACAGGGATCCTGTCAAGGCGATTATTCCCCAGAAAAAACGGAATACGAAAGGGAAGAAGATGAGTCCGTGAATGAACCATCGAACACGGGATCGGCGAAAGAGTCTTCTTTGACACAGGACATCCGTGAAAATGACTTTTGAGATGGGAAGGATTTTTCCGGAAAAAACGGTTCCCAGTGCACGGGATAAAAGCACTACGAATTTACTGAAGGGGTTGAGATTTGGAGAATCAGGGATCGCGCCCGTAAGAATCCACAGAATGAAAAAGAGAATTCCTGCAAAGAAGACAATCAACGCGACAACGGTTGTTGCATCTCCTGCCGAGAATGTTGCCACATGACATGGCATGCACAGGAGCCCCTTGGCGGGCAGGATCATTGCGGGTGCCCCGAGCCGGTTTCCCGGAAAATGGCATCGGCGGCACGACACCCCCTTGTCGGTAAGGGTCATTTGATGAAGAGTGGACGGCTCTCCAGGTTTCCGAAGAGTTTTCCACAGAATGCGCCCGGTTTCACGATCTTTTACAGGTTCGATCTCTTTGAGGTGACATGCTTCACACGATATATTGCTGTGGGCATCATGGGTGACTTTTTCGTTATGGGGAAGGTGGCAGTTCGTGCAGGAGAAAAGTTTTTGTTCTTTGTGGCTGAAGCGTGTTGAACTTGTGTGGCAGACGGTGCAGGGCATTTCAGCGTGTGGAGAATTTCTGTAGCTGTTTTTATCAATCTGTGGGATGGTCGAACCCGTAATGTTTTGTGCTTCCGTCCCCGAATCGCCGTGGCAGTGGAAACATAGCCCGGTGATCCTTTTTCCCCCTTCTTCCCTTCCCGGGTCGGCCGGTCCGTGGCATGTCAGACATTGCTGATCTTCCTGAGAAAAAGGAGGTATCGCGGATTCTTTCTCATGGCAGTTCCCACATGCGGCTTTTTCAGTGGTTGGTTTATTCTGCTGTGAGTGCTCCCGGTTTAATGCTACAGACTTCTGGTAGTGTGGTTGATGACAATTCAGGCAGGATGCGAATTTTTCGCGATCTTTGACCTTTGTATCTCCATGTATGCCATTTTCGAGATTGTCGGGGACTTCATCGTGGCAGGAAAAGCAGGTTTCGGGATCAAAAAAATCTAATGTTGTTCTGTTTACATCCCGGGGGTTTGGGTGCAGCGCCGCCCCCGCAATATTTTCATGGCATTCCTGGCAGGATGTCTGTCCGTGAACCGACATATGAAATTTTTCGGTATCCAGCAGCCAGGATGCGTCTGCCTGAGTGGTCAGGAAAAAGAAGCCTAGAGCAAACAGGCAAAACAACAGTTTTCTTGGGGTGTGGCAATTTGGTTTCATATCAGGGAATCAAATCTCGTGTTCATTTAAAATAGTTCGAGTTGCCTGGTTAAGTTTTATATTTTATACCGTCCCCACCAGGTATGGACCATCCGGGCTTACTGCAACATCCGTGGCCTCTTTTATCAAGACGTCCACTGTATCCTGAAGGTTTTCAATTTTCACGAGACCCATTTTCCTCAGATTTTTTTCTGAAAGCCCGGGCGAATATACAAAAATCCGACCGGCGTGGTCCAGTGCCTCGTAAATATTTTGTGCGCACCACTGGTCAATGGTGAAATCACAGGGGTTCGAGTAATGATCGCAAAAATCCTTATAATCTGCGGTAGAATGCAGGATCTCAGAGAATTCAGGATTCCCGAGACCTTCTCGGCATTCGCATGCAACGACGATGTCTCCTCCTTTTTTTACGATTCCCATGGCGCAGATGAGCGCCTTGCTGATTTGATAGAAAGTTGCGTCTAAAGGGAATCCTCCGCCTGAAGTGATTACCACATCCATTCTGCGGTCAAGCTTTATCAGCGAATGCTCACGAACAAGATCACAGCCCGCCAGATGCGCTTCATTGAAGTGGCCGGCAAATACGCCGGCAATTTCCCGCTTTTTGTTGATGACTACATTCAGGATGAAATCGGCGCCGGCAAGTTCCGTTACTCGAATGCCATATTCATGAAACGGGTTGTCTTGAAGGACGCAGTTTGCCACGTTGGGATGATCGATCATCTTGAAGGAGTGCATGAATTTCATGGTTTCAAAGCTGGAGATTCCCGGAAGTATGGCTTTGCGGCCTCCCGAGTAACCGGCATAAAAGTGCGGCTCAATCAGGCCGGTCAGGATTTTGAGATCCGCATTCAGGTAAACCTTGTTTATTTCGATGGGGGCCCCGTCTATCTCGTCTATTTTCCTGTATTCTTCCGATTTTCGGCAATAGTGATTTACGATAGGGTAGTTATCTACAATCTCCTGCCCCACCAGATTTACGAGTTCCTCTCCTAAGTTGGGCCTGTGCATACCGGTGGCAATGAGTATGGTAATGTCCTCGGGTTTTATCCCACTTTGTTCAAGGGTGGCTAACAAGGGCGGAAGAATGACCTGGTTGGGGACTGGCCGCGTAAAGTCGGAGATAACGATACAAGCGTTTTTCCGGCCCCTGGCTATATCGGAAAGGGGAGGGGAGTGCAACGGCTCTTTCAGGGCTGCGTGAACGGCGGCCTCCTGGTCCGGGATTGGAACCAGCGGTTTCATGTCTAGGATGATGGCGGATTCGGGAACCCTTAGACTGATAGTACTTTCACCACAGAGCATTTCAGCTTGTCTATGAACCATTTCACCTGCTCCTTTCATTGAGTGAGCCCTAAGATACCGGGAAAATATCTTAAAAGAGAGAAATGGGCAAGCTAAAAATATTGGATTATGCTTCTGCTTGGCGCATTTGTAGGTGCGAATTCATTCGCACAATCCTGCGACTGAAGTCGCACCAACCTTTTTATATTCTATTCGCCCATGGCGCTCTTGTTCCCATTCATTTGCACACCGGGACGTCCTATTACTATATTGCCCGAAACGATGATTGAGACCTTCATGATGATTGACAGTGTGACTGGTTTTTTGATATCTATATTCCCCATTCAGTTGATATGGAAAAGCAAAAGAAATACTGTCTGTCAGAGAGCTTTTATTGGAAACTTGAAACGTACGGAGGCCCCATGGAAAAAGCAAAAGTCTGGTTTATGGACGCAAGAGCGAAGCGATTTCTGGAGTCCACAGCGATTAAAGGTCGACAGATTCTCGAACATTCCGGGTGGCTTGACAGCCTGCAACCCGGCGACCTCGTGGCGGTAAAGACGCACATGGGGGAGGCCTATAACGTGGGGTATCTTCGTCCTGTTATTATTCGGACCTTTGTGGAGGCTATAAAAGACAGAGGTTGCAAGCCCTTCGTTACAGATACCACGACGATGCCATACCATCCCTGGATCAGCCGGACACTTGCCATAGACCATCTGGAGACCGCAAATAGGAATGGCTTCAACCACGGCACCATGGACTGCCCCGTCATCATTGCTGACGGTTGGTTGGGTACGGATGATGTTATTGTGGACCTTCAAGGTCGCGGGACCTATCTGAACAAACAATTTGTTTCCAGAGCCATTGCCGATGCCGACGCTGTCCTCTCCATTGCCCATTTCAAAGGCCATCCTGCAGGGGGATATGGAGGGGCCATGAAAAACTTGGGGGTTGGCGGTGCCAGTAAACGAGGGAAAATGAACCTTCACGGGGCCCTGGCGGGTGATAAGCCGTTGATCGATTTTGAAAAATGTACAGGTTTGAAATGTGACTGGTGGGAGACCTGCGTCGATTGTTGCCCCGAGGGAGCCATACAGGTGACGGAAAATGGGCTGGAGGTGGATCAGGAGTCCTGTGTCTACTGTTTTGCCTGTGCCAATCTTTGTGTTAATATGGCCGGAGTCTGCGGAATTCAAAGATTTGACCATCTTCCGGCCCTTGGCCGACGTATTGCCGATTCGGCCCTGGCTGTCATGATGACGAAAGAGGAGGGCAAGTCTTTTTTTGTCAATTACGCCATCGATATTTCCCCGAGCTGCGATTGTTACGGATGGACGGACACTCCTATCGTAAACGGTCTGGGTATTTTTGCTTCCCTGGATCCTGTGGCAGTGGATAAAGCGTGTATCGATAAGATGAATGAGGCTCCGGGACTGATTAATTCAGAGGCCGAGGAGTTTGGCGCCATGGCGCCGGGGGACAAAAAACTCAATATCATCAAAGGGAAGGATGTGGAGGCCCAGATCTACGGGGGCGTGGAAAACGGGATGGGCACGACGGATTACGTGATAGAGGATGTTCCTTTAGACAGGAGCCAGGCAGCTATTACAAAATTTTACCCGGAAATAAGGGCCAGAAAACTCAAACCAATGTATGCCAGGAGCCATCCTCTTGCGGGAGTGGATACCGCTTCTTTCGGAAAGCCTACAGAAGGGGTGGAGAATCCGCAATATCCAAAAAAATAGCGGACATCGATTTGCTAGCCATTAGACTTGTGGGATGCCGTCACGTTTCAGCAGATAGAACGTTCCGCTCTCCGTCATGGCGGCAACGCCTGTTTGAACCATGTACTGGATTGCTTTAGGTCGGTAGTCCCGGGTTCCCATCTGGAAAAAACCTGTTTTAGCATACGGCAGGTTTACTGCTGACTCGAGATCGAAAGCTTTTTTCTGCTGAAGATCTGAAAGGACTGTTTTATAGGCGCGCTGCATTCTCCATACATGAACTCTTCTGGAGAAGAAATATACGCCTACCAGGACAATGAGGCCCACAATTATCTGCAGGGTATCGGACACGGTCTGTTGCTCCTATATTTAAGCTAATCGTTGCTTTTAGTTTCAACACGAATTAACGGCAGTAATCGGCATTCTTCATTTAAGCCAAAAAGTAGTTTACACTTTCGTGATTTCGCGTTTTCGCAGAG
>CAYOWC010000044.1:0-23259 GCA_964407525.1 uncultured Desulfobacteraceae bacterium | reverse complement strand
CTTCATTTAAGCCAAAAAGTAGTTTACACTTTCGTGATTTCGCGTTTTCGCAGAGGAATTGGAAACTGGAAATTGGAAATTAGAAAAAAACACATTAATTCGGATGTGTTATCCAATTTCCAGTTTCGAATTTCCAGTTTCAGCATCCGATTTTCAGATTCGACGTCCGATTTTCAACCAGAAAACATACCCCATTTCCGGGAAAAGTGTAAACTTATGGATAAAGGATGCCGGTTTTACTTAACGCCTGGCAACAACGATACTCGATTCATTGGGGCCCCTGAAAGGAAGTCTTTCAATATGGTGCAAACCCGCCTCACTCAGCATATTCCTGATCTGACTCTCCGTGTAGGAACGTCCCTTTTTTGTGTTCAGCAACATATTCAGGGAAAAGGTGGCTGGAAAGAGAGGACCATCAGACGTGTCGTCCAGAATAAAATCATGAACAAACAGATGGCCTCCTTTTCCGAGAACTGAGACCGATTTTTCAAGTATCATCCGGCATTCATCCGGACCCTCTCCATGGAGGATGTGAGAAAGCCATGCGACATCATACCGGCCATCCAGATGATCTTCGAGATAATTGGTTGAGATAAAATCGATCCTGTCCGACAAGTTGAAATTCGCGACGGTCTTCTCGGCAAACGGCCTTGTGGTTGAAAGGTCTGCAATAGTCGCCTTCAGGGTTGGATTTTTAAGACAGAAGTGAATTGCATAGGTCCCAGGTCCGCCTCCCAGGTCCAGGAGATGTTTTTTGCCGGCCAAATCGATCTCTTTTGAGATCAGGGGTGCAATTCCCATGGCCAGATTAAACATCCCCATAAGGAAGCTTTCTCTCCCTGCTTCATTTTCAGTGACATTTCCACCAACAGGTTTTCCATTGCGAACAGACTTGTCCAGATTGGACCACGCTTCCACCAGATGGTGGTGGTGCATAATTATGTGTCCCAGATACTGGGGAGAAGATTTCACAAGCAGTGAACGGGACGCCTCCACATTGGCATAATGATCTCCTGATTTATCGAGAAGATCCATGGCCACAAGAGCATTGAGAAGAGTCGTCACCCCTCTTAAATGAAGGCCGGACCTTTCGGCAATCTGCACAGGTCGCGACTTGCCTTCTTCAATGGTGGAAAACAGGTCCAGTTTAACGCCGGCGTGCAGAGTGCAGGTCTGCCAATAGCTCCCTGACAAGCCTAACAACGAACCGGCATTCCATTCATTTCTTGCCACTATTTATGATCCACCTTATCTCTTACACAGGCAATTAACTTTTCCAGGTCTTCCGACTCCAGTTTGCCTAGAAAGTCAAGTTCCATATCGGTCTGCAACAGTTTCTGCAAAATCCCTACCAGCTCTTCCTTTCGCATAGGACAGTATTCCACCAGTAATTAGAGTTATTGTACAGGAATCCTTTAGAATTCACTCAATCCGATCCATCCAGAATTTTTTCTCTGGCCTTTTCATATTCCTTATCAGATATGACCCCTTCGTCGTGGGCTTTCTTGAGATCTATCAGATCCTGCCCTGTTGTCGTGGTCTTGGTAGTCGTATGAACCTGTGCTTCTCCTCCACTGCCGCCACCTAAACAACCACATCCAGCCAAACTGGCAGCAAGGGACACCACGCAAAACAGAATCAGTATTTTCATTTTCAACATAGATATTTCTCCTCTTTATAGCTCATCCATCTTCTTTTGAAATCAGTAAGGGAAGCATTTCTCTGATTTCTTTATGCCACGCATAGTGAAGGCCTGTCAAGGCAGATTGAAAGTCTCTTTTCAAGGTCAACAGGTCAGATATCAGTAAAGGGCTTCGCAATATCGCAAAAATTATTCGAGACACCTTGATCCGCCCGTCAGCATCAAGACAGCGAAAAAAAGAATCCCGGATTTCTCGATCTGCGGGGTCACATATGGTTCGAAACGCAAAAAAGGGAATACCCGACTCAGATGCAACGAGGGCCACTGACCCCGTTTCCATGTCTGTTGCCGATGCCCCCGTTTCCACATGAAGTTTCTTTTTAGCACTGGCCGAGAGAACCGGTTTTTTCACCGACACGATACCACCCGAACAGCCCCTCATTCCTCTTTTCTGCAGTCTTTCTCGGATAACATCCTTTATACCCGGCATTCCTTCCCAGACTCTCTGATAATGAGTCCCCTGGTCTTGATAGACCGTATCCCCAAAAACCACTTCTCCAGCCTTGAGAGAGGGGTCTAAACCACCGGCCACACCAAGCGACACCAACGCCCTCACCTTTCTCGATAGGAGCCAATTGGCTGAAGCCATGGCATTTTCCTGGCCTATCCCGCCAAGGACAGCCACCAGGGAAATGCCTTCTTTGAAATAAACCCGGCGATATCGTTTTCCGTCTGCCCGCTCCCAAACTCCGCGCCCCAGAAGGGCGCGCGCTTCCGCAGGCAGCGCTAAAACAAGCCCGATAGCAGGATTCATCTCTTATGTTTGAGGGCAGTAAGACGAAAAGGGGGGGAGCCGCTGAGAGAAGTTTTATCCTGGGAGGTTTTCCCACCAGCCCTGAGCCGACGATATTCACCAAGTGCCCAAAGAGAAAAATACTGCCGGTATCCGTGATATCGCAGATAGAAGACCATAGGAAAACCAGTTCCGGTGTAAAGTTTTTCCTCCCAGCTTCCCTCATTGTCCTGGGCATTGAGCAGGTAATAAATACCTCTCTGCACCGAAGAACTCTCCTCTTCGCCTGCGGCCATAAGACCCAGTAACGCCCACGCAGTTTGGGAAACAGTACTCGCCCCCTTGCCGGCACAGGCGACACCTGCATAGGAATTACAGCTCTCTCCCCACCCATTGTCTGAATTCTGACAAAACTTCAACCACGCTGCCGCTTTCTGGATATAAGGCTGCGACATATCTTCGCCAGCCAGTTTAAGTCCTCTTAGAACAGACCAAGTCCCATAAATATAGTTGACCCCCCATCGTCCAAACCAGGCACCACATTCTTCCTGCTCCTTTCTGAGGAACGCCAGCGCCCTTGAAACAGGCGGAAAATCACGATCATAACCAAGCATGCACAAGAGCTCAAGGCAACGGCCCGTCAAATCGGACGTACTTGGATCAAGCAGAGCCCCATGATCGGCAAAAGGGATTTTATTCAGATACAGGTAGTTGTTGTCAATATCAAAGGCGCCCCAGCCCCCGTCTGAACTCTGCATGCCCACCAGCCAGTTCACAGCCTTTCCCATCTTGTTTCGATACTCTTCGCTGTCCATGGCACGCGCGCGCTGGAGGGCCATAAGAACCATGGGAGTATCATCCACATCGGGATAATAGGTGTTTTCAAACTGAAAAGCCCAGCCGGCTGGTTCCAGGCCAGGTACACGGTAGGCCCAGTCGCCCGGAGAAGTTATAAGTTTTTCGAAGAGCCAGTCAACGGCATCTTTAACAGCTTTATGATCAACGGGAACCCCAGCCTCTCGCAGTGCGGACAGGCTGAGACACGTATCCCATATGGGAGAGACACATGGTTGGCAGAAGGTTTCCGAACCATGGGTAACCAGCAGATCTTCAACCGATTTCAAACCACGCACAAAATCCGGATGGTCACTGGGGTACCCAAGCTCTCTCAAGGCCATGATCGCATTTGCCATAGCTGGAAAGATTGCACCTAATCCCCCTTCCCCCATCCTTTTCAATGTCCAGCGCTCGGCAATCTTCACAGCCTTCCGGGCCGGCCTCTTAGGCATGAAAGTCCGAACAACTTTTAACACTCGGTCCAAAAGAATTAAAAGGCTTTTTGCCGGATCTCCAGACTGAAAACGATCGATGTTACGAAGTTTGTGAGCCGGTTCAAGAAACAGTTCCGGGATGCTTTCTCCAGGCTTCAGGTTGCAGACAGGCTGTTTGGAATAGAGGATGAGAAGCGGCACAATTACCGTGCGTGACCAGTAAGAAATTTTGTACAGGTGAAAAAAGAACCATTTTGGAAGGAGCATGATCTCGATAGGCATGGCAGGGGCTGTTCGCCACGGAATTTGACCGAAAAGGGCCATGGTAATTCGTGTGAAAACATTGACCCGCGAGGCCCCACCTAGGCTCAGAATAAGATATCGAGCCTTGGCCATATGTGGAGCATCCATGGCATCACCGAGCATTTTAAGCGAAAAATAGGCCTTTACAGTGCAGCTCAGATTTGCAGCACCGTCATAAAAAAGAGGCCATCCACCGTTATCAAGCTGTCTGCCACGAATGTAATTAGCTATCCGCTCCTTAAGATCAGGTGCCATTTCGATGTGCAGAAACCTCTGGAGAAGGACGTATTCGGATGGAATGGTCGTGTCTGCCTCCAGATCAAAAACCCAGTGTCCTTCAGCATTCTGAATAGACAGAAAGCGGTCCACGCTTCTCTTAATGGCTTTGTTAAGCCGTTTAATGCTGAAAAGAGAGGTTTCACCCTGCGGCTGGGCAGTTTTTTTTGGTGAGGATGAATCCAAACTGCCTTTTGGCTTTTTTATAACTGCAATCGCTCTTCGCGTATTTTTTCGCATCAACGTCCTCGATCAATCCAGTAAAGGACCGAAATAACTATAGATAGTCACAGCCTTCAACTGATTGCAAAGCCGCCAAACACAGCAAAACATCTTCTCTCTACGCCAATCTTCGGGGGCACAAGTCCCCAAAAAACCGATCTCCCAGAGAAAACAGGCACCACAACCAGGATAATCTTTTTTGCTATATCTGAATATTCATGAAAATTCAAGTAAAATTATCGAAATACAGCAACTTTCACTATGGTTTCCCCCATCTGCCTGTGCGTCACACGGTTACCAATGCGCGGCCGTGAAACCCATAATAAAAATTGGGGCTTGGTCCTAACTTCAATACCCGTGAATGAATGAGATTCATGCCGTTTTCCGGTGAAGAATTTCGAGATCCTGTCCTCACTGAGGTGTCAGGTGTCGGGTGTCAGGGCTTCGTGTCCAATATTCCGGAAATGTGACTTTAAACAGCGTAACTCTATGATTCTATGTCGAATCAATCGAATGGCAACAAGTTTTTTACTGACACCCGAAACCTGACACCTCAAAAAAGGTCTATAAGAGAGCAAATTCGAGTAATGCGAAAATCCCTGACAAACAAAGGTGAATGGAGTTCATTCACGGGTATTGGTCCTAACTTCGCCCACTTGATGCGATCATCTAAGAATACGTTCAACAGTTCATAATCTTAATCGTAATCATAATCATACTCCTTTTGTCCTATTCCAGGGCTCTTCGATTATGATTACGATTAAGATTATGAGTAAGAAAACAACTTTAACGGCCGACTTTAGGACCAAGCCCAAAAATTGCAGTTAAAAAACAGAACCATTCAAAAACCCCACATGATCGACCACCACATGAATAGCACCACAATTTTCCGCGACATTTCCTTTTAGGATATAAGGGCGTCCCGAATTCAGCATATGACAGAATTTCCCATATATTTTCGGAAAAAAAACCGTTTCATAAAGACCCGTGACATCCTCGAACGTCATAAATTTCATCGGGTCATTGTTTTTCGTATGCACCGTTTTTCCTGTTACAAGCCTCCCAACAGTAGTCACCATTTTCCCCACATGCAAGCAGATATCTTTCGCTCGAACGTGCGGTAGCTTTTTTAAGGTTTCACAGTAAACATCCAGAGGATGAACCGAAAAGATAAAACCAAAAACCGTGCGTTCATGGCGAAGAGCATCATATCCGGAGCGCTCCGACTGCCGGCGGTTGAAACCGGAAACAGGAACGGGTTCGTTGGGGCAGTCGAAAAGGCCGGGATTGCTTTTTTTCTCTTTCACTGCAAAAAAATGAAGCGCTTTCCATATGAGGTCAGATCTGGAAACACCGGGATTGATTCGGTCAAAACAACCACCATGAATCAGGATTTTGACATCCTGGAGATGCATCCGCAATCCAGCCCTGTGAAGGAAATCGTCAAGCGACGAAAACATGCCGTTTTTACCCCGTTCAAAAATGATATTTTTCCCCGCCTCTACCGGAAGATCTTTTAACTGCATGAAACCTGTCCTTATGTTTCTACCCTTGCCGGTATATTTGATTTCACTTCCGTTAATATCCGGAAGCAGAACTTTCAAACCCATCCGCCTTGCCTCCCAGATATAGCTGAGGGTCGAATAGTACCCTCCTCTGTTTGAAATGACCGAAGCCATAAATTCAGCGGGGTAGTGTGCCCTCAGATAGGCGGATTTGTAAGCCACCATAGTATAACTTGCAGAATGGGGTTTGCAGAAACTATACCCGTCAAAACCAAGCATCATTTTCCATACTTCTTCAGCGATCTCCCTGATCACACCATTCTTCAGGGCTCCCCGAATAAACCGGACATGAAAATCCTGCAGTTTTTTCCATTTATGCTTCTTACTGACTGTTTTTCTGAGCGTATCGGCTTCGGCAGCATCAAAACCGGCCAGATAAATGGCTGTCTGGCTCAACTGCTCCTGAAAAACCATAACTCCCAGGGTCTCCCTTAATACCGGTTCCAGGAGGGGATGGGGCGGCGACCACAATTCCCCTTTCAGCCTGGATAGCCAAGTTTGGATACTCTGATTGGAAGCTGGTCGGATAATCGATGTTACTACCACATTAAGATGAAAGTGATCCATCTCACAATATTTTTCAAAGGGAAACAAGTTTTTTAGCTTGGTCAGCACTTGTCTCGTGGCAGGGCTTTCAAAATAGAAAACCCCGAAGGTATTCCCTTCATAAAAGATTTCAACGGTCTCCGCGTCATTGACAGGATTTAAGTCGGCATAATCAATTTGTATTCCATAGTTTTTTTCAACCAGTTCCAGGGCGTCCCGAATAACGGCCAGGCTCCGATTTCCCAGAATATCGATCTTGACAAGTCCCGCCTCCTCCACCGAATCCTTTTCCCATTGAAGAACCTGCAGGCCTTTACCGGAAATCTCCACCGGGCAGTATTTTCGAATCTCATCAGGGACAATCACCAGCCCCCCGCAGTGCATGGAAAGATGATTGAAATGCCCCTGGAGCTTAAAAGCCAGGGAAAGAATCTCCTCCCATGGTTTTTCAAATGTCACCCCCTTCAACCCTGGATTCCCAGTCAACTCCTGCCACGAATCCTTCAGACGCAGACCAAACCCGATTTTTTTCGTAACCCGGCTGATTTCCCCATCTGTCAGTCCAAAAATCTTTGCCACCTCCCGTATGGCCGATCGAAGGCCGAATCCATTATGATTTGCAACCATGGCCGTACATCTGTTTCCGTATCTTGCAAAGGCATAATCGATCACCCGGTCCCGCTCATCCCACGCAAAATCCACATCGATGTCCGGAGAATCCACACGACCTGGATTCAGGAATCGTTCGAAAAAAAGATTGTGCCTGATGGGGTCCACATGAGTAATTCCAAGGGCATAGGAGACAATGGAGGCGGCAGCGCTTCCCCTTCCGCAGGAACGGGCCGCATTTCCCGTAATATCTGCAACCACCAGGAAGTAATGGGCAAAATTTTTCTCCCTGATGATGCGCATTTCATGCTCTACCCGCTCCTTTACCTCATGGGTAATCTTCCCATAGCGCCTTCTGCAACCCTCCATGGTAGCCTTGTAAAGGCGGTGAAAAGCCATTTCTCCATCCATATTTTCAAAGGGAGGAAAAATGATTTCATGGAAATTCCAATCCGTAAAAGACGATTCCGCTATCTTAATGGTATTGAAAATGGCTTCGGGAGCATGGGGAAACTGAGCCACCATATCATCGGGAGAATTTAAGAAATTATGTGATCGGCACTTGTCGTCATCGGTAAGCCGCGACAGTTTTGTGTTGAGAGACGCCGCCCGCAGGATGCCGTGGAGCCGAAATTGATCTTTTGCCATAAGATACACGCGGTTGGTGGCAACAGGAGGAATGCCTGACTGGCGGGAAAAAGCGTAACATCGGCCCATTTGAAAACCCGGAGACATTTCCACATAGAGGTCTTCTGTAGAATCCCGCTTGAGGGCCTTAAGGAGGCTGAGATCATCAGAGAATACCACAAGTCCATGTCGACGCTCCCGGATCGTTTGAACCAGGTCAAAATCCCGCCTGCAGTGGCGATCAGATAGAATGCGGCAAAGATTTGCATATCCATCCCGGTTTTTCACAATCAAAACAGCACGCCGGCCATCAAACAAAATTTCGCTGCCCAAAATCGGCGTTATCCCTGCCTCTCTGGCGGCCTCAAGAAAAAAAATCATCCCATAAAGCCCGTTGGTATCGGTCAGGGCAAGCTGTTTGATCCCCAGTTTTCCGGCAGCCAGGCACAGTCCCTCTACGGATCCGACTCCCCAGCCTCTGGAATATTCAGAATGGACATTCAGGTGAATAAATGGTTCCATCGGTTTCGCCGTAAGAATCGTTAGTTTTTAATTACCATTTAAAAGCTGTAATTAGCGGTTAGCCGTTACTTAGCCGCACGATATCGGTTATTTACTATTACATCAGGTTGGCATCAAAAAATGAAAGCTTCAATAGAGTAATAAGGCATTCAAATGTTTGAATCCTTTAAGCTAACGGCTAATAGCTAAAAGCTAATTGCATCTTTTAGGCACCACACGTCCGGCCGTATTGTATGGCATCATCCCCGTATCGATCCCTGATCAGATCCAGGGTCCGGGTAATCACAGTTCGTTGCTTTTCCTGAAAGGATGGGGTGCAAAAGAGGGAAAGTTGTCGATCGGCCGAATAAAAACTCCAAAACCAGACTTTCATGTACCGGACTCGGATCCTGCGGGTGCATGCCTTGAAAAAAAGGAGTTTGAGGGCATGGTAAAGATCGAGATTCCAACCATGGTAAGAGGGTAATGTAACCTGCCGTTTCAGTTCCACCTGATCGGAATATCGGATCTGCAATCCGGCTTTTCGAGGAAAGATCTCTTTTTTCCGCATCAAACGGGAGCATTTTTCAACCATGCTGTACAGGTACCCCAGAAGCCTTGAATCATCATTTTCATCCTGGGAAAGGACGATTTCTTCGCTGATAACCGGCTTTTTGGGAGACGAATAAACGGGTGTGGGATCAATACCAAGGGCCCTTTGATGGATCAGGCTGGCCTGCGCCCCAAAAACAAGTCGCAATCGGGCCATATCCAAGGCTGCCAGTTGCCGTATGCGTACGATATCCAGTTCCTCCATGAGGATTTTTCTGCGGGCACGCCCGATACCGGGCATAACGTGTATTTTCAGGGGGGCCATAAAGGATGCCTCCCTGCCATGATCCACATTGAGCACACCATCCGGCAGGATTACCCGGGAGGCAATATGAGAAACCATCTTGTTGCTTGCCACCCCCACAGTCCCGGAAAGAGACAGATCATTCCTAACCTTTTTTTTCAGGTGGCAGGCAGCATCCTTGACGTGTCCCCAGAGGCGTTTTGTGCCGGTCAAATCCAGATAAAGATGCCCCGGCCTCGAAAGTTCCCATACAGGTGTATACTGCATCGCTGTTTTGACAAGCCGATCGCATGCCTTTCCCAACCCTTCCTGATCATAGGGGAGAATGGCCAGATCTGAGCAACGTCTTTTCGCATTTTCAATGGGCATCCCTTTAAAAATCCCGCAACGACCGGCCTCGTGAGAAGCATAAAGGACAACGGCCCTTGCAGATTCAACCCGAACCGCAACAACAGGTCTGTTTCGCAACCTGGGGGAGGATATCCGAGCCAGGGCAATGGGCAGGGCGGGGACGTGAAAATGAATGATATGACGATGAGAAATCCGCATTTTCTATTGTTCAGGGCTACGTATAATATCTCAAAACTCCCACAACCTTTCCGGCAATATGAAAATCCCCATCTTTGACAGGAATCGGATCCATCCCGGCGTGGGCTGGGCGAAGTTCCACATAATCATTCTTTTTGAAATATTTTTTTACCGTGGCTTCGTTCTCAATAAGCGCCACCACCGTATCCCCGTTTTCTGCCGTCGGCTGCTTCCTGACAACCACAAAATCGCCATCCAGGATACCGTCTTCCTCCATGGAAACCCCTTTTACTTTCAGCACAAAGCAGTCTCCTTTATCAGCCATGGCAGGGGGAACTTCAATGGCACTTTTGTTTTCTATCGCTTCAATCGGCTTGCCGGCAGCCACGTTCCCTAACAAGGGGAGTTCAAAACTCCTCGTCTCCACGGGACAGACCACTTCAATGGCCCGCTTGCGATTCTTTTGAGATGGAAGACGGACATAGCCCTTTCTTTCAAGAATTTTCAGGTACGTCGTAACGGTATTGTAGGAACTGAAACCAAAATGAGAGCAGATTTCATCAAATGATGGGGCCACGCCCCACTCCTCTGTATACTGAGAGAGATAGCCCAAAAATGCTTTTTGTTTGTGAGTTAATTTCATGGCATAAGGCACTCTTTCTGTTCAATGGGAAGAATTTCCCACTTCCGGACCAGACAGAATCTACAACAAATCCTGCAATCACTTACAGTTTTATTTACAGTTTTAGTTTACCCTTGTCAAGGATTTTGTCAGCCATTATCGGCATTCTTCATCAACCCGGGCGGGCAGGGTCCGACCTTCAGGTTTTTGGTGGGGTTTACCCGGAATGCAGCTGTCCCGAAACGCATGGATTCCCGCTTTCGCGGGAATGACGGCTGGTTTCACCGGTTTGTTCGATCACGGCTGAATCCGGTTAGTGGATTAGGAGGAAGTTTTCATGTTAATCCGCGAAGAATCGGGGTTGTATTGATTTTAAACAGGCGGGAAATCAGCGAATTAGAACCCAATGTCATCAACTTAAGATCATCTTAAAAGATAACAATCGAGTGACGAACAACCGAACCAAAGGTTCTCTGAAGGCAAGGAAATGCCGACCTGTTTTTTTCCGGTTCCGTTCGAATGTTCGTCAATCGAATGTTCGTTATTCGTCATGCTGTTAAGTTAATGAAGGGTACCCAATTTTTTCGTGGTTGTTTTTTCAGCTTAACACTACTTTTCCTCCATGCTCTCGATGATAATCTCGGCGGCAATCCTCGCACCTATTCCCGGAGGCAGGGCACATCGTTCGTAGCCTTGGGCCTCCTTGAAATCCTCAAAATTCTCCTCACTGGCCCTGGGGTCCATATATCGATCAAAGATCACCTCCTCATGGATTTTCGGGCAAAGGATGGTGCCGAAAATCTGTTCAAAGCGGGGGATAAACTCCCGGGCCGAGGTCATAGTTCGGCCGGTAGCGCCGTAGTCGGTGGCGTCATTGCTGCCAAAATAGAGGCCAAGAGCCATGAGGGCGCCTGTCACGCCGCCGCAGATCCAGCCGGTCATGCCGAACCCCGGAAAGGGCGAGAGGGCCTTGATAATCTCCATATTCTTTCCCAGCCCGAATTCCTCCATCACGGCCAGGGCCGAACCCTTGGCACAGTTGTGGCTTACATATTCGTATTCCTCTCCCCGCTGCTGCACCCGGTCCAAGATCTCCTCTTTTGCTGCAATCATTGCGGCTGCATCAAGCCTCTTTTCAGGGATTCCCTTCTCGGAAAATGCCTTAAGCCTGGCCTCGATTCCGACCCGATCCCAATCCCGTTTACGTAATTCCCCTACCTTTGCCTTTAATGCTTCTATCTCAGCCATCTGTTATCTCCTTAACGCTTCCGCTTTTTCTTTTTCCGTTTCTTTTCTTTTTTGCTTTTTCCGCGCCGGCCCTTCCCTGTATCCGAAGACTCACCGGTCGATTTCTCTTCTCCTTTTGGTGGTTCTTCCGGAGTCGATTCCTGTTCAAATTCAATCTGTAAAGGCTCTGCCACAACCTCCGCTTCGGAGCTGTCCTCATGAAGGACACTCTTCACGACCCGATCGGTTACTTCCTGCAGGTATTCCCGGAGTTCGTCGTTTATTTTCTGATATTCAGGCCAGAGAGTCTCATCCACAAAACTCTCCGGAACCTTCACCATCACTGTGGTATAGCGCTGCCGATAATACCGATAGGGCTTTAGATCGTAACGGCGTAAAAGGGCTACAAAGACCTTTCGAGACCACATATCAGTGAAAGTGAACCGGTACTCCACCGGCGGGTCTTTGGGAAGGAGTTCTTTGAGCCGTTTCAGTATCCGTTGCCGGGCCAAATCCGCAGAAACACGCTCTCCCGGGGTGGCGGCTCCGGAAAAAAGGGCTTCAATTTTCATCAGTTTTTCGATAAGAATACTTTCGTTCATATTTTCAACTCAGACTTTCGTCTTCATACTCCTTTTCGTTGGACTATCGGCCAGACCCCGAAGAAAAAGGGGCATTCTGGTTGACAGCAGCGGAAAAAACAAAAGAAAACATAGTGGAATTGGCGCGAGAAACCAGGGGGGGATTGGATTTGGGATCCATTGAAAAACGAACCAGTAGAGGGACAGGCAATCCCCAAGGGGGTATGGTTTTTCGTGGTGACAAAATATGAAGTCGACTTACATAGATCTGGTTTTTGATTTCTTCATATGGATCACAGCCTGTTTCCCTCTATCGATTCAGGAGGAAGAACGAGAAGAAAACAATGCTTTGGTTAACACATAAGCCGCCTGCAGGGCCTCTGTAGGGCAAAGCGGAAAACATTCTTTGCAGTCCCAGCACTCCTTAGATGCTATTTCCGGAATGAAACTGATCTCTTTCTTTGTTCCTCTGCCAACAAATCCAACAGCGTTCTTCTTTTTAACCTCAGCACAGTACCTTACGCACAGACCGCAATGAATGCAAAATGAGGCCTCTTTTTCAAAGCGGTCTCTATCTGCACCATATTCTTTGGCCAAATCCTGCAATTCGAAAGCATCCGGCGCATGAGCCATCAATAGCTCTATAATCATTTTGCGGATTCTATCTACTTTGTCAGATCTGGTTCTTACTACCAGATTTTCTTCTGCCGGGTAAACGCAGGAAACAACGAGCTTTGTCCAACCACGATCTTCCACTTCCACAATACAAAGTCGGCATCCCCCAAAAGGTTCCAATTTCTCGTGGTGGCAGAGTGTAGGTATAGAGATCCCTGCACTTCGGGCGGCCTCCAAGATGGTCATCCCTTCCTTTGCTTTAACTTCTTTTCCGTCAATCTGTAAAAGGATTTCACTCATTTTTCTTTCTCTTTTTGATTATTCTTTCTTCTTCAGGGATAGGAGATGGAACAGGCTCGCCGGAAATCTTTGTCACCGCACCGAAGCGGGGAGGGCAGACTTCAAAGCAGGTTCCGCATTTTGTGCATTTATCCTGGTCAACGATATGGATCTTGCTTTTGCCGCCGTCGATCGCCTTGGCGGGACATTTCCTTGCACAAATCATACAGGCTTTGCACTTAGCAGGATCTATATAAAAAGATATCAGATCTCTACAGGAGAGCGCCGGGCATGTCTGGTCCTTGATGTGTGCCTCATACTCATCTCTAAAGTATCGTAACGTGCTTAAAAACGGATTAGGGGCACTCTTACCCAAAGCACAAAGGGCACCTTCTTTAGCGGTCTCAGATAGCTCCTCTAAAAGCTCAATGTCGCCTTCTCTTCCTTTTCCTTCGGTGATATTTGTGAGAATTTTAAGCATCTGCCGCAGGCCTTCACGGCATGGGACACATTTACCGCACGATTCATCCGTGAGGAATTCAATGAAGTACCTGGCCACATCAACCATACAGGTATCTTCATCCAGTACAATCATTCCACCAGACCCCATCATTGAGCCGGCCTTGGTGAGTTCATCAAAACCAACTTCCAAATCCAACAGTTCTTCAGGGATACATCCCCCGGATGGTCCACCCGTCTGGACAGCTTTAAATTTTCTGCCGCCAGGGATGCCACCACCTATCTTGTAAATAATATCTTTGAGGGGTGTGCCCATGGGTACTTCCACCAGGCCGGTATTGACGATTTTTCCAACCAGGGAGAAAATCTTCGTGCCCTTGCTTCCCTCCGTTCCATATTGTCTGAACCAGTCAGCGCCTTTATTGATGATAAGCGGTACATTTGCCCATGTCTCAACATTATTCAAAACAGTGGGTTTTTCCCAAAGGCCCTTGATGTTGGAGCGGGTATACTTTGGTCTGGGTTCTCCCACCCTGCCTTCCAATGCCGTCATCAGCGCAGTCGATTCTCCGCAGACGAAAGCGCCGGCACCCTGGTGCACTTTAACGATGAAATCAAAGCCCGACCCGAGAATGTTTTTCCCCAGAAAACCGTACTCTTCGGCCGTCTTAATGGCCAGGAGTACATTCTCTACCGCCAGGGGGTATTCCTGTCGAACGTAAATATAGCCCTCGTGGGAGCCGATAGCATAGGCGCCGAGCGTCAACCCCTCGAGAATGGAGTGAGGATTCCCCTCGAGAAGGCTCCTGTCCATGTAAGCGCCAGGGTCTCCCTCGTCTGCATTGACGATCACATATTTTATTGGCTCAGGGTCATTGCGGGACCCTTCCCACTTTCTCCCAGCGGGAAACCCGCCGCCGCCCCTTCCTCTCAGGTTGGATTTTTTGACTTCCTCCAAAACCTGCTCGTCAGTCATGCCACAAAGAGCTTTGGCTAACGCAGAATAACCATCTATTGCCAGGTAGTCGTCGATGCTCTTTGGATCAATGCTGCCATTGGAACCAAAAACAAGGCGCTCCTGGTGTTTGTAGAAAGGGATTTCAGACTCATGAACGATTTTTTCCTTGGTACCGGGATCGGTATAAAGTAACCGCTCTACGACCTTCTTCTTTTTGATGGTCTCGGAGAGAATTTCAGGAACATCCTCAGGCTGTATTTGGAAATAACTGATTTCCTCAGGATGCGTAACAATAATAGGACCCCGCTCACAATACCCATGGCAACCGGTCCTCCTGATGTCCACCTCGCCACTTAAGCCTTGTTTTTCGATCTCTTTTTCAAGACTATCAGCAACATCTCCACTGCCCGTAGCATGGCAGGCAGATCCGGAACATAATGTGATACATGGTTTATTCGGATCTCTTTTAGACAGAATACCCTGTCTGAATTCTTCCAATTCAGCGGGTGAATTTATCCGCGGCATAATTTTACCCTATTCGTAATTATTTATAACGTCTGCTGTCTCGGCCGTCGTCATCTTACCATGAGTCTTGCCATCGATTTCCATCACCGGCCCCAAAGCACAGCAACCGAGGCAGTTAACCGTCTCCAGGCTGAACTTCAAATCCAAGTCCGTTTCGCCGGGTTGAATTCCAGTGAGCTCTTGCACCGTGTCCAGAATACGCGTCGCCCCACGAACATGGCAGGCAGTCCCCACACAAATGTGAATTCCATGACGTCCTTTAGGGACTAAACTAAAGGCTTTATAAAAAGTTGCGATATGCAGTATCCGGGCTAAAGGGACTTCAAGTCTTTCGCTGACCCTCTCCAACGCTTCCTTGGGCAGCCAATTATTTTCACTCTGAATTTCCAGCATTACTTGAATGAGCGAACTGGCCTCAGCCTGATGTTTATCAACAATCTGATCGATTCTATCGTTATCCATAAACGTTTTCCTAATTTTCTTCTTTCCCCTGACACACTATGTAGGCGGCACGATGCATCGTCTTCCTACGCTAAAGCATAACAGTTGCAGCTTTCATCGTACCTGACGAGTCCCTGCCTTGAAGAAAAATTGATGTGTTTTGAAATTTCAGACGGTTTCAGGCTTAAAATTTCGGCGATTTCTCCAACAGAAAGAGGACTTTCTTTGAGGAGTGACATCATTTGACTTATTGCCAGTTTATCACCAATACATTCAGTAAATAGCCTGTTGAACTCATCACTGGTAAAAAATTCTTTGTACACTTTTTCGGATTTGGAAGGTACTCTCAGCCGCTCCCTCTCCACCAGTTTAACGTAGGGGACCAGTTTTCTAGCCGCTTCGAGTTTGAACTTCAATTCCTTCTCATCCATGCCTTCGCTCTTGCCAAGAGGTCCTAACGGCTTAACGTTCTTGACAAAGTCATTGGTAACTTCGGCCAAAAGGCCTCCATCAGCGCCGGACATAAATTCGAGTCTCAACCTATCGGGGTTCAAGCCGATTTGTTCCATTATTTTTTTACATAGTTGCACAGTGGCGAATGTATCGTAATTGCCATGGGTCACATAATTACATTCACCCAACCGGCAGCCACCAATAAACACGCCGTCCTGCCCATTTGAGAAGGCTCTGAGAATAAACTCCAGGTCGACTCTACCGGAACACATGACGCGAATAAGTCTCATTTCACTGGTATATTGTAGTCTGGAAACTCCAGCCAGGTCAGCAGCACCGTATGCTCACCAGTGACAAACAAAACCCAGGATTCTTGGCTTAAATTCAAAACCTGCACTCATTCGTTTCCACCTCCCTCTTCACTTATTCCAGCTTTATACCATCGACTATTTTTAGACATCTCCAACCGCCATATCCATTTGTTTGATGATCTCTTCATCTGTAATTGCCGCATCAATCTGGCTCAAGAGCTCTTCGTCCGTAAAGTGCTTCAGGACAATGGCATTTGTTGGACATTTTGCGTTACAGAGTCCGTCGCCTTTACAAAGAACAGGATTAACCCATGCCTTTCTGCCTTGTTCCGTCTCACGAAACTCGATGGCGCCATAGGTACAAGCCGTGATACATGCCCCGCACGATATACAATCGTTATCGTTGACCTCGCAAACAGAACCCGAGGCGATGACGGTATCTTTTGAAAGAAGCGTCAAGACTCTTCCGGCAGCCCCATAGGCCTGGTTTATACTTTCTTTTATATGCTTGGGGTAGTGAGCCGTTCCACAGAGATAAACCCCGTCAGCAGCAAACTCGACAGGTTTCAATTTGACATGGGCTTCTTTAAAGAAATCATCCGGGCTCAATGTTACCTTGAAGTGTCCGGCTATCTCCTTGGTTGCAGCCGAAGGGATAACAGCAGCAGCCAGAGAAACTACATCGGCATCTATGGCAATCTTCTGACCCAGAACAGGATCGGTCGCCATAACCTTTATAACAGGCCTGCCTTCTGCTGAGGATGCTTCCACCTGGGGTTTATCATCCGACTCATACCGGATGAATTTGACATCTTTTTCTGAAGCTTCGCGGTAATAATCCTCACTAAATCCATAGGTTCTCATATCCCTGAAGAGGATGTATATATCCATCTCGGGGTTCACTTTTTTCAGGCTCAAGGCGTTTTTTATGGCATGGGTACAGCATACCCTGCTGCAGTAATTTCTGTCCTCATTTCTGCAGCCGACGCATTGAATCATCACCAGGCTCTGAGCATTAAGGACCTTCTCTTCTCCTTTGGCGATCTGCTCCCCTAACTCAATGTGGGTATAGACCTTCTCATCTTCTCCGTAAAGATATTCGGTAGGTGTATAGACATCAGCACCTATGGCAATAACGGATGCGCCATGTGTTATCTCTTTGACCCTGCCCTCGGTCTCCACTGTGGTGATGAAATTCCCCACATAACCGGAAACATCCGTGATGGCGGCTTCGTGGGTCACATGTATCAGAGGATTCTGATAAACCGAGTGAATCAGATCATTCAAATAGGCTTGAACATCCATTCCTTCCAAAGTGGTATGAATTCTTCTCGCCATCCCTCCCAGGTCTTTCTCTTTTTCCAGCAGGTGAACCTCATGCCCCTGGTTTGCTATGGAGAGGGCACAGGTCATGCCGGCTATCCCGCCACCAACCACTAACGCCGCCTTGTTTACAGGCAGATCAAATTCCTGTAATGGCTCCAGATAGCACGCTCTCGCCACCGACATCCGGACGATGTCCTGTGCCTTTTCAGTAGCCTCTTCCTTTTGCTTGGAATGGACCCAGGAACAATGTTCCCTGATATTTGCCATTTCACAATAATATTGATTCAGTCCCGCCTCCCGAAGAGTGTCCCGGAATAGCGGTTCAAGGGTCCTGGGGGAACAGGCCGCGATAACCACCCGATTGAGCCCCTTTTCCTGGGCCAGGTCCGTTATTTCCTGTGCGGAATTGGTGGCGCACGAAAAAAGCTGCTCTTGTGCATAGACAACATTGGGTAGGGTTGCGGCATAATCGACTGTGGAAGGAACATCCACCACACTTGAGATATTCGCCCCGCAATGACACACAAAAACACCTATTCTTGGATCCTCCTGGGAAGCATCTCTTTCCGGGGGATATACCCTCTCTACAGCCAGCTTGTCCCTTCTGTAATCGAGGAGTTCACCCACCTGAGCGCCGGCGCCGCTTGCGGTAAAGACCGACTCGGGGATATCCGTGGGCCCCTGAAAGGCACCGCTCACAAAGACTCCGGGCCTGGTGGTCGCTATGGGGTTGGTATCGGTTGCCTTGCAGAATCCGTGCGAATTGAGTTCGATTCCGAATTTATCCGCCAGCGCCCCGTTACCTTTGGGAGGATTCAATCCAACGGACAATACCACCATATCAAATTCTTCTTCTTTTACGCCTTCGTTTGCGGTCGCATATCGCAAAAAGACATTCTTGCTTTCCGGGTCCTCTCTTACGACTGAGGCATAGCTCCTAATGAATTCAACCCCGGGAAGCTGTTCCGCTCTCTGGTAGTACCGTTCAAAATCCTTGCCGAAAGAACGAATATCATTATGGAATATGGTACACCTTGCTTCGAAGTCATGATCTTTTGTCAAAATCACCTGCTTCTGGGTATAGGTACAGCATACGCCTGAACAATAACTGTTATCGCCCGGGGTAACCCGTCTGGAACCGACACATTGAATCCAGGCTATGTTTTTAGGATGTTTATTGTCGGAAGTACGCAGCACCTCACCCTCATGCGGCCCGGTGGACGATAACAATCGTTCATAATCCATACTGGTGACTACGTTTTGCATCTCTTTGTAGCGATATTCATCTTTCACCCCGGGATCATATGGCTCTATACCGGGAGACAGAATAATCGCACCCACATTGACTTCTACCCTTTCCGCAGTTTGACCTAAATCTATGGCATCATTCTGACAGACGCCTTCGCAGATGCGACATTTTTTCTCTTTAAGGTAAATGCAGCTTTCATCAATATATGAAATAAGGGGAATTGCCTGGGAGAAGTATACATGGACAGCTTTATTCTGGGATATTTCCTGATTGAATGGGTCCGGGTATTCCACAGGACAGTACTCGACACAGGTCGTGCAACCCGTACACTTCTCCTCTATAATGTATCTGGGCTTTTTGACAAGTGTTACCTCAAAGTCTCCTGCCTTCCCTTCTACACGGTCAACTTCGGTATACGTCAGGACTTCTATGTTTGGATGCCGGCCGACCTCGACCAGTTTCGGTGAAAGTATTCACATGGAGCAATCATTGGTGGGAAAGGTCTTGTCAAGCTGGGCCATATGCCCCCCAATGCTTGGCGCTTCCTCGACGAGGTAAACCTTAAAACCCGCGGTGGCAAGATCAAGAGAGGCTTGAATACCGCTTATCCCTCCCCCGACAACCATCACGTCACCAAAATTACTATTCGTGAAACTTTTACAAAGCTGTGCGATCTGTTCTTTTTCCACTTCTTTATGTCCTTATCAATCAGATTTCTAAGGTTTTTTATACGATGCCTAAAGAACTTCCTGTACGATCTCCGTAATATCTCTAATCTCTATCTTTTCATCCATACCCATGGTTACCCTGCTATCCTCAAACATGGTAATGCAGTATGGGCACGAAGTCACCAGCAACTCAGCTCCCACCTCAACAGCTTGAGCCATTCTGAGGTCGCCGAATCTTTCACCTTTTTGCGTTTCCATCCAAACCCTGCCGCCTCCGCCTCCACAGCAGAGACTGTCCATCCGCGATTCGGACATCTCGGTCAATTCCAGACCAGGGATCTTCTTCAGAATCTCCCGGGGTTCATCGAATATGCCGTTATGTCGGCCCAGATAACAGGGATCATGGTATGTTATTTTTCTGGGAAACTCCCTGGTGAACTCAAGCCTTCCTTCATTCATCAGATCAAATAAATACTCGGTGATATGAACCACTTCGAAATTCACCATAAATTCAGGATATTCGTTCTTGAAGGTATGATAGCAATGGGGGGAGGAAACAAGGATTTTTTTCACGCCATTATCGACAAATGTTTTGATATTTTCCTTGGCCAGACGTTTGAACAATTCTTCATCGCCGGTCTTGCGGATGCTTTCTCCGCAGCAATTCTCTTTGGCGCCCAGTATGCCGAAATCCACCCCTGCAGTGTTGAGAATTTTCGCTGTGGCAGTGGCGATCTTTTTCGCTCTTGGGTCAAAACTGGGGTAACAACCGGGGAAATACAGGATTTCCATTTCGTCACTGAAGGTTTTTACAGATTGGCCTTTTGCCCAGTCCCCCCTCTTTTTTCGATCTTCGCCAAGGGGGTTCCCTTCGCCGATGAGGCTTCCGACCGCGGTGCGGACGGGTTTGACGGAAGCAGGAAAGACTCCATATTCCGTGGCAACCCTGCGCAAGGCGATCCCTGATTCTATCTGCTTCACATCCCTGGGACATTGCTGAGGGCATCTTCCACAGGTTGTACAAAGCCACATCTCTTCACTTTCTATCTCAGTGAAACCGAACGTCGCCTGTCGAACCAGCTTGCGCATGCTGAAGTTTCTAACCCTGTTCCACGGACAAACCGTATCACATAATCCACATTGGAAGCATCTTTTGAAGGCGTCACCACCGCTTTCTTTGATGACATCTACAATTTCTTTATAGTCGGCTACAGTCTCCACTGTCTCTCTTCAACCTCTTTTGTGCCTTATATAATATTTTAGGCCTTCTTTGAAACGGACATCCGGGCAACGGTCTCCATTATTTTATCCAGGCCATATTGGTTCGCCAATGCTTCCAGTCCGACCTCCATCTCTTCCGAACTCTCTTCCTCTTCTACGTCCTCTTCCCTTTCTTCGTAAGTAAGGGCGTCAACCGTACACCACTTGACGCACAAAGGTTCATCTTCGCCTTCGCACATATCGCATTTCAAGGGAAGACCGGAATCGGGTTCCTTAAAGTCATCCCGGGATGGGCAGGAAGCCCTGCAGAAAGCACACTCTTCGTATTCCTTTCCGTCAATCACATATTTGTCTCGGCCCGCACATTCGGCAGCCGTATACTCGCCCGCGTATACAGGAACATATATGTCTTTCAGTGGATGGCGATTCACCTTAATACGGGATCTTGCCGGGTTATTGCTGCTGTATTTCGGCGCGGCGTGAAAAGCAGAGCAGATAACTTCACAAGCCCTGCAGCCATTGCACAAGTCCGCGTTTATTTTTATGGTTTTAACAACTTTCTTTTTCTTCTCGCCCACGGCTACACCTCCTTGTCCGCAGAGGTTTCTTTGGAAGGTGTATCACCATTATCTTTGTAGATCCCTCTCTTTTCGAAGTCTTCGGATACGTAATCCAAACCCAGGTCATGTAAAGTTTCTTTGGTCGGAATGCTCTGGTCATTCCATCCCTTGTATTGGTAATAGGTATCCAGGAGTTCCTTTTCGAGTTCGGGAAATCTTTTCTTCCAATGATCTTCAGGCGGCGCGTCGTCTTTCCTTCTCATGCCTCTTCTGATGTTGATGGCCCTGACCAGGGTCCGGTACCTTTTGGCAGCCCGGGTCAGTTTTTCCTCATCCATATCAATGCCTGCGCCTGCGGAGATAAATTTCGGGTAATTGTGGATATGATAGGGCGGTTTCAGGGGGAATGACGAGAGGCCTGCGCACATGCCGAGAGCGTCATCAATGTAATGCATTCTCTCCTGCCAGTCCACAATATCACAACACATCTCAGGTGTCGGATAGTAAGGGATTGAGTTATCGCCGCGCGGTTCCCAGTCCAGAAAATATTGTTTGAATTTGTCGTCAGGAACCTGAAACCAATCCTCTACAAATTTTTCTCTATGCTCTCGTTTCGGAAAAGGCGCCTGGGGGAATTGCCCTTCGATCTGCGTTATATTCATCTTCTCTCCGATGCAATACATGAGGAAATAGATGGGGTTCAGCATGGAGAGTTTGAGCGGCAGTTGTTCCTGTTTCTTGATGTTGTTGTGGGCATATTCTTCAGCACCCTTACCGATCTCTTTGGCTGCCCAATGGGTGCCATTGGCCAACACATCCCCGATCCCTTCCCGTCGAACAATCTTATCGAGCAGATAATAAAATCGTCCTTCATTATCCTCCGGCATATCCGGTAAATCCTTATCCGTCAGGATGCCGTCTTCATAAAGTTCCAGGGCAAAGGCCATGACCTGCGGCGCCGAGAATCCATCTACCCCGTACTCCGTTGCACTTTGCGCGATACCCAAACCAAATTCAAGATCGCTCATGGCCCCCAGGGTGTAGGTCAGTTTTGTAAAACACTTCATCATATAGGTGGGACGGCCTGGTGGGGAAATGGTGGCGCCGCAGGTCATGGGACAGTTAAAGCAACTGATTAACCGTGTCCGCATGGCTTCCATGGTCTCCATCCATTCACTGGCGATTTCGTCGGTCCAGAAACCCTTTCTGCGGAGACGGGAATTTCCCCACATGAAATTCTCGGTGTGCCACTTCTCATCGTGCACTTTCATTTCCTGGGGTGATCCAAGGCCGGCCAGAATAGGCATAACCCCCGGAATGGGGTTTTCATTCCGGAATTGTATATATTCCAGAACTTCATTGCAAAGCTCCAGGAATTCAAGCGGTTGGGCAACATTGATGTCCTTTGTGCCGCGAACAACAATCGCCTTCACCCCTTTGTCTCCCATGACGGCCCCGATGCCGCCTCTGCTGGCACTGGACCTGCCCTGCTCAATGGAAGCAAAATAGACCCTGTTTTCACCGGCCAGGCCGATGGCAGCCACCTGGGCTTTCGGTTCTTTTAATTCCTGCTTGAGAAGTTCTGCGGTCTCTACAGATCCCTTACCCTGCAGATGGGAGGCATCCCGTATTTCTACTTTGTCATCCTTTATCCACAGATAAACCAGATTGGGGGATTTTCCGCTAAGGACTATTTTGTCATAACCAGCGTATTTCAACTCCGGCGCGAAAAAGCCGCCCATCATTGAAAAAGCCATTAGTTTCGTCTGAGGAGAGATGGTAGAAACAATGGTACGATTACAGCCCGTGGCCGGTGTGCCGCATAAAAGGCCAGCGCCGAATATCAGTATATTATCGGGAGAAAAAGGGTCTATTTCTGGCGGAACCCTGTCCCATAATATCTTGGCGTTCGTCCCGAGACCCCCCAGATAAAGCTCAGTCTCTTTGGGGTCAGTTGCTACCCTCTCAACGCTTCCTCGGGATAGATCAATTTCTAAATTAAACCCTGTTTCTGCGTACCTCATT
>CAYOWC010000043.1:0-23343 GCA_964407525.1 uncultured Desulfobacteraceae bacterium | reverse complement strand
CAGGTGTCAGGTGTCGGGAAAAAACCTGGCGCATTCATCCTATTCAACTTAATAACCAATAGTTTATGGTTATTAGAACCAGAAAATTAGGAATAGCAGATACTGAAACCTGACACCCGAAACCTGACACCTCAGTTCCCGAAAAAGGGATTCTTCACGCTAATCCGCCTAGAGCCACTTTTTTTAACCGTGAACCGTGAACCGTTATCTATCTGCTCAGATATTCCTTCATCATTTTGAGGCTCTTGTCGTTAGGGTTTGCTTTGAGCCCCTTGTCTACAAAAGTGAGGGCTTTCTTAATTTCTCCCCTGGAAGACAGGTATTTCGCGTAAGTCTGGTAAAATCTCGATTCGCCGGGAAAGTCTTTAATCCCTTTTTTCAATGTGATTTCCAGTGCTTCTTCATTTCCAATGTCCATCTGGGCGTAGACCAGATAAAGATAGGCCTCCTTGTCCTGTCCAATGGACAACGCATCTTTGAGAAATTTTTCCGCCACTTTGAAATCCCGTTTCTTAAAGGCGTCTATTCCAGCAACCTTCAACCGGATGAACTCTTTTGCATTTCCCGATGAACCGGGCGGGTTGAGAAGACTGTCTTTCATAATCCTGAGCGATCTGTCGTCGGGGTTCATGGTTATGGCTTTATCCAACAAAAGGATTGCTTCAGCCTTTTTTCCTCTGGTTGCTAGGGATTTCCCATAGACTTCATAGAATTTCACTTCGTAAGGGAACTTTTCGATCCCTTTTTTAAGTGTTCTTTCCGATTTTGCTTCTTCCCCAAGGATCATTTCCGTATAGGCTAGATAGAGATACAGATCTTTGTCGTCTTTCATGGAGAGCGCTTCGGTCAGGAACTGGTGGGCGTCTCCGAATCTTCGCCCGGTAAACGCCTTAATTCCCTGTGCCTTCTTTTTCTGAAAAACCGCCTCGATTTTCTCCGGCGTAATGTCGGCCTTATCGATGAGAATTATTTTCCTGCCGTGGGGGTAGGGGGAATCCAGCAGGCTTGCAATGAGAATATCTCCCTGAATCTTGAGGTCTTTTACTTTGTCTGTTCCAAGAAAATTGTTTCCGATGACGAGCTTTTGTCGGGAGACCAGATTCTGGTCAAAATTACCAAAAATATTATTTTTGGTCAGTTCCAGTTCTCCTTCCGAAAATTCCAGGCCAAAATTATTTTTCGTGACGGTGCATTCCTCAATTTTTCCCCTGGCGCCATTTACAACAATTCCCTTTTTAAAACCTTCCACAGAGGCGTCTTTCAACAGAAATTGTCCCCCTTCACCGGCAATAAACCCGGATCCACCTTTTCCTCTCAGGTAAACGGATTCAACATCCAGTCGACCTTCTTTGAGCTCCAAGCAGGGCGAACAACCTTTGAAGTTCGAGTGGGATATTTCTGCGCGCCCCTTTGCTGCCACATGAACTCCCTTCCATCCGGCCCCTTCAAAAATAATGGAATCCTTTTCAGACCCGTGGAGAAGCAAGACGCCTTTTGACACCAATTTGGCACCGGGCAGAAACCTGAATTTTGTGCCCGCTCCCACCTTCAAGACTTCTCCTTCCTCCACGATGCTTGTCCCTGTCACGGAATACAATCCCGGAACAAGGAGGCCTTTCGGCGTGCTTGACAGCTTCACTTCATCAAAAAAAGGAACAGTAGATTTTTTTACCTTGGAAGGGTTTGAACGATTACCGATCTTGTCCACGGAGCGTACGCGGTAGTAATAGGTCTTGCCCTGGTTTACTTCCGCGTCAAGATAACTTAGATCCTTCGTGTTATTCAGGACGGCAAAATCGCCGACCGGTCTCTCGCTCCTTTCAATTATGAATTCATTGAGGTTTCCCTTTTCCGGTCTGCCCCATGAAATAGCAATTCCTTCCCTGGTTGCCTTGGTTTTTGTTTTTGGCGGGGGAGGGGGAGCTATAGCGTCGATGGTCACGGCGCCGCCGGTTTCTATCCATGTCCTTTCCATCCCGTTGGGTTTTGCCAGGTGGATTTTGAGGGGTTGAGAGGTAGTCTTATCTCCTTTACGAACGATGTACATGCCTTTATAAATGCCTCCTGAAACGGGAGACATGGGGATCTTTTTCTTGAAATCGCCAATGTCAAAGGTGCATGTAAGCCCATCTTCTGCGTTCAGGTCCACTTCAATCTTATCACCGCCGGCAAAAACTCCTTTGTCGATATTGCTGTCCACGGAAAGGATTTCAGGAATGGCCTCTTCGTAGGCGCTGTCCGGAAGAACCTGAGAAATCTTCCAGCCTAAATCGTAGGCTACGAGTCGCATGTGTTTTTTGGCAGGTTCGTCCAGGGCTGCTTCGGCAATGGTCGCCAGGGCGCCGATAGGGCTGGTGGGTAAAGCAATTTTTCTTTTTGAAGCCGATTCTGACCAATTCCCCAGGTTTTCCCCATTCCTGTTGTACATTTTGATAAGGACTTCAAGGGAATATTCATCGTAGGCTACCGCTTTCAGCATGGTTGCCGATAGGATTTCCGGAAAAATCAATCCGTCGACCCCAAGAAGTTTGGAAAGATCAATCAGCGTCATTTTCAACCAGGCTTTTCCATCGCCTTTGGAGCGCAATTTCCGATCCACAAGGCCAAGAGGTTGAGTGGAGTACCCCTTGCCGGCAAGTTGGTTATGAATGACCCCCCGTACCAGATCGGTTACAAATTTTTCTTCTTCGCTGCCTGATTTAATTCCAATGGACATGTCTTCGTTTTCCGGGGCCATGTAGACTGCAGGCAATACCGCTATTCTGTGAGGAATTTTGTCTTCAGAAACATGAGATATCGTTTGGGGTTTTTTTTGGCCGAAACAGGAACTCAAAAAAAGAACCATCGCGCAAAGGAGCAGAAGGCTTTTTATTTTTTTTTGTAAACCTTGCATGACGATTATGTTTCCCTCTCTGTCAAAATTTTATCGATAACAAATTCTTCCGTGATTCCCATGGCTGTTTGAACCTGTCCGGAAATCTTGAGACGCTTCTCCTTCAAAATAAACTCTCCGCTTCCCACGGTGTTCAAAAGCGGGCCTTTAAGGGTGAAAGTGTCAAGAATCATTCGGCCTTTTGAAAGGTTTGCTCGAGCAATACCTTTTCTGAATGTGATCGAATCTTCTTTCAGGGAGCTGATTCCCGCCGCTCCCAGGATATCCATGAGAAACCCGAGACGATAGTCCAGGTTTGACAGGCGGTGTACTGTACAGTGATTCAGGGTAAGCATTACTTCGCCTTGAAGGGAATCAACGAGAGCCTTTGCATTCGTCCCCTGGGTAAACAGGCTTGATGCAATGGAAAGTCTGCCTTTAAGGAAGAGGGGAAGTTCTTTGGAGAAACAGCTTATAAAGGAGGTCAGGTTGATATTGGCCCCTTTCCCTTCAAGCTGTGCTGCAATGAGATTTGGTGGAATCACCACAGCTTGAAGGGAAAGGGGAATATGGCAAACCTGGACTGTCCCCTGGATCACCGCTTTATCATTTATGCACTTGACGGTGAGATCTATATTTTTCAGAGCGGGGAAATCATTGTAACGGAACGCCTTTACCGATGCGGCCCCAAAAAAATCCCTGCTTTTTACCAGATTGAAATTGAAATTCACCGGTTTTTCCGACGGGTCTGCGGCATTTGCTTCGGTGTCTTTCGCCAGGGCGTTGAAAATTTTAAGATCGGCTAACCGTGCTCTGAAATCCGTTTTCTTATTTGGTTGTGACTGGAGTTCCCCCTTTGCAGCAACTTTCAGGGAAGGATTTTGAAGATCCAGATCAAAATAAAACCCTTTATTTCGCTCCTTGGAGGCTTTCAAGTCGAGAGTTGTATCAAATACTTTGAAAGCCTGAAAGTTGCTGCTGAATTTCACTTCTTTCAGGATCATGGGAAAAGTAAATATCCCCTCTAAAGTTCCTGTCCCTCCACCGAGAGAACCCATCTGAAGGGAGTTTACTTCAACGGATGGTGTTCCTTCCTTGATGGTTACCCTGGTATCCAGGTCGCTGATAGTGAAATCCTGTTCTTTACCGTTGTCGGCCACCATGTGTATTTTCAGCCCTTTTGTTTTGATATCAAGGGACCCATTCACCTTTGGATTTTCACCCTGAATCCCTTTCAGGGTAAGGGAAGACAGTTCAAGGGTTCCCGTGGCACTCAGATCCTTCAGTTTGGCTTTAAGAAGAAGATCTTCCAGCGCTTTTTTTCCTTTGGGGCTTTCCCGTACCCAGCGGAATACGGTTTCCATATTCAAAAGGATCTGGCCGGATGTCAGCTCATAGGCGCCTTCTTTGGCTAGGTTTATGGTTGTATTTTTGATCTGGTTCTGGTCGAAGTTAAAGGCTTCCGATGAAAGAATGATTTTTCCTGCCTCGGGGTCCAGATCAAGCTTTAACCCTTTTGCTTCCACGCTTTTTACAGCGGGGATTTCACGGCTGATCTCTTCCTGGATGAATCCAAATTTGACGAGGAAAGCTTTCACGGCTTCCGGATTAATGGCTGCTTCGGGGGCCTCCACCTTAATCTTTAACGGAGAAAATGATTCAATCGAAATGTCTCCAGCAAACTTCAGGCCGATTTCGTCAATACTGAACTTCTGGAGTTTGACGGAAATGTTTTGGCCCTTCTTTTTCACTTTCTCCATGGCTATGGCAAAGGAAACGGGTTGTAGTGAGGCATCACGGGCTTTTAAGACCATCTTTCCATCGTTTACAACAATGCCTGCGAACATTTGTGCCGGGATAGAATCGGTTGTCAGGATTTTCCTGTCGCCAGGAGCCTGTTCGTCGCCTGCTATTGTGCTTAGGTCGGCAAGGAGAAGCGGCGCATCCAGGATAACCTTTTTCATGGAGATGCTGCCTGATAAGAGTTTGGCAAGGTCCGGATAAAGTTTGAGAGAAGGGATCGTTGCTTTGTTGTCTCCCCGGTCGATTGTGATATTTTTGACGACAATGGTTGGCATTGGGGAATAGAAGAACTCCACATCCTCAAACTGAATTTCCGCGCCTAACTGTTCCCGGACAATTTCGTCTATATGGCTGTTGATATAGATTCCGGCCCCGACGATTGTTATAGCTATGGCTACGAAGGTGGAGCCCAGAATGATGAGCAGTTTCTTTTTCATTTCTCAACCTCTTTTCCCTCCCCCCCCTTTTCTTTCCGCTGAACACCTGGTTCGCGTCAGGGAGGGAGGAGCATGCGGTCTGTTATTTTACTTGAGGAGGAAAACCACTTTTGCCTGGGCCAGAAGATGACTGTTCTTGTCATGTACGTAGATGGCCGCGGCATCGTCAACGCTGACTTTGGCATTGGTCATTTTTACGACCCCGATGCATTTGAGCGTCATGGGATTCTTGCTTCCCCAGCTTTCAAGCAGGGCTTCCGCCTTTCCCGGATCCGTGGTGAAGCCGCCACATCCCCTTTCCACCAGGACACTGCTCAGAATTTTCGCCGGATCAAATACGATTTCCTCATTTTCGGTGAGGATCGTGTTTACAAGAGCGGGACGGAATTGAAAGTCCCGAACGTCTATGATCAGACCGTCGAAAGACTTGACAATTTCGGAGGGCGCGGCCACCTGAGGCTTCGCTACAGGCTGTTCCTCTTTGATCACCTTTACCGCCTCGACCGGTTTGGTCTCTTCCTGTTTTACCTGCTCCTTCGGGACGTCGGCAGGGGTTTCAGACATCACTTTGGGAATTAGTTTTGGCTTATAATAGGTCTTTTTTACAGGGTTCAGCTTGTTTTCTTTGATGAGGGGCAGGATCACATCGTACAGGCCTCCTTTGCCCCTAATATAGAGCCGCATGCAAACTTCCGCATACCCGGCGTCCCTATTGAATTTTTCTCCACATTTAACGGCGCCTTTCAAGAACCCCCGGATGGTGGTACGGATCTCATCGGATTGGAGCATACCGTTTTTCACGGTTGTCTCACCGTAGAGGCGGAGTCCTTCAAGGATTTCCAGAAGGTCCCGCTGGGCAACAACTGTCGCCGCTCTCATGGCTCCGTATCTTTTCTGTCCCTCTTCCGAAACACCGACTACCTGGATGTATCCTTCTTCAAAAACCTTTACCGGGTCTTTTACGCTTTCCCAGCCATCTTGTGCCCATACCCCTGTGACCAGAAAAAAAAGACCAGATAGAAACGAGACAAGCGGCAAAATCCTTTTCATAACAAACCTCCTTATTTATAATTTTTAGTGAATATTCATGACATTTCTAAGACGCATAACCGCCAGGAGCAATTCCGCCCCGTCCACGTAGGCATCAGGCCTGAAAGCCCCGGAAAGATCCGGTTCCATGAGGCCCCGACTTACCACATTCATGACTGCATTGAAGTAGGACGACGTGGTAGGAACATCGGGATAGGGAGAGTTTTTCTGTCCGAAATATCTCGTAGCCAGATCTTTTTCACCCGTTATTTTCATCAGCACATCTTCCAGGATAAAGGCCAGTTCCTTTCGATTTACCGGTTTGTTCGGATAGAAAAGATAGGCCCGGGAAGTCTGGTCGTATGTCGGTTCAAGTCCCCTCAAACCCCATTTGAGCGCAATCAAGATCTCGGGTTTAAACAGGTTGTTCTGAATATCTGCCGGCACAAAAGGGTTTTTCTCCTTTTTTTCCGGCACTGGAATACGCCCTGCTAACAGGCGATCCAGGTGCAATTCATCCACGAGCAGGGCGGCAACATCGGCCCGGCTTACCTCGTTTTTTACCGCGATTTTTTTTGCCACTCCCGTGAGCGTGAAATTGGCGGAAGCCCTGATGATTTTCTGGATTCTCTTGTAAAGGGCATTTGCTTTGTCATGCCATTTGCCGGGGGTGGAACCCAGGACTTTTCCAAGGGCGTTTTCTGCGTTCTGGAATTGAAGTGCGCTGAAATAGGCTGCGCCCATGAAATAGTGAGCCGCATCGATGCTTCTGTAATAGGGCAGCTCTTCCGTTTTTACGTCGGAAAGTTTCAGCGCTTTTTTATAATAGTTTTCCGCCTTTTTCAGCCATTTCTTTGGCCTGGCATTCATGTACACACGGATGCCGGTGACACGCACGGAGAATTTCTGGGAGTCTCCCTCTGCTTCATCTTCTGCATTGTCCAGCATCTCTAATGCCTTTTTCAGGTCCACTTCCTGGTGGTCCCTGTCTTTTCCGGTCTCTGCCTTGAGAGCGGACACCAATGCCAGTCCCGCCATTGCAGGGGCATAATCCTGTTCCAGTGCTATTGCTCTATCGAACCGAACGGACGCCTCTGACCAATCCCCTTTTTCAATAAGGTCCATCCCCAGAAGGTAATGGTGTGCCGGGTTGTCCTCCGCGGAAATCGGAACGAGTTTCTTTTTCGCGCAGCCACCGACAGCCCATATAAGGCTGACCACAAATAAAAGCACCAGGAATCTTTTCATAATTTTCCTCCCCATTGTAATAGTAAAAGTTTAAACCATTTTTTGATTTTACAATTTTTCGCCCATCTCCTCCAGGGCTTCAAGGTAATTCATGAAGGTGTTCACTTTTGATTTCTGTGATATGGCATAACTCCAGATCTGCACGTAATTTACGGGAAGGCTGGCAAAACGCTTTCCCAGGAGTTCTGCTCTTTTTCTGGCCGTGCCAGTGGTTTTGCTTGCGACGCCCTGGCTTCCAAGGTGGATCATGCTGTTTGTGATCTGGCTCTGCCCAAAGCCGGAAAAAGCAAGCATATCATCGGTCAGTTTGATGGTCAGAGCGGACATGGCTGCTGAAATCTGGGAAAAATTATAATCTATAAACCGGGAGATATGCAGCAGTTTTTTCGCTTTCCTGACCTTTTCCGGCGTGACTTCGAGGGTGGAAATTGCTTGTTCATAAAGTTTGTTCTGTATGGCTGATTTATTCTGGATCTGTTTTTCAAGGATGTCTTCCCTTTTTTCAAGTGCCCGGACCTCGGTGTCTTTCAGGCCTTCTTCCTTCAACCTTGCCTGGGTGGCTGCCAGTTCTGATACGATTTCATTTACTTCGTTGTCTACGGATTTTATTCTACTTCGTAGATGGTCTGGAAGGAGGGTGTAAAAAACATCCTTGAATGTGCCAAGCCTTTCCCCTTCTACAATATGGAGACAATCTATGTGGATTTTCAGGTCCTCCCATGATTTCAGGCCTCCTTTGGAAAAAAGATACCGATAGAGCATCTGTTCCGTGGGCAGATTGAAAAAAGGACATTTTTTCTTTTTGCGGATTTTGCGGCATTCCTTGGATCCCGGTCTCAGACTTGCAAATTGTCTACTGTAATAGTCGCATTTGCATCCGAAGGGATAATAGCTCAGTACCCATTTCGCGTGTTCGAAACGGATTCCCATCTCCTGGGCGGCTTCTATGACAAGCAAATCTCTTGCCGTAACGATTGCCTTGGCGAGCATGGCAGTGGTGCTTCCGGTCCCCATTATATTGAAATACATTGCTGTGTCGTATGTTCTGAAAAAATAGAAATCCTCTTTCAGCAAAGCTTCGAGACAGGCATCGTACTGTGCTCTGTATTTTTTTTCTTTCCCTGAAGGGTTTCCGGAATAGTGATTCAGGAGTTCCGGCCAAGGGTCATCAAGAGAGATGGGCACCCTTTCAAGAATAATCTGGTTGAGCTTGGTGAAGGCGGCAATTTCGTCCAAAAAAACCAGGTCCATTTCCAGTTCCATGACCGGGTTCATATTCTTGGTCAATTCAATGCCGGTTGCCATTTCAATTGCCTTCATGCATCCAGGCAGGAGAAAAAGAAAAGACAGGATGGTGATGATCTTTCTCATGGCGATTCATCCTTGGATATCCAAAACCGGTGTGGGGCACGCAGTGGGTAACATGTGGTAAGCCGATGACTAGTGACCAGCGACCAGCGACTAATGACCAATAGCTAATACCCTGTAGGGGCCTTATAGGCGTCCAATGCCTTACCCGTGGTTTTCTGTCGTTTAAAGGACGCGAAAAAGGTGTCTAATTCATAGAGAACTTCACTCATGGCCTTCTGCATGTCCGCGTCTTCGGGTTTAAGCAAGGCGGCTCTTCGATAATATTCTCCCGCTTTGCTCAAGTAGCGTTCCTGCGTCTTCTGGTCATGGGCTATGGACCAGGCCATACACTCGATGGCAACACCGGCATTGTATAGTAAGTCCGCATTTATGCAATTGGGATCACTTGCTGCAGGTTTTGCCACTTCATAGCCACCGCGGCAATTGCCCGAATCGATCATCTGGGCAGCCTTCGCCGCCAGGCCCCCGTCTCCCGTTTTGACTGGTCTTAATACGCTCGATTTTACTGGCACAAACTGGCGCACCACTCGGCCCACGGCCTCCTTTACCATGGCTCCTTTCACCTTTAAGGCGGACGGAAGCATTTCCCGTTTGTAAACGGGCATCTCGTAATGCTTTTCAATAAGGATCGGGTCGCTGGTGGAACACTCCAGCATCCCGGCCTGTCGAATCGAAAAACTGGCCTGAAAGACGCCATCCCTCTTCACGCGGTTGTCCAATGTCTTGGTTTTAACTGAGAAATCGTGTACCCGAATACTCAGATCAGGATACTCACCGTCCATTGCCGGAACGGAAATGGGATTAATGAAATTGGTCTGGCCGAGAACTGCGCGCGCATACTGGGAGATGATCTGCTTGCTTTCTTTGCTCACTTTTCCGCTGACGGTTTCAGGCCCTACATACATATAGGCAATTCCCTGCTCTCCCGGAGTCGAGCAGACGATTCCCTCTTTTACAGTGTTGGGCCTGTACACGTTTACGAGAGCCCCCTTTGTAGAAGGTTTTACACCCGCGCAGGCCCCCAGAAAAAGGGCAAGGAATCCAATCGCAAACAAGGCGCGCCGTCCCATGTTAATATCCCCCAGTGTCTTTGCCGTCAAAAATCACGCGACTTCCTATCATTTCAGCCGGTTTAATGGAAAGACCAACCTTCTTTATTTCTTTTCGAACAACTCTACGAACGGATGTGGGATCGGCTTCACTGAAGACCTCAAGTTCCATATAGTTCCTGGTTTGTCGGCTGACACGGTATCTCCAGCCGATCCCTTCAAGGATTCCCTCCATCTTGTCCTGGTTTGCAACGGAAGTGTTCCGGAATATGAGGGTAACGAATTTGGCCCTCTTGGTGCTGAATCTTTCTACGATCTTCGTGGTTAGTTTCTCCACAGTCTTGGGACCGACCTTGATGGCGGCACGGGCGACTCCGTCCTCTATTCCGTATTCTCCTCCCCTCGTGATGGTTTTGTCACGATCCTGGACATTGGCGAAAAGTTCTCCCGTAGAGGTGTCAAACGCTTTCAGGGTAAGGGTGCACAGAATGAGATTGTATCCGTCCGAAGTGGGATTTTTTGCCGCGTCAAAACTGACCGTGACGGCTGCTTCCGCCGCTTCCTGTCTCGCGAGGTTGATGGCTGTTTCTTCGTCGCCGACCATTTCTGTCGTTCTGCCTTTGATGCGAACGATCTGATCAGGCAGAAAGACCCTGAATCCGTACCCGGCCAACTTATCCTGGATCAGGTCCATCACGGTTTGCACTCCTTTAGAGTCAGCGGGAAGATCGAAACCGGTTCGAGGCTGATAGACCACTACGATTTTTCTATCGTCAAAGCGGGTTTCCTGGAAAGTCCTTTGTGCCTTTGGATCTTCCAGGAATTCATCAACGGCGCTTTTCAGCTTGCTGTCGTCCAGGGTTACTGCCAGTTTCACTTTGTATCCATCGCCGACAGGGTCTTTCCCTTCCGCAACGACATCGTATTTCTTCACGTATCCGGCACTGGCAGACGCTATTCTGTCCCAGACCAATTTTCCCTGGCTGACCTGGGTATCTGATTTTACAAGAGTCCCCAACGCCTTTTCAACAGCTGCCCTTATTCCGTTGTTAATGGCTTCCTGCCTGGTTTGCCCTTCTCCTATAGCAGTTGTTGTGATTGCCAGGGCGGCAGTGGAAAGAAAAAACAACACCAAGATACCGGTGAACAGAAAAATCCATCCTCTTCGTCTATGTCCCATTTGTTTGCTCCTTTCATTATTAAATAGGGTTATACGTGAAAAATATAAATCTGTTATACTGGATATGAAGAATTGAGGGTTGCCTAGGGAACAGGTTTAAAGACGACCCCGCGTTGGGAACGGCAAGCCTGTTGTAGTCAGGGTTGGACTTTGTCATTATCGCCTCAAGGTCTGCGTTTTAATGTTACACAGTAGATGACAAGACACGGAAATTCTATCAAGTAAACTTTTGGTTGTCAAAGGAAAATTATTGTATTTGTCATGTCAATTTTGTATCTTGGTGTGTAAATAGGGGAGGGAGAACGATGAATATTTCACCGGAACGATTGCTTTTGTTGATTTTGTGCATCTTTTTACCAATGACAACGTATGTTCTTGCTGCTGAATCTGAATTCTCAAAAAACCTTTCCATTGCGGAGAACTCTCAAAATAGTCTGAGAGATCGCATTGTGGCGATGCAATATTTGGGGATATCCGGAGAGAAAGAAGCCTTGAAGCCGATGTTAAGGATCCTTATGAATGAGAAGGAGAAAGAGGGGATCCGGTGCGGGGCCGTCAGGGGACTGGCGGAGCTGGGAGAGGGAAGGCCTCAGGTTATTTCCGGTTTTGAACAAGTGTATGGGGAACGGGGTGCAGGAGAAAATCTGAGATATACGATCCTGTTTTCCCTGGGTCGGATGCAGGCCGGGGAATCGCTTCCGTTCCTTACCGATGCCCTTTCCGATCCAAATGCGATGATTCGGTTCAAGGCTTCCCAGGCCATGGGGCGTATTGGAACGGAGACATCCGCCACACTGCTTATCCGCCATTTGAAAGAAGAACAGGACCGGATGGTCCGGGCTGAAATGGTTCGTGCCCTTGGAAATGCAAAAGGCACAGAGGTCCGGAAGCAGCTTGTTCAGAGACTCCTGTCCGACCCGTCGTCTCTGGTGCGCTGGAATGCCGCCCTTACGTTGGGAAAATTGGAACCTTTGAGTCAGGATACACGTTCCGCGATGGCGCCCGCGTTGAACGATATCTCCCCTATGGTTCGTAAGACGGTGAAAGGAATACTGCAATGAAAAAAATATATTTTATTATGTTGTCTCTCTGTCTGGGGTTCTGGGCTGTGGAGTGTGCGGCATTGGAAAAAGGGGCCATGCTGTATCATACCAGTGCCGAGGGCATCATTTATGGGAATACGGAGCGACTGGAACTGCCCTGTTCGGTGTTGCAAGCTGTGCTGGGTCAATTGAAATCGGGCCACGCTGGCCTTTATATCGGGGATCTTCGGATTATTCACGCCGTGTTAGAGGGGGTTGTGGAAACGGATTCGAAGAATTTTATTCCTGCTGATGAAAAAGAAGAAGGAGTGGTTTATCTCGGAGCGAAATTGCCGGTGAACTACGATGATCCCGTGGAGTGGAGTGAGGAAAGAAAAGAGCAGCTCGTTTTGATAGCCAGGGAGCAGGTTGGGAAAGGTTACGACATCCTCTTCCAGAAGCAGACCGGCCCCGATTCGGGAGATTTTACCTGCGTGGGCTTTGTAGAATATGTGTACGAACAGGCGGGTTATACTGTTACTCCGCTGGGGTACTATAAGGAAGGATCGGGTGGTAAGACCTATACGCAGATTTACAACTGCGAAGCAACCCTGTGGCAGGACTGGGATGGTGTCAATACGTTTGCCGAGGAAGTCCAGTTCTCCATGTTTACCCATCCCCTCGGTTTTTGTTGCGGCAGGGAATTCGAGGATGAGAAATATATGTTTTTTCCTTACACCCAGTTCCTGCAGGCCAGTACCGTGGCAGTGGAGACCGATATCCCCGTGACAGGCGGAGAAGATTCCGGTGGCGGCGGAGGATGCTTCATTGAAACTGTGGTCCACTGAACTTCTGAAACAGTTTGGTTTCAAAGCCACAAGTATCCATTTGAATGTTTCGCTTAACCCCCGAAGTCCCCGGCCTTGGGCTGCCCCTGACCCTCTAACCTTCTAACCCTCTTGCTTTTCAATTCCATGATCCCGGAAGGATCGTGAAATTCCTGAATACCACTTCCACAGGCTTATTGCCCCAGGTTTTGGCGATCATCCCGATCCGTTTGAACCCATCCTTAACCGTCGATTCCAGGTTGCCCAGATCCTGCCAGGTCTTTCCTTTTGGTGGCTTGAAAGCGAACCGGTACATGTTTCCGGTTTTGATGATTCGCAGCCTCCCTTCGGCGCTATTGTCCTTGATGGCAAACGTTCCACTGTTTCCAGGGTGTTTTGAAAGGTCACGAGGATTGCTCCGGCAATGGTCTCGGTAGGATCCGGACACCTGGAATTCATCTGTATCAACCGGGCCGAAAATGAGGGTGTGAACCGGTTGCTCTTCCTTGCCGTTCCAGAGGGCCATTCCGACCTGGGATTTTGGTACACGGGCCGGCAATTGAAAGTCGACCTGTGCCACCCAGGTATCCCGGGGTGGGGCTTCCACAGTTAGCATGGGTGCAAGTTTCCGCTTGCAGTCCCAGATATCGTGCCCCCCCTTGACTTTCATTCTCACGGTGGATCCGGTGATTTGGTGGAAGGAATCCCCCTGTGGATCGCTCCACTCGAAATCGCTGAAATCCTTTCCGGAAAAGAGTTCAGGCCTGCCGTTTTTCAATCGCGAGAAATAGGTAGGTATCCACCGTTGCACCCCCGCAACCCCGGTCATGATGGTGAAATTGGTGAAATTTACCTGGGCCGGCTGATTTCCCCATGTCTTGACGAACAATCCGATTCTTTTAAATTCGTCCTTTATTGTGGTCAGGGCCGTTCCTAATTTGCGCCATTGTTTCTCGTGGGGGGACTTGAAATAGAACGAAAAACGGCTTCTGTCCCTGCTGATTCGAAGCCACCCTTTCGTACGGTCGTATTTCATCCGGAAATGGCCGGCATTGCCCTCGTGATTCCACAGATCACGGGGGCCACTTCGGCATCCATCCCGATAGGATCCCGCGACCTCAATTCTGTCAGTTTCCACCGGGCCGAAACAAAGGGCGTAAACCGGTCGTTCTTCTCTTCCATTCCAGAGGATCATTCCCATCTGTGAACGCCCTATCCGCGAAGGCATATCAAATTCAACCTGTGCGGACCAGGTGTCGGCGGGCGGCGTTTCCACAGAGAGGATGGGTGCGAGTTGGCGGTTGCAGTCCCAGATGTTGTGCCCTCCATTGGCCTTGATGAGAGCCTTGGTTCCTATGATCTTATGAACGGAGTCTCCCTGGGGGTCACTCCATTCAAAATCGTTGAAATCGCCACCGGAGAATGTTTTTTCTCCATCTTTTTCCAGTTCCCGAAAATAAGTTGGAACCCAGCGCTTGACCCCCACGAGACCGGGCATGATTCGAAAGTCCGAAAACGACACCTGTACCGGTTCATTCCCCCAGGTTTTTGTGATCAGGCCGACCCGTGAGAAACCGTCTTTCTTCTCCGTAAGAACAGAGCCCACAAGAAGCCATTGTTTCTGGTGGGGGGATTTGAAGTAAAAAGTGACACGGTCGGCCTGTTTACACAGGCGCAGCCACCCGCTGCTTTTTGTATAACGGAGGTGAAAATTCCCCTGGCTTTCATCCCGCTCTTTGAAATCATTGTGGCCGCTGCGGCAGTCATCCCGATAGGATCCCGCAACTTCAATCCTATCCGTTTCCACGGGGCCGAATACGAGGGCATAAACCGGCCGTTCTTTTCTGCCGTTCCAGAGGACCAGGCCCACCTGTGTTTTCCCTACGCGGGCGGGAAGCTCAAATTTAACCTGGGCTGTCCAGGCTGTCGAAGAGGGCGTCTGTACCGAGAGGATGGGGGCGCGATTCCGGTTGCAGTCCCAGATGTTGTGTCCTCCATTCACTCTCATGTGGATCCATTTGCCGTCGACCTTATATAGACTGTCCCCTTGTGGGTCGCTGAAAGACCACGCGCCGGGTGCAATGGCATACCCGTCTTTCATTCCCGCGGCCCTGGCTCCTTTTTCCCCTTCCTTTTTCAACAGGGCGGGTTTTCCCGTGCCCGCAAATGTATTGTCAAGCTCGGTGGCGGCTGCGAGAACGATGGGCTTTTCGGTCTGGGAAGGGGCCTTGGGAGACCATTCCTGCTGTTTCTGTTCCCCCCCTGTCTCAACCAGTTTCGACCCGGAAGCAATGGTCATGGAGGCTTCTTCCTTCTGTTGTTTTCCTTCCCCCTTCCCAGGCGTTTCCTGGCCGGGGGCTGCTTCGGCGGCTTTCAGGGTTTCAATTTTCCGTTTTGCAACTGCTGAGAAATGACCGTCGGGATATTTTTCCAGGTATTTTTCAAATTCGGTGATATCGTTATCGGCTGCGATGGACGCCCAGAGGGAGATTTCCACCATCTGGTCTTCTGCCGTGTTAGCTTTCGCATCGCCGGGATCTGCGGAGACGTCCCCATCGCTTTTTTCGGGGACGGCTTCCCGGGTTTCTCTGCCGGGAAGCACAAAGACAAAATCACCCAGATTGTAGTCTGCGTCGCGGAGCTTGCCGTAACGGGGCGTCTGGGTCTGTTCCGTGATATTGGTTACTTCGCCGGAAAGATACAGGCCCAGTTCGGTGCCTAAGAGGTATCCGTCCCCATTCGCGTCTGCGCGGCTCTCCCCGCGTAAGGCTCGGAGGAAAAGTTTACGGAACGTCCCGTCGTCGCTTACTTCCTGATTTGCATCGCCTGAGGTCAGAAACTGGCGAACAGGCATGGTAGTGGCACGGGTTACGGCTGCGGGAACCATTCCCGCCCGGGTTTGAAAAATGGTCCCTGAAAAGCAGCTGTCAAATACCGCGAACACATGTTTTGAATCGGCCAATCTCATGAATCCCCCAAAGTCACGCATATGGATGGCCTTAAGTTTGAACTGGGGAGAGGTGGGAGGGGGCGCATCTGTTGGTACGATGAAGCCTTCGTCTTTGATGGTATGTCCATGTCCAGCATACCAGAGAAACAATCTTGCTTTGGGATCAGCACCTTTCAGAGCGAAAAACTCTTTCAAGGTCCGTTGCATCCTTGCACTGTCAAGATTCGTTTTGAGTGTGACGTCAAACCCCTTTTTTTTCAGCTCTTCGGCAATCTCGGTTGCATCCGAAACCGCCTTGCTCAGTTTCGGCCAGCCCGCGGAATAATCGTCTATGCCGATGACAAGGGCGTAGCTGTTATCGTATAGTTGAATGTCTTCGCTCACGGGGGCGTTGGGATCATTGTGGGTCCTGATCTTGATGCTGATGCCGCGACTTTCAGCGAGACAGACAGCGGTGAATCCAGTGAGAATGAACAAGCTCAAGAGGATCGTCATTGAAAATCGATTTTGCTTGATCACTTTTCATTTCTCCTTCAAATATAGATATCCCGGGGTTCATGGCAACGACTAAAGAAACGGTTATGCAGATAGATGGATGTATTTCAAAAAGAGTATTCCGAAATGATTTTTACTCATTTTTCATCAAATCCTATGTTATGTCAATGTTTTTCCCGTGTGATTGGCCCGTTTGAAATAACGTCTCGCAAACCGGATAGTAAAATGGTGCTGTGTTTGCCTATAAACAGGTCGAAACTGCAAAAGCATTTGAATAGAATGTTATGAATGTGTTAGATTGAATTCTAAACCATTCAAGAGTTGTCCCAGCAAGGAGACGCAACTAAATGGAAACAGATCTATCTATTTTTGACGGGAGAAAACCGTTTCCAGTACACTTAATTGCACCGGTGTGGTTTTCCTTCATTTTCATTTCACTGCTCATGGTCTTCCAGGCCATTCCCGAAGCGTGGGGGCAGGGCGGCGAAACGTTGTTTGGAAGCAACGCAGGGGATACGTCTGATACTCTGACCAGCGTGGACGGATCGGAAGACCTGGATAGCGCTGTTGCCAGTCTGGCCCGGCGCTTGGTTCGGCAGGGTGCCTTAGACGGGAAGCCGGTGCTCATCAACGCCCACGACCTGTATGAAGCGCGTAGCGGTCTGAGCCTTCCTCTTGCCACGCAGCTGCGCGGCAAACTCATTACGGAGATGAAAAAAAACGGGTGCAGGGTTTTGCTGCCGGGGGCGGATACACAAAACGCCAAGATTCTGCAGGGGACCTGGCAGAAACAGGGGAAAGATGTAAGGATCGATCTCAAAGTGATGAAATTGGGGACGAACGGTCCTGAAGTGGTGGCATCGGCTTCCGAGAAAGTCCCTTTGAACAAGATTGATCAGGACGCTCTGAGCCCTGACAGGGAGTCGTGGGCAAGATATCTGGTGCGAAAAATGGAACGGAATTCCCCAGAACCGGTGAATCGTACGCTGCACATGCGTGAATTCCAGGTTAAAGGGAAGAAATGCAGTGATGATCTGGGTGCGTATCTTGCGGGGTGGATACGGCCTGCACTGGCGGAAAGCCGCCTATTTGTTCCTCTAGACCAGCAGAAAGCCCTGAGCCGCCTTTCCGTCAGCAGTCTCCGCACCCGGGGTACGAGAGGCATCCGTCCGGAGCAGGCGCCCAAAACGGGAAACTCGAGTCTCACCGCCGATTTGCTCAAAGCGGATGGCGAATTGAAAGGCAGCGCCTGGCTTCATAAAGAAAAGGTGGAGGTGAGAATCCTGGCGAGCAATCGGCAGGGCCAACAGATCACGGCGGCATCTGCGGATGTTCCTGTGGGACTTTTTCCTGCCTATCTCCTTGAAGCGCCGCCCATATCTCAGGGCCAGGGCGGCCGGCAATCCTTTTCAGGAAAAAGCCCTGGTGGGATATCGAAAGATGGTCTAACGGTCGAATTGACTACCACACGTGGCGAGGGAAGGCCTTTTTACCGTGAAGGCGAGCACATCAAATTTGTGATCCGGTTGAACCGGATAGCTTACGTATATCTTTTTGATTTGGATTCGAAAGGGAACGCAACCCTTCTTTATCCCGTGGATGGGAGCGGCCGGTTGGCCAGAGGGGGGCAGTGCGGTTCCATGCCCAGACCCAATGTCCCGATCATTCTGCCGGAGGATGGGTGTTCTTATGATCTGGTGGTGACCAAGCCTTATGGTACAGACAGGGTGTGGGTAGTGGGGGCTGAATCTCCCCTGGATTTTCCCAGAGATCTGGCCGGGGACTGGTCCCGGGCGGACGAACTGGTAAGACGACTCAGAAACCAGGGGCTTTCGGGAAAAAGAGGGTATGCCGAGGCGGAAGTGGAGGTGGTCACGGGGCCATGATTGTTTTCAAAGGTCTTTGGTTTGTAGTCGGAAGCGGTTATTATTCTCATGCTGGAGCGTGGAAATCAGAAAAATAGAACCGCAGAATATCGAATAACGAACCGCATAATGACGAAGTGTGGAATCGCTTCGCTCTTACTTTTATAAACGAGGGGGGAATCATGTATAGGTCGGTCATTTTGTCGCTGTCAGTTCTTTTTTTGTTCACCGGCATTTGCAATGCCGGAAATTATGGGTTTGAAACCACCTCGGATGGGATTGCGGACAGCCTCCTTTCTCCCGGGAAGAATTCGAAGTCTTCTAAACCGGAGAGCTGGGAATCTGTCGCCCCGCCTGAATCTCAGCCGAAGACCAGGAGCATCAAGGTGCTGAGAAAGGATGAGGGGGGCGAGACATGGGAAACCGTCAATGTTCCCGAAAAGCGGCAGGGTGGATTTGTTAACCTCAAGATCCAGTTTGCAGTCAATTCGTACGCCATCCGTCCCGAATCTTTTCTCGTGCTGGATCAACTGGGAAAGGCACTGAGTGATCCTCGCCTGCAGGGCCGGGTTATTCATGTGAACGGCCATACGGATTCAGATGGTTCGGAAAAATACAATTTGAAACTGAGCATGAACCGTGCTCTGGCTGTCAAAAACTATCTTGTAGAAAAAACCACCATTGCGCCCGACCGGTTGAAAGTTTTCGGTTTCGGTGAGAGCATGCCTCTTGAACCGAACAGGTCGCGCGAAAACAAGCAACTCAACCGACGGGTAGAAATTGTGGCTACCGGGGAGACCGTTTCCGAGCCCATTGAGGGCAAAAGAAATTATTGATTTTTGCCGAGTACCTTTGGCTGATCTGATTTTCCCTTTTCGAGAAACGAGGAATTATGAAAAAACTGATTATTCTGATTATTGCAGCGGCCTGCGCCTATGGGGTTCTCAACTACCACTTTATTCTGATGGACAGCAGTTTTAAAATCCTCAAGAAAAATGTAATGACTCTTGACAATACGTTTGTTAATGCGAGGGGATCCAATAAATCGAAGCTCTTTCTCAATCCCGCCCTGCTGAAATCAGGAGTAAAAAATCTGTTTAATGATGACAGCGTGACTATTGGAAAATGATACTCGTTTACGGTTTCCAAAAATACTCGCACAGAGGACCCGTCATGAAAATAAAATCTATCCTTGTGATTTTTCTTCTCTGCCTTTTCTTCTATTCCCTTTCTGTTCAGGCTGAAGATTCTCTCTCCGATACGAACATAAAGAACAAAGTTGAAGAGTTGGAAACGCTTCTGCAGACTTCAAAAAATCTTTCACGAATGATATCTGCCACCCGAGAAGTTCTTCAAAGCCCGCAAGGGGCTGGGCGGGAAATGGAACTACAGGAGAGTATTGACGAACTGACACTGAAGCTCCTGGAGACGGAGACCAGCCTCGATCAGTTCAGCGCGGGTGTCGATATGGCAGTTTTCCAGGAGGATGTGAAAGGGGACGTTGAGTGGAGTCAAGAACTCAGGGAAATGCTTGAACCACTCATGAGGGAAATGAAGAAGATGACCTCTCGGCCTCGAGAGATTGAAAATCTTCGGGATGAGATTGAACGGTACGATATGCAGCTGGCAACCTCTGAGACGGCAAACGCAAACCTGTTGTCACTGGTTTCCCATACGACTGATCCACAGCTTACGGAAAAACTGAATACCATCGTAAGGAGCTGGCAGAATCGGGGAATGGAAATCAGGACCCAGAGGGCCATTGTTTCCAGTCGGTTAGACAAAATTACGGGAGAGAAAAAGTCGCTGTCAGAGTCACTCCGGGAACTGTTCCGTACTTTTTTTAAGAGCAGAGGGTTAAACCTGCTTGTAGCCCTGTTTTCTTTTGCCTTTGTCTGGGTGGCGCTGCACTTCTTTTACAAGCTGATCCAGAGATTGAGTCCTTTTCACAAAAAAGGCAGAGCCTTTGCTGTTCGTATCTTTGATTTGCTGTATGTGGTGTTTACGGTCATGTTTTCTTTCCTGGTTCTCTTAGGGGTGCTCTATTCTTTTGGCGACTGGGTGTTGCTTTCTCTTACCATCATATTCCTGCTCGGAGTCGGCTGGGTTTCCAAAAAGGCCCTTCCCCGTTTCTGGTCACAGGCGACTCTCATGCTCAACTTCGGAACGGTGCGAGAGGGCGAGGTTGTCGTGTATAAAGGAATTCCCTTTGAGGTGATTTCCATTAATTTTCATACCCTCCTTGAAAACAGAGAACTGGGGAAAAATCTCATCCGGCTTCATATCAACGATCTTATGGAACTCAGATCCCGTCCCATGACGGAAAACGAACCGTGGTTTCCCTCAAAACCCGGCGACTGGGTCAGTCTTGAAGGTGGAGCCTATGGGGAAATCGTCGCTCAAACGGTGGATATGGTAAAAATGAGGCTGAAGGGAGGTGCTTGCAAGTTCTATAATACAGCCGATTACCTGTCTCAGTCGCCCGTTAATGTCTCCTCCGGATACCGATTGCAGGTAACTTTTGGCATCGATTACCAGCACCAGGATCTTGCTACGAAAGAGGCCCCTTCTGTATTTGAAAAGGCGATTGTGGAGGAATTGGAACGAGAAGGCTATGGGGAAAGCATCGAAAAAATTCGAGTGGAATTTAAAGAGGCGGGGGCTTCTTCTCTGGATATGGCGGTCCTGGCTGAATTTAATGCCCATGCTGAATCCAAGTTCTGGGCTCTGGAGAGATCCATTCAGAGGATATGTACGGATGTTTGCACATGCCACCATTGGGTGATTCCGTTCCAGCAGGTTGCCGTGCATATGACGGATACGGACAACCACCCAGCCTAAAAAGAGGACGCAGATTAACGCAGATAACCAGGATCAATATATCTTCTGGACGTGGTCAGAAATATTGAAGCCAATGTAAAGATTAATCTAAATGTCAACCGGCTCCTTTAGAGGCGGTGAAATCTTCAACCGAAGGAGGTCATGGGGAATGAAAACCACATCGTATAATCTGATAATGTCAGCCCTTTATAAGGGAATGAAAGGGGAAAGGCCACCCGTGGGCAATCCCACTTCTATTGCGTGCCACGGACTTATGGATCTTTGCGGGGTTAGTTTTCCGGAGGCCCATCTGAATGCTCAGGCCATGGCGGAACTGGCCTTGGCAGGGCATGAGATAGTGGGTTTTGATACGGTAATGCCGGAGTATAGCGTTGACCAGGAAGCGGCTGCCCTTGGATGCCAAATGGATTGGGGCAACAGGGACCGGATGCCGGATTCCAGGCATTTTCCTTACGAGGATTTTTCGGATGTGACGGTTCCCGAAGATTTTCTGGAAAAACCATCCATGCGGGTTCTGCTTGACGCCCTATCCATTCTTCGTCGCCATGTGGGTGGAAAGGCCGCTATTATCGGCAAAGTTATGGGGCCATGGACCCTTTCCTACCATATGGCGGGGACCCAGAATTTCCTGCTCCAGATCGGTCTGGACGAAAAAGAAAAAGTGACCCGCATGCTCAGGCAGTTGATGCCGGCCACCATAGCTTCCGCCAAAGCACAGTTCCAGGCGGGAGCGGATATTGTGGTGCTGGCGGACCATGCAACAGGGAATCTGGTCAGCCCGCGCCACTACGAGGAGTTCCTTATGCCTATTCACAAGGAACTGACGGCGTCCATTGAAGGACCGTTAATCCTGCACGTGTGCGGAAATTGCACAGACCGCCTGGAAATGTTCGCGGATGCCGGTTTTGATGGATATCATTTTGAATGGCAGGTGGATGCAAAGACTGCCGTTGAAAAGATTGGCCACAGGATGTGCCTCGTGGGAAACATTAACAACGCGGAAGTTCTTTATCAGGGAACGCCGGACGAAGTTTACAAGCAGGCGCGTTATGCTATCGATGCGGGCGTTGACATCATAGGACCCGAGTGCGCAATTCCTCTATCCACACCGATTGAAAACCTCAAAGCGATTGTCGCCGCCGTCCATGAGGGGTTTTGACCGATTTTCGAAGGAATGACGAAAATGGACATTTTTCTGATTCTTGCCAATTCATCATGTAGAGAGGGAAATCAAAGATGACTATATTGAATACCATCAGGGAAGCGGTAATCAGCCGCAAAAGAAAAGAAATTCAGGGAATGGTGAGTGAGGCCATTGAAGCCGGTATTGAACCTACTTCGATTATTGACGAGGGTTTGATTGCGGCTATGGATGTGGTTGGAAAGCAGTTTGCCGACAGTGAAATCTTTGTTCCCGAGATGCTTGTCTCGGCGCTGACCATGAAGCTGGGTCTGGATATGGTCAAGCCTCTCTTAAAGGCTGCTGATCAACCATCAAGAGGCACGATTCTGATGGGGACCGTAAAGGGAGACATGCATGATATTGGAAAAAATCTCGTTTCCATGATGTTAGAAGGGGCAGGATTCAAAGTGGTGGATCTCGGGGTGGATCTTACGGTGGAAAAACTCATAGAAGAGATTGAAAAAATGAAGCCGGATATTCTTGGCTTGTCTGCCCTTTTAACTACCACCATGCCTGAAATGGAACGTTCTATCCGTGTGCTTGGAGAGAAAGGGTTCAGGAAGAATATGAAAATCATGGTGGGTGGAGCCCCGGTAAGCAAGGTTTTTGCAGAGAAAATCGGGGCGGATGGCCATGGTGGTGATGCTGGAGAGGCAGTAGAGTTGGCCAGGCAGTTGATTGGGAGATAACCGTTCACGTTTTTCAATTATCGATTCACGGTTAAATAAACCCTGAATCGATAATTGTGACCCGTCTAGTACCTGGTACGTTTTTTCTGCTTCCCCATCAATATAATTCCGACCAGGATGAGAAAAATCCACAGAAAAATTGGCCACATGGAGATTCTTTCGCGGCTATAATCTTCAAGGGTCCAGAGGAGGAAGTACAGGAAAAAACTGACTCCTCCAATAATGACCAGGATTGTTCCGAAAACTTTCATTCGGATTTCTCCGCGTGCCGTTGAGACAGCCAATCAGGGAAACAGATCGAAAGAGAGAAACAATACTTCAATGCAGTTTTAATAGAGTTGTGATGTTCTTTTACGCGCTCAAATGCTTAATTTCATTATATCAGTACCGCGATTGACTGTCAAAAAAATTCGCGGTACTATGTTCATTCAGACCTCGTTAAGTGGTCGAGTAGATTAGTAGTTAAGTGGTTATTATTATTT
>CAYOWC010000042.1:0-23356 GCA_964407525.1 uncultured Desulfobacteraceae bacterium | reverse complement strand
TTCAACTCAACGGTCGGGGGGCCAACCAGGTCGTCCTTCACTATCATCTTCATCTGATTCCCCGCCTTCCGGGAAGCCCGGTTCTTCCTGTAACGTCTTGGGAGATCAAACCCGGGGACATGGACCTGATAAAGGAGACCGGCGAAAAGATTGCCGCGGCCGTGCTTCTCTGAACCATTGTCCAGCTTGAATTATCGATTGTGAAAAATCATTAGATGCACTATACAGGAACCAAGTTCACAACTCTTCAGAACAGGCTTCGGGAGCAGCGAGATGGATGAAATTATAGGAACAAGTAACCGTTTTCTTGAAATTGATCTTGGCAGTAGAGAGGTCAAGACCTTTCCCCTTTCGGACCAGGACAGGAGGTTATTCCTTGGGGGAAAAGGACTTGGGTTGAAGCTCCTGTACGACAGGATGCCGCCGAAAACGGACCCGCTGGGCAAAGACAATTATCTCGCCTTTATGCCCGGGATTCTTATGGGTACGGGAGCGCCGTGTTCCGGTCGTTTTTCGGCCGTCACAAAATCTCCACTTACCGGAATCATGGTCAGTTCATCCTGTGGCGGTCCTTTTGGTATGGCCTTCAAGACCGCGGGGTACGACGGACTACTCATAACCGGGAAAGCAGAAACGCCCGTTTACCTGATCATAGACGATAAGGGGGTTCGATTCGAGTCTGCTTCCGATTTGTGGGGCATGGATACGAAACAGACTCAGCAGGCAATCGGCAGTAGCAAAAAATCCGGAGTGCTTGCCATAGGACCCGCCGGCGAAAATTTGGCGCCCATTGCCAATATCGCCTCCGGCGAACGTTTTTTGGGCAGGGGCGGGATGGGTGCCGTCATGGGATCCAAAAACTTAAAGGCAATCGTTGCAGAGGGAGGACAATACCGTATTCTGCCGAAAGATCCGGGGAAATTCGAAAAGGCAAAAAAACGGGCCACAAACTATATCAACAAAAATGACGTCACCTCAGGCGCCTACCGCAACTTCGGCACCGGTTCTCACGTGGAGTGGTGCAATAAAGGTGGCATCCTTCCGGTTAACAATTTTCAGGGGGGCAGCCATGAATCAGCCTCCAGGGTTTCCGGCGAGACCATGAAGCAGAAGTACCACAGCAAACACAACACCTGCAAGCCATGCACAATTCTCTGCGGACACAAGGGAACCCATGAAGATGGAACGGAACACCAGATTCCGGAATACGAAACCGTTGGTCTTCTCGGACCCAACCTGGGGATTTTCGACCCTGATCTCATCACGGAATGGAACGATCTCTGCGGCCTTATGGGGATGGACACCATTTCAGCCGGAGCGGTCCTCGCCTATATCATGGAAGCAGGAGAAAAAGGTCTTGTTGAGACTTCCCTTGCCTTCGGGGCTCCTGAAGGCGTATCGAGTATATTGAAAGATATGGCGAACGGAAACGGTTTCGCGGGGGAAATGGCCAAAGGCGTGCGCTGGTTATCCGAGAAGTATGGCGGAGAAACGTTCGCAATCCATATCAAGGGCTTGGAGATGGCAGCCTACGATCCAAGGGGTGCATGGGGACAGGGATTAGCCTATGCCGTTGCGAACAGGGGCGCATGCCACCTTTCGTCTGCTTTGTTCGCCCTGGAGGTATCATTCGGGCTCCTCAACCCCTATTCCACGAGGGCCAAGGCAAAGTTTTCCCACTATTTTGAGAACCTCTATGCAACCGTGAATTCACTCCATACCTGTCAGTTCACCGCCTTCGCCTACACGCTGGAACCGCCTATTGTAAAATATACCCCTAAATATCTGCTGGGATTAACCATGCAATTTATGCCGGACGTGGCGCTCATGCTTATGGACGTGTCCCTCTACTCTAAATTTTTCAGCGCCGTGACCGGCATCAAAATGTCCCAGTGGGAATACCTGAAAGCGGGGAAAAGAATCCATACGCTTGAACGACTTATGAATTGTGAGGAAGGGATTTCCAGGAAAGACGATACGCTTCCGGACCGGTTTCTCAAAGAGGGCCGAACCTGCGACCCCGAGAAACGGGTTGTTCCTCTGAACAAGATGCTTGATGCCTATTATAAGGTCCGAGGGTATGACGCAGATGGAAGGCCCTCGCAAAAAACCCTTAAAACTCTTGGAATCAAACCCAGGACAACGCCGGAAATAGAAGTAATGGGTTCCAGTTTCAGGATCGTGCCTCCGGGGAAAAAGCCCTTGAAACGTCTGTACCTCGCAATTATGCTCTGGTTTGTGGGCAGGGCGATTCAGGCCGCCTCCAGAGTCGACAAGGGTGTACGAGAAGAATTCAAAGCAATTCCAGATGGATATAAATTCTCTCTGGGTGTTCTTCCGGATGGCCCCATGATGATCATCGGAAAAGAACCATCAGGGAAAGTCAATTACCTCGGATCAAAACCAAATGGAATGCATATAAACCTAAAAATAGGGATTAAGAATCTGGAAGCGGCTATCCTTTTGTTTACCTTTCAAGAATCAACAGCTGCCTCAGCCGCACGGGATCGCCTCGTCGTGGATGGGGACATCCCACAGGCATGTGCTGCTGTCAGGATACTGAACATGGTGGAGGTTTTTCTGCTCCCCGGGATCATAGCCAAACTGGCCGTCAAACGCTACCCCATCTGGGGGACCTATAGAAAGCACATGGGCAGATTCCTGATCTACATTCGTACTGTCGCAGGCTTTTAAGCGGGAAGGCGGCGCTCATAACCTGCAACTCGTAACCCGTAACTCGTAACTTGCAACCCGCAATTCATCCTGGGAGTCAGCCATGTACCCCTCAGAAAATATCGATTTTTTTTGTCCGGTTAAAATTAATGCAGGCAAAAAAGCCTTGGAGCACTTGCCCTTCGAGCTGGATTCTTTAGGATCAGCAAACCCTTTCCTGATAACCACCAGGGAAGCCACAAAAACGGGTCTTGTAAAGAAGCTAATCAACGCATTTAAAGACTCAGATATGCCTCTTGCCGTCTTTGACGAAACAGGGCCGGTTTCCAGTCTGGAAACGGCCAGATACGCCGCAAAGATTTTTGAAGGAACGGGTTGCGACGCAGTTGTAGCATTAGGCAATAATCCAGTAATGGACACAGCCAAAGCCCTGAACATGGTCGTTTCACAAGAAACAGAAGCCATAGAAGCCTACAGCGCAGGCCAAACCCTTGAAAAACCGATGAAACCTTTCATCTCAATTCCATGCTTTCCCGGCAATGGGAATGAAAACGGCCCATATGCCATGGTTGGAAACTTGGCGTTTCATTCCTCAAAACTGATGCCTGACCTGGTCATTGTTGACCCGGCCGTGATTCGTTTTGAAAAACCCTTGAAAGTTACAGCAAGCGCCATGAGAGCAATCACTTGCGCTATAGAAACCTGCATTGGACCTTCGAAAAATCACTTGACGGAAGCCTTTGCCCATGTTGCCATAGAATTTGTTCTCCAAAACCTCCTGGACGCCCTCGAAAAAAACGACTGGAAAAACGCGCGACAGGCGCTTTCCATGGCCGAAACCATTTCCGAATGCGCTTTCAGTAATACAAAACCAGGCATGGCGTACATGCTTGGTTTGGAAATAAGCCGACACTGCATGGTTCCCGAAGGGCTGTGTATGGGAATTATGCTTCCCCATGTACTGGATTATGTTTCTGCCACAGAGAAGTCCTTTGTATCGGATTTGTTGCTCCCGCTGGCAGGGAGGGATCTGTTCGCCATCACTGCAGAAGGATTGCGGGCATCCAAGGTTGTCAGTATGCTACACGAGTTTTATTACCTTGTGTACCAGGCCGCCAATCGGGAAATACCAGGCACGCTGGAAGATACGGGTCTTCCTAAAGAAAAATTGAAGGATATTGCACAAAACGTTCACAAAAACAGCGGCGGGGAATTCAGTTCTGACGGTTGCCTGATGGTTCTGGGACACGCCTGGAGCGGAAGTGCAATGGAGTAACCAACAGTAAAGGAGAAAAACATGTATCTTCCTGCATACTACGAATTCTACTGCAGGGTTCAAATTGTGGCCGGTCATCAGGTTCTGGAGAAAATCCCTGAACTATTGGAAAGGCTGAAAGCCTCTACACCCATGATCATTACGGATAAAGGCATTACCGGGGCAGGTCTCGTTGATCTTGTAAAGAGCGCGATTGAGGGTCGCACGAAAGTGGCAGCCGTTGAAGACGATGTTCCAGCTGACTCCGATCTGCTGACGGTAACCCGTATTGCGGACAAATACAGGGAAAACCATTGCGATGCCATCATCGCCGTAGGGGGAGGATCGGTACTGGATACCGCGAAAGGGGTGAACATCTTAGTGTCTGAAGGATCAAATGACCTCGTGAAATTTTCAGGAGCGGGAGCGCTGAAAAGACGGCTCAAGCCTTTGATCGCAGTGCCGACCACATCCGGAACCGGATCAGAGGTAACCTTGGTGGCGGTTGTTGCCGACCATGAAAAACAGTTAAAAATGCTCTTCACATCCAATGTTCTTTTACCCGATGTCGCGTTGCTTGATTCCCGTATGACCATGACGTTACCGCCGGCAATTACCGCAGCCACGGGAATGGATGCCATGACCCATGCAGTGGAGGCCTATACTTGCCTGGCTAAAAACCCTTTAAGCGACAGTCACGCCACAAGCGCCATTGAACTGATCAGCAAAAACATTTTGAACGTGGTAAAAAATCCTGATGACAAAGAGGGACGTCTTTCACTGGCCATCGGGGCGAATCTTGCGGGGATCGCTTTTTCGAACTCCATGGTAGGCATGGTCCATACCCTTGGTCATTCGGTGGGGGCAATCTGCGGCGCCCCCCACGGTGCCTGCATGGCGGTACTACTGCCCTACGGCCTTGAATACAACAGGCACAAAAATGCGTCTTTCACTGCTGAACTGCTTTTCCCGCTGGCGGGCCCCCGGATCTATGCAAAGACTCCTTCCCATTCCCATGCTGATCGGGTGATTTCGTTCCTGAGGCAACTCAATGACGATCTGCACGAGGCTACCGATGGAAAGCACCCCAGGGCATTGAAAGAGATGAAGGACAGTCAGGGAAACCCTTTGATTTCTAAAGATAAACTGCCTGAAATTGCCCGCAAAGGTCTTGGAGACGGGACCACATTCTACAACCCGGAAGAACTAGATTATGAAGACCTGATGATGGTTCTGAATCACGCGTGGGAAGGAACGCCTCTGGAAACACAAGAAGCCTGAGACCCCCTATTAAAACGGCCAGAGGCAGCTGCCTCCCCCCTTGAATTCCTTTTCACAGGAGGCCAGCTGGCTTTTATATCTCCCGGCCCGTTTCTGAACTTTCGCGGCCACCTTCAACAGCCAGGGCTTTGCCTTATAGGTTTCCCTGTTAAAGCCCCCCCTGCCCTCGTGATAGGCAAGATACAAATTGTACGCATCTCCCTTGGATATATGACATTTCAGGAAACTTAAATGGCAATACCACCCGACAAAATCGATCGCATCCTCAAACTCATCACGGTCGGCAAAGGAACTGCCCGCACTGTCCTGATACTCTTCCCATGTCTCATCCTTGGCCTGGGCATACCCATACGCCGAGGAAGGGCGCGGTCCGGGGAAAATCCATAAACAGGTGCCGCGTGGAGGCCTTGCATCGGCTACATATCTTGATTCCTGGTGCAGTATGGCCATCATAACCGGAATTGGAATGCTCCACCTGGCATAAGACTCGTGGGCATCGTCATACCATTCAGGGTTTTCCCTGAATATTTCACATATGTTGTCAAGATTTCCCGGAGGACGATTGCCGGCACATCCATGCATGCCAACCAACCCTGCCAAGAGCCAAAGGCAAACCATTTTTCGGAAAAGCCCATCAAAGCTCAAAACATTTTTATGGCATTCATTTCGCTGCATAGACCGTCGATACCAGGAGTTCAACATCATGAAAAATTCCGTCCATAAAACTTGACCTGACTACCAATTCGAACTAGCATAACAAAAGACGGTTTTGAAGTAAATGCATACATAAATCAGACAATGAAAAAGGAGTGCAACCATGGACAAAAAGGTAAAAATCTACACTCTCAGCACCTGCGGCCACTGCAAGGCAACAAAAGAATTTCTAAATGATTGCGCAGTCAAATATGAATTTGAAGACGTAGATATGACACATGGAGAAGAACGGGCAGCCATCCTTGAAGAAATCAAAAAATGGAATCCCAACTGCTCTTTTCCAACCATCATTATCGGCGAAACGGTCATCGTGGGATTCAAGGAAGATCAGATAAAGGAGGCCCTGGGATTATGAGCGAAGCAGAAAAACTTTACGAAACACTGAAGAAAATTCAGGAGCCAAAAGGGTTCTTATTCAATAAAGACAAGGACCGGGTCATAGAACTTCTTGAAGCCCTCCTTTTAAACAAGGAGAGATATGGATACATGTGCTGCCCATGCAGGCTCGCAGCTGATGACCGCGAAAAAGACAAGGATATCCTGTGTCCCTGCATCTATAGGGAAGATGATATCAAAGAATTTGGAAGCTGTTACTGCAGTCTCTACGTAACCCAGGAATGGACTGACGGCAAACTTCCTCACATCTATGTACCGGAGAGAAGACCACCTTCTTTTTAGCGATAATAAAATGAAACAGCATACGCCCACAACGACCTGCGAAAAATACCATTCTCTCACCAGTTATTCGCGAGATGGGATGTCAGGTCATTATCTCGACTGGGAGAATCAACCAAGCGTCTATAAGACCTATCCGGAACTTACCCCCATTCCTCTCCCCCAGGAAATCTCGTTGCCGGAAACAGCCCTTTCATCTCTTCTCAATACTACAGCGCCCCGGACAGATACTCCATTGTCCGGAATCTGTATTGAGGATCTTTCCCTGCTTTTCTTACTGACCTACAGTATTACCGCCAAAACTCGTCACGGTGTGCATGATTTTTTTTACAGAAATGTTGCCTCGGCCGGGGCTCTTTATCCGACAGAGCTATACGTTGCGATCCAGGGCGTCAGTGGTCTGGGTGACGGGCTGTATCATTTTTCCATTGCCGATCACGGGCTTTCAATGCTTCGGGAAGGAAATCTTTACGGAACAGCCCCGGGGATGATGCACGAAGACGGGGTTACAATTCCGACCCTGACCTTTTTTTTATCCGCCATATTTTTTCGGAGTTCCTGGAAATACAGAGACCGATCGTATCGATATCACCTTCTTGATACGGGGCATGTCCTTGAAAACCTGACTCTCGCACTCAAGAATCTGAAATATCCATACCGTTGTTCTTTTGATTTTGACGATACTCATATGAATCGGTTCCTTGGTCTTGACGACGGAATGGAAGCCTGTCTCGCAGTATGCACCGTACCTGGCGGGCCTGGTGGGGCAGTAAAGGAGGTAAAACCGGAGGTTTCGGAACTTCAGAAATCGATTCGGAAAAGAAGCAAGGTTGCCAAAAATGAAGTCCAATACCCTGCCGTACTCGAAATACACAGTTCAGGGAATAGAATTGTGACGGTTGAAAATCCCGGAACGAACAGCCTCTGCCGTCAAATGGGAATCACGCCGGAAAACTGGACAGAGATAACGAAAACAGAATCCCCGCATGAACAGCATAGTTACGGCGAAACGATTCTCAAGCGCCGATCTAAACGCAACTTTGTGAGAAAAGGGATGGATGCAGATCAGCTGATGACCCTCGCAAATGGCATCTGCTCCAGGGCCCAGGAAAGATCGAAATCTTCGATCAGAGATCATTCTACCATCTGCAGTGGTTTTCTCTGTGAAAATATAAACGGAATGGCCGCCGGCATCTATCTGATCAATCCGGAAACCCGCTGTTTTGGAACGGTAAGGGAAGGTTTTTTCATCGAAGAAATGGCGACAGTCTGCCTCAACCAGGCCTGGCTCGCAAATGCGGCCGTCCATTTTCTTTTTCTTGCCGATCTTAAAGTATTGGAAAACAATTGGGGGGCCAGGGGATACAGATACGCAATGGCCCAAGCGGGAAGAATGGGAGAAAGGCTTTATCTCACTGCCACGGCCATGGGGTTGGGATGTTGCGGCATCGGGGCCTTTTATGACGGAGATGCCGCAAAACTTATCGGGCTGAACACCGAAACCAGACTGCTGTATCTTGTGGGAATAGGCCCGGTCAAATCGTAACACGGCCAATCCCAAAAAAAATCTCGCGCAGAGACGCAGGGGCGCAGAGAACGACTGGTTTAGCTTCCAGGTTTATTCAACTCGATACAGAAACTTTGGGAACGAGGTTTCGGGTTTCAGTATACGGGTTTTGTGGGTCACAGGCATGCAGATTCCAATTGTTTTCACGAGGGAACCCAATCGCGTGGGACTGCCTACTTCCCACTGCTTACTGCCTACTAAAATTTGTTTCAGACAAATTTTCACGCCTTCACATAGAGTCCTCTACCGACGCGCTTTATCTTCCCCTGTTTCCTCAGTCTGGAAAGTACTGCCCTGATATTATTGTCTTTAAGCCCTGTCTTCTTCATGACCAGGGCGGTTCCAATACCCTCTTTCGACCTGGAAATAATACCGAGAATATTCTGGGTTGCACTGATCTCCTTAGCTTCTTTCTTTTTCCCGACCGCTTTTCCAGGGCCTTTCTTCTGAACGCCGCCAAGCTGGGAACCACTGGATCTGCCGGTTTTGGAAACGTCCATATTTTCAAGCTTTTCCATAATCAGGTCTGTTTTCGCAGCAAGTTGTTTAAGTGCTTTGGATACCGATGCCAAGTCTTTCAATAATTGCTTCATCTTTCCCTCCTTTTTTCATTCTACATGTTAACAGACCATTAATCATAGGATGCTATCATAATTGATTTCAGGAGAAAGTCAATCTTTCTTAATGCAATTCATAAAATTTCACATTAGGCATATTCATACAAAGCAATAGCATAAAAACCTCATAGCTCAAAATCAACCTTGATTTTAAACATTTTTTCCGCAGGCAGATTAAGGATATCAAGGACCCCGGTTTTTTCAGAAATATTCTGCAGATTTTCATCAATTCCGGCCATACTCTCGGCAATAAACGTGAACCATATATTATAGGAATGGGTCCTAAGGTAATTGTGCGTCACTCCGGAATATCCGTTCACCGTTTCCACAAACAGTTCGATCTTTTCATCAGGGACTCGGGCCGCGCATAGAGTACTGACAAAATCAAGTTTTGAAGAATGGAAATTCCCCCCTATTCTTCTGATAACACCCGCATCTTTTAACTTACCCACCGTATCCATCACTTCCGTTTCAGTAAGGCCAAGTCGATCCGCAAGGTCTTTATACGGCCTGGTTGAGAGGGGAAAATCGGACTGAATTTCATTTATGATTCTTTTCGCCGTGTTATCCATGAGATCCTTTTGCAGGCTGATAAACACATAGCGGCTCCTCGGCCATGAAATTTCCCGTCGCCTCAAAGGCCCTGGCCCTGCAACCGCCACAGAAAGATATGTACTTACATCGCCCACATTTTCCCTCGTATAAGGTAAAATCCCTCAGTTGCTTGAAAATATTCGATTCTTCCCACACGACCTGAAATGAGTCCTTCTTGAGATTGCCGCAATTCTTTTCTAAATATCCGCACGGTTGGACTACCCCCAGGTTGGAAATAAAGCAGAATGATGTCCCTCCAAGGCACCCCCTGGTCACGGCATCAAGCCCATAGGTGGCAAAATCCACCTCTTTCCCACTTCGGAGCGCTTCCTGTCGCAAAATCCTGTAATAATGGGGGGCGCACGTTGCCTTCAGATGAAGCGGAACTTTGTCTCTCATGCGATAAAACCAGCGGAGAAGTTTTTCGTATTGAATGGCGTCAATTTCCTGGTTCACCATAGATTTGGCCCTTCCCGTGGGGACTAGCAGAAAAAGGTGATGAGCCACCGCTCCCAGTTCAACCGCAAGATTCAGGATCTGCTCAATAACCTCCAGATTGTGTCTGGCGACCGTTGTATTGATCTGGAATTCCACGCCCCCTTTTTTCAGCTGGTCAATCCCCTCAAGGGAACCTTTGAAAGCACCGGGGACATTTCTAAACCGGTCATGTTGCTGCTCATCGGAACCATCAATGGAGATACTGACCCTCTTTATGCCGGAGGATATCATTCTCCCTACAAGGTCGGGTGTCAACAGAGTTCCATTGGTCGCCATCACCATCCGCAGGCCGATCTGAGTCCCATACTCGGCCAGCTCAAAAACATCCTCCCGCAGGAGTGGTTCCCCCCCTGTCAAAATAACGATAGGGCTGCCAACCCTCCTGATCTCATCAAGGATCTGAATGCACTTGCCCGTATCCAGTTCTCCCGGATAGGGACCACGTTCCGAACCTGCCCTGCAATGGACACAGTTCAGGTTGCATTTCCTCGTAAGCTCCCAGGCAACCAGTCTTAACTGGTTCGCCGAATGCCCGCCTTCCGGCGGCGCGCCATGTATTTGGGGATGATTCATAATGAACCCTCGTCATTAGTCATTGGTCATTGGGTATCGGAGTCTTCGCATACCCGGGTATCGGAGTCTTCGCTTACCTGGTTACTCATCACTCATCGCTGTCTTCTGTTTTCTGCATTCCGTCTACTGCCTACCGCCTACTGCTTTCCGCTTACTGTTTACTGACTATTGCCCTGGCTGCCTCTTTGCTGAAATACGTAATGATCAGGTCGGCACCCGCGCGCTTGATGGAAAGAAGCATTTCCATCATGACACGTTCACCGTCAATCCAGTCATTCATTGCGGCGGCTTTCACCATGGCATATTCACCACTTACGTTATAGGCCACCAAAGGCAGGGCACAGATTTCCCGAACCCTGCTGATGATATCGAGATATGGAAGGGCGGGTTTGACCATGATCATATCCGCCCCCTCATCCATATCTATGCCGGCCTCTTTCAGAGCCTCCATGGCATTGGCAGGATCCATCTGGTATCCTGAACGGTCCCCGAACTGCGGCGCCGAATCGGCAGCATCTCGAAAAGGGCCGTAAAATCCTGATGCGTATTTTACCGCGTAAGAGAGGATACCCGTATCTTTGAAACCTTCTTGGTCCAATGCCTGCCGGATTGCCGCCACACGCCCATCCATCATATCCGATGGCGCCACAAAATCTGCTCCGGCCCGTGCGTGAGAGACCGCCTGCCGTGAAAGAAGTGCTAGAGTCCCATCGTTATCAACCTGTCCGTTCAGAATAAGACCGCAATGCCCGTGATCGGTGTATTCACACATGCACACGTCCGTCATGACCACCATCCCCGGCAGACGGTCCTTTATGGCCTTCACGGCAAGCTGAACGATTCCGTCTTCTGCCCAGGAACGGGTTCCCGTCGCATCCTTTGCATCGGGAAGCCCGAAAAGGATAACGGAAGGGACCCCCAGATTCCAGATTTCTTCAGCCTCATCAAGCAGGGTATCCAGAGAAAACTGGTACTGTCCAGGCATGGATGGTATTGGATCTTTCAGCCCTTTCCCATGTTTTACGAAAAGCGGCGCAATAAAGTCTTTCACGGAAACGGATGTCTCCCTGACCATGTCCCTTATAGCAGCAGTTTTACGCAACCTTCTTGGTCGAACAATCATTGTTTATCCTTTCGCTATTCCTATTTCTTCATCCGTCAGATAACAGGCCGGATCCGGAGCCCACAAGTCCCCGCTCACAGCCTCGGCTCTGACCCTGAAATTCCCTGCACAAACGTCAAGCCAGCGACACTCCGCACAACGCCCCTTGACATAATTTTTCTTTTCTTTCAATTTCTTCATCAGCGGATTTTCAAGGTCGGACCAGATTTCACTGAAAGGTCTTTCAAGGATATTCCCAAAACTCATGTGCCTCCAGAACTGGTCCGCATAAACGGATCCATCCCAACTGACGCATCCGAATCCACGGCCTGAACTGTTTCCCTCGTTCATGGTGAGGAGTTGAAGGACCTTTTCGGCCCGCGGGTTTCCTTCCTTGAGCATCCGGAGATACACGTACGGGCCATCCGCATGGTTATCCACGGTCAGGACCTCTTTGGGAATACCCCGATCATGCAGGTCTTTGGTCCTGTCCATAATCAGGTCTACCGCTTCCCTGGTTCCCTTGTGATCCAGATCTTCTTCAACGAGGTCCGAACCCCTGCCTGAGTAGACAAGGTGATAGAAACAGGCCCTCGGAATTTCATATTCCTCCAGCAGATCAAAGATCCCCGGAATCTCTCCACGGTTCATCCGGTTTATAGTAAATCTCAGACCGACTTTGAGGCCCGCATCCCGGCAGTTCCTTATCCCTGAAAGAGCCTCCTGATATGCCCCCTTTTTCCCGCGAAACCGGTCATTGACCGCTTCCATCCCATCCAGACTGACACCCACATAAGAAAGTCCTATATCTTTCAGCTCTTGGGCTTTGTCTCTTGTAATGAGGGTACCGTTGGTTGAAATAACCGCCCTCATTCCCTTTCGGACAGCATAGCGCGCAAGCTGCACAAGATCGGGACGCATGAGAGGTTCCCCCCCCGAAAACAGAATGACGGGAGCGCCAAAGTCAGCAAGATCATCGATCAGTGCGAGTCCCTCATCGTGGGTCAGTTCTTTTTCTTTTTGCTTTTCGACAGCCTTTGCATAACAGTGAACACATTTGAGATTACACACCTTGGTCACATTCCAAACAACCACCGGTTTCTTATCGAGGGAAAACTGCAACAAGTGAGAAGGAAGGTCCTTTGACAGTCTGCCATATCGAAGAGCGTCGGACGGTTCAACAGTATCGCAATACAGTTTTGATATACCGATCATTTTTTATTTTTCTCTCCTGGTAATAGTTTTATTTGTTGCTTAAAAGATGCAATTAGCGGTTTGTGGTTACTTAGCCACACAAAATCAGTCATTTACGGCGCAATGGGTAAGCATCAAAAAGTGAGAATACCAACATGGAAAAAAGTCATTCAAATGAGTGAGATCTCTAAGCTAACGGCTATGTAAAAGCTAATTGCAGCTTTTAGGTGTTAGCCGGTTAAGTTAACAACTCACCTTCAAAGTTCCACCAAAATTCCTCAAGCCCAGTATTCCAATATTCCAGTATCCCAGCATGATCTATTGTCCCGGCCCCCCAGCACCCCAGCATTCCAGCATTCCAGTATCCCAGCATTCCAGTATCCCAGCATTCCAGCATTCCAGTATCCCAGCATAATCTGTTATTCCACCCTAAGCTCTCCCACCACGTGCAACTTCATCATATTGGTTTTCCCCCTGGCCTCTAAGGGTATGCCGCCCAGGAGCGCAATCCTGTCATTCTTGCGAAGCAGTTTTTGATTCAACAAGAGATCTTCCACCGCATCAATCATCTGATCGGTACTCTCAAGCAAAGGCATGAGAATGGGATCCACCCCCCAATGAAGGGTCAATTGCCGTTGAACTCCCTCATCATGGGTCAATGCTATGATCGGAACAGAGGGTCTGTATTTTGAGATAAGCTTTGCCGTGAAGCCGGATTGGGAGAAGGCTACGATCGACTTCAGACCCAGGTTTTCAGCAGCAAGGCAGGCAGACTCGGAAATGGCGTCGGGAAAGCTGGATGCTTTCTCATAGAAGTGCTTCTCAGGGGAGAAATCCGCTTCCGCCTGGCGTGCAATCCGTTCCATCATCTGTACTGATTTAACCGGATAGTGACCGACAGACGTCTCCCCGGAAAGCATAACAGCGTCCGTTCCATCCAGGATGGCATTGGCCACATCCGAAGCTTCCGCTCGCGTTGGAATGGGATGATCCGTCATGGATTCCAACATCTGTGTAGCGGTAATAACCAGCTTCCTCTGCTGGTTTGCCTTACGAATCATCAATTTTTGCGCCATGGGAACCTTTTCGGGAGACAACTCAACACCAAGATCACCGCGCGCGACCATGATCCCCTCGCATGCACCCAGTATTTCATCCAGCTCTTCAAGGGCCTGGGGCTTTTCTATTTTCGCAATAACGGGCACGGCAGCGCCCAGGCGCTTCAGTTCTTTTTTCAAGGTTTTCACATCTTTTACACTACGAACGAAAGAAATAGCCACATAATCGATACCCATCTCAATCCCGAAGCGCAAGTCTTTTTTGTCTTTTTTTGTCAGCGATGGAATGCGTGTCTTAACACCCGGAAGATTAATGCCTTTGGACTCACGGAGCATCCCCCCCGTCACCACTCTACAATAAAGATTTGTTTTGTCTTTTCTCAAGACCTTCAATTCCATCAAACCGTCATCCATCAGGATAGAATGTCCCTTATCGAGATCCTTTATAATTCCGCCATAGGAGGTGGAAACGATCCCCGATTCACCCAAAATCCGTCGGGAAGTTATGACAAATTCCTCACCCACTTTCAGTTCGAGAGAACCTTTTTTTATCTTTCCTGTACGAATCTTGGGGCCCTGAAGATCCTGCATGACAGCCACCGGCTTCTTCAGAGTTTCTGCCAGAGATCGAACCCTTTCAAAAACCTTCCGGTGCTCTTCATGAGTACCATGAGAAAAATTGAGGCGCGCAACATTCATCCCCGCCAGTATCAGTTTCTTGAGCATTTTCCTGGAACTGCTTGCAGGCCCTATAGTACAGACAATTTTGGTTTTTCTCCGTCTCATGTCAGTTCCTTATCTGGTCATTGGTTATCGGAGTCTTCGCATACCTGGGTATCGGAGTCTTCGCTTACCTGGTTACTCATCACTCATCTCTGCCTTCTGCCAAACTTCTAACTTTCTGCTTTCTGCTTTCTGCTTTCTGCTTTCCGTCTACTGCCTACTGCCTCCAAAACCCTATCTCCGGGAAGGGAACAGGTCAAGAACAAACGCAAGATCAGACAAGTTTCCTGAGAAAATATCTAAGAAAAACCTTGATGCCTCCAAAACAATAGACTAAATTGAAAATGATTTTCTGATAATGCTTGAATAGCATTGTAGAATCTCTATCATTTTCACTATCAAATTGCTGGAGGGAGAATATGGGAAGGTGTTTAAAGGGAGTAATGGTTGCATTGGCATTATTATGCCTGATTTCAGGGTCTCTTTTTGTGGCTGCACCTGCAAACGCTGGGTCACTTGAAAAGGCAATCGAACAGGGCATTACGGATGGCAAGATCGACAAAACCGCTGAGCCCGGCTTCATGGGAATTCCCGGCGCTCCCAAGGTCAATTTCATTCTTGGATTTTTCTGGGCCATATGGGTAGGCTGGATCTTTTCCACGGTGGGCGCCTTTGGTGGCATCATGGCGGGGGTCGGACACATTACCATCTTCGGCCTGGGAGACTATGCAAAGGACTTCGGCAAAGGGTACCCCATGAACAAATTGGTCACTGACTCCATCCGGGTTTCAAACCAATGGCTTGTGGGCTTGAGCGGGTTGATCTCCAGTACCAATTACTATCGCATGGGCCGTCTTGTCGCTCCGTTAGGCATGTGTCTCGCCATTGGAGGCGTGGGTGGGTCCTGGCTTATCCCCGATTTAACGGCAGGCAAAATCAGCCTCAAATCCTACCTGGGTTACTTCGGCATAGCGGTCCTTGCACTTGGCATTATTCTTTTCCGTGAAACCACAAAGGCAGGACAGACAAAAAGAAAAAAGGCAAAGGAAGCCGCATCCGCATTCGAAAAACAAGCAAAAACAGGCGAGGAAAAACAGCAGGGAGTCAAGATCCTTGAAGGAAGCTGGACCATAATGTTTGTTGCTTTGGGAGTTGTGGTTGCCAGTGCCCTGTGGGCCAATCTGGCAGGGGGCGCCAAATGGGTTGCCTACGTTCTTGCCCTGGCCGGATGGGGAATAACCTTTTTCGCCGGAACCATTCGCTTCACATTTTACGGGGTCGAATTCAATTTCAAGGCCTATATCCCTATGTTAGGAGGGGTCTTCATCGCCGCACTGGCTTCATTTCTTGGAGTGGGAGGTGGTTTCCTCTATGTGCCTTTTCTCACATCGGTAGCCGGACTGCCCATGTTTCTCGTGGCGGGAACCAGCGGACTGGTGGTCCTCGTGGGTATGGTCGTTTCCATATTCAGCTACATGGTCGGAAAAGGGGTGCCGGTTCAGTGGGGCTTTATTGGCGCCGAACTGATCGGCATATTTGTCGGCTCCATGATCGGTCCGCGAACATCCAAATACATACCCGATATCTGGCTCAAAAGGCTCTTTGTTGTGCTCGCCTTCTACGTGGGCATCCGTTACATGACAAAAGGATTCCTGGGCTACAGCATCGTGCCGCCTTTCTGATTCAGAAAGCCTGATTTTCAAACGCCCCGGGACTAAATCCCGGGGCGTTTTCGTTCGGACACCTGCATGGATCTTATTCCGACGGTACTGAAAGCTGCCGATTCTTTTCTGATAGCCCCCTATCGTTTTTTTGAAAACCCGGTTATCGGATGGTGGGTGGGTACTTTTGCGCTTGCTATCTGGACTGCACTCCTGGGCCGGTTGACCATGGCCCTTGTGTTCAGGGTCAATCGCAAAACGGTGAAAGAAACCATCAAACAGGTCGAGGACCACCACAATCAGTCCATGAACGCCCTTCGCAGCGGAAATAAACCCGCCTACAAGGCCATCAATAAACTGGCTAATGACGCCTACGGCAAAACTTTTTTTCTTCAAGTCGCTATGGCCTCATCTTCCCTATGGCCCGTTCCCCTGGCCCTTGCCTGGCTTGAAATACGATTTTCATCCGTGGACTTTCCGTTTCCATTGAACCTGTCTTTCCTCGATGGAACAGTAAGTTATGTTTTCATCTTCATCCTTGCTTATATTTTAACAAGGATTATGTTAAGCCATCTAAAAAAAAAGGAACCAAACATTCATGACAAATGAAAGCAATATTCACCATCTTACCTTCGAAGGGAAAGAGGTGGTTCTGGTCGGCACAGCCCATGTTTCAAAAGAAAGTGCAGAACTTGTCACCAAAGTGATCAACGATGAACATTTTGACACAGTCTGCGTGGAGTTGTGTGAGTCCAGATATCAGTCCATGACACAGGGCAATAAATGGAAAGATACGGATCTTATCAAGGTCATAAAAGAAAAAAAGGCCTTTCTGCTTCTGTCCAATCTCATGTTAGCCTCTTTTCAAAAAAAAATTGGCAAGAAACTGGGAATTAAGCCGGGGCAGGAGATGCTTGAAGCTATAAAGGCGGCCGAGGCAACCGGGGCCTCCATCCATCTCGCAGACAGGGATGTCCGCACTACCCTTTCAAGGGCCTGGCGCCTGATGGGACTCTGGACCAAAATAAAACTCCTGGCCCAGTTGGTTACATCCTTTGGGGAAGTAGACTCCATCGAGAAGGAAGATATCGAGAAGATGAAACAGGAGGACATGCTGGAAACCCTTCTGAAAGAAATAGGAGACCTTCTTCCTGAGTTGAGAATGGTCCTGATCGATGAAAGGGATCAATATCTCACAGAAAAGATAAGGACGGCACCGGGACAACGGATTGTTGCAGTCGTAGGAGCCGGTCATATTCCCGGAATCAAAAAGAACTGGGATCAACCTGTTGATCTCGAAAAACTGGAAGTCCTTCCACCCAAAGGCAAATTTGTCCCTTTTCTGAAATGGGGAATTCCAATCCTGGTCATCGGATTGATCGTAGCCGGTTTTTTTATGGCGGGATCAGCTGCGGGTACGGAACTCATCAAATGGTGGGTCCTGGCCAATGCGATTCTTGCCGGCATTGGTGCGGCAGCGGCGCTGGCCCACCCCTTGACCATCCTTTCGGCAATCGTGGCATCCCCCATTACCTCGTTAAACCCGATGATTGCCGCCGGGTGGGTGTCCGGTCTGGTGGAGACATTCATTAGGAAACCGAGGGTGAAAGATTTCGAGCGGTTGCCGGAGGACATCGCCTCCGTGAAGGGGTTCTGGTCCAATAAGATCACAAGGATTCTATTGGTGGTTATTTTCACAAATATGGGTAGTTCTATAGGAGCGTTTGTGGCCCTGCCTTTGATGGCCAGGGTTTTATCGTGATACACGGTTCACGGTTAAAAAGCACTAACGGGCAGAAACCAACAGAACCACTTGTTTCACAAAGGTCTCTACGAAAACGACGAACAAAGAGCGAAGCCCAAAAACGCCGTTTACACGGAGTAATAATCTCGGTACCAGGCGATAAAATTACGAATGCCTTCCCGAAGGGGGGTTCTGGGACTAAAACCCAGCATCTTTTCTGATTTCTCGATATTCGCCGTTGTTTCCGCCACATCTCCGGGCTGAAGGGGCATCATGATCTTCTCTGCCTTCATCCCCAACTCCTCTTCAATCACCCCAATAAAATCCATTAATTCGACCGAATCGGAATTACCAAGGTTGAAGATCTCGTAGGGGACGGGCCTTTCGATGGCGCGTATCGTTCCGTCCACAATATCGTCGATGTATGTAAAATCCCTTCTCATTTTCCCATAATTAAAGACGTTAATAGGTCGCCCTTTCAAAATGGCATCCGCGAACAGAAACAGGGCCATATCCGGCCGCCCCCAGGGCCCGTAAACCGTAAAATACCGCAACCCCGTGCATGGGATTTGAAAAAGATGGCTGTAGGCATGGGCCATCAATTCATTGGCCTTTTTTGTAGCCGCATAGAGAGAAATGGGATTATCTACCCTGTCATCCACGCTATATGGAATCTTTTTGTTTTTTCCGTAAACAGAAGAAGAAGAAGCAAAGACAAGATTTTTCACCTCATAAGTCCTTGCCATTTCGATGATGTTCAGAAAGCCTTCCACATTGCTTTTCTGGTAGGCAAAGGGGTCCTTCAGGGAATGCCTCACCCCGGCCTGAGCAGCGAGATTACAGATGATATCTACGCGGTGCGTACTGAATACATCACTGAGCGAAGGCATATCGTGAATATCAACTTGGTAAAAATGAAACCCGGGTTTCTCGTCAAGAATAGTCAACCGTGCCTTTTTCAGACCTGGGTCGTAGTAATCATTCAGATTGTCTATGCCAATCACATCGTATCCCATCTCCAGGAGTCTCTTAGACAGATGGAATCCTATGAAACCTGCAGCGCCCGTAATCGCGACAACCTGTTTGTCCAGCATCTTCATTTCACCTCGCTATTCTTCATCGGAGTCTTCGCTTACCTGGTCATTGCTTGATAAAAACTCATATATCAGAATCACCGAGAAAAAGCGAGAAATATTCAGCCATTGATGAATTCCTAAAAAGCTGAGCTATGGCACAAACTACATCCTATCTGTATCTCCATAGCAAAAAAATTGCACCCGGAAGAAACTTCCGGATGCAATTTTCACTAAAACTTCATGGAATGAATGGGCTATCCGACTACATCATGCCGCCCATGCCACCCATACCGCCCATGCCACCCATACCACCTGGCGGCATTCCAGGCATATCCGATTTCTCTTCGGGTTTATCCGCGATCATGGCTTCCGTCGTCAGGAGCAGAGAAGAAACCGACGCGGCGTTCTGCAGTGCAAAACGGGTCACTTTGGTCGGATCAATGATTCCGTTCTTGATCAGGTCCTGGTACTCGCCTGATTCCGCATTAAAACCGACAGCGCCTTTCTCGCCCTTCACCTTTTCAACGACCACGGAACCTTCCATGCCGGCGTTGTTGGCGATCTGGCGAATCGGCTCTTCCAAGGCTCTCAGGACGATGTTCACACCGGACTGTTCTTCCCCTTCCAGTTTCAGCTTTGCAACAACCGGAATGGCACGAACCAGGGCTACACCACCACCAGGTACAATTCCTTCTTCTACAGCGGCCCTTGTGGCATTCAATGCATCTTCCACTCTGGCCTTTTTCTCTTTCATCTCGATTTCGGTTGCTGCGCCCACATTGATGACCGCAACGCCGCCGATCAGCTTGGCCAGTCTTTCCTGCAGCTTTTCGCGATCGTAGTCGGAGGTGGTCTCATCAACCTGTGCCCTGATCTGTTTGACCCTGCCTTCCAGATCACCCCTTACACCGCCACCGTCCACGATGGTGCTGTTGTCTTTGTCGATCCGGACGGTCTTGGCCGTACCAAGATCGTTCAGAGTAATGTTTTCCAGCTTCAGCCCGAGGTCTTCGGAAATGACCTTTCCACCGGTCAGGATTGCGATATCTTCCAGCATGGCTTTTCGCCTGTCGCCAAAACCCGGTGCTTTTACAGCGGCCACCTGCAGGGTTCCTCTCAACTTGTTCACAACCAGGGTAGCAAGGGCTTCACCCTCAATATCCTCAGCAATAATCAGGAGAGGTTTCCCCATCTTGGCAATCTGCTCCAGAATAGGAATCAGATCTTTCATGCTGCTGATCTTTTTCTCATTGAGCAGGATGTAGGGCTCGGTAAGATTAACTTCCATTTTTTCGGCATCAGTAACAAAATAGGGAGAAAGGTAACCACGGTCAAACTGCATCCCCTCAACCACTTCAAGGGTCGTGTCCATGCTCTTGGCTTCTTCAACGGTGATGACGCCTTCTTTTCCCACCTTGTTCATGGCTTCGGCGATAATATTTCCAATGGTGCTGTCATTATTCGCGGAAATGGTTCCCACCTGGGCGATCTCTTCCTGGTCTTTCGTAGGTTTAGACATCTTTTTCAGTTCGGCAACGGCCACTTCAACCGCTTTCTCAATACCCCTCTTAAGAGCCATGGGATTCATACCGGCGGCAACGAGCTTTGAACCTTCCCTGTAAATGGCCTGGGCAAGGATCGTTGCGGTTGTGGTACCGTCACCGGCCACATCAGAGGTCTTGGAAGCGACTTCCTTAACCATCTGAGCGCCCATATTCTCAAACTTATCTTCCAGATCGATCTCTTTGGCAACAGTAACGCCGTCTTTCGTAATGGTAGGAGCACCGAAAGATTTATCCAAAATAACATTTCGACCCTTCGGGCCCAATGTTACCTTTACTGCATTGGCGAGCGTGTCAATACCCTGGAGCATCGCTTCCCTGGCTTTCACATTATATTTAATCACTTTAGCCATCTTAAAATTTCCTCCCTAAGATTTTTAATAACTGTAGATTATTCTCATGCGATTGGAGACATTTCTGAAGAAAGGCTACTCGATGATCGCAATAATATCATCTTCTCTCATAATAAGGTTTTCTTCACCATCAATCTGGATCTCCGTTCCGGCATATTTTCCGAAAAGCACTTTGTCTCCGACTTTCACTTCCAAGGCAATTTTTTTACCATCATCTCCCGTCTTTCCATCACCAACAGCAATAATTTCCCCTTCTACAGGCTTTTCTTTTGCCGTATCGGGAATAATAATGCCACCCTTGGTTGTTGCTTCCTCTTCCACCCTCTTTACAATAACACGGTCATGCAACGGTTTTACTTTCATTTCTTCAATCTCCTCTCAAATAATAGTAATGGCCTATCCAAACACCATAAGTCCCTCAAACATTCAAACATTCCGTAGGCCTTCAGGCAATGAAAGCCTCAGAATCTATAAATTCTTTCATAAAGGAAGGATGCGTAATCAAGCATCCCAACATACCGCCAAGTTATGTCAACACATAAAAAGCGATCTCACTAAGCCGGATTTTATTTGTTGGAATTTATCAAGAAAAAATCAAGGGATTCTTAGATAACCAAAAGGAACGTATAAAAAATTTCCGACAGCATGAAAATAATGACCCCCTCGCAAATGTCAAGTGTGCAGAAAAAAAAAGACCGACACGGTCGGTCTCAGAACCATTTTTCTTTTCACACCAGGCAAACCAAGGAGAGGACTTCTCACACGAGTTTTCGCGCAGAGACGCAAAGACGCAGAGAACGAAACAACACTCAAGTGCCGTGAACTCGGAACCGTGAACCGCTGAACCTTGAACCTAAATGTTTCAAACCAGACTCAAACGCCACTCCAACGTCTTTCGAATTCCTTCCTCAAGATTGGTCTCCGGCTCCCATCCCAAAATCCGGCGGGCCTTTTTTACCACGAGACAGCTTCTTTCCAGATCTCCCGGGCGGGCAACCTGTCGCACAACGATTGACAGTTCATCAGGGACCTGGGGTCGGGCCTTTTTAAAAGCCTTGAAGATGGTATTGTACAGGTCCAGGGTCCTGGTGCCCGCCCCGGTTCCGATATTAAAAAAATCCCCCTTTCCCTTTTCAAGAGCGGCAAGGTTTGCCTTTACCACATCTCCCACATAGCAATAGTCACGAATCATCCCCTTATCATCATCGGGAAAATGATTCACGGTAGAAGTTGCATTTTTCATAAGGTTGTCCATAAAAATAGCCACGACCCCCGCTTCTCCGTGCGGCACCTGGCGAGGGCCATAGACATTGGCGTAACGAAGTGTGGTGAACTCCAGGCCGTATTGATGCCTGTAGAAATCCAGATAATGCTCCGATGAATATTTAGTCACGGCATAGGGCGAAAGCGGATTGGGCATGTATTTCTCGGAAGTTGGATATTCGGCTGCCTCACCATAAATAGCGCCTCCGGAGGAGATGAAGATGACTTTCTCCACATCGGCTCTCACACACGCTTCCAGGAGATTGAGAAAACCCTTGATATTCACATCCGCATCAAAAAGAGGATTCCTGACGGAATCGGGGACGCTTATCTGTGCAGCATGATGGATCAAAACAGCCGGTCTCTCCCGTTCAATCAGACGACCCGCTTCTTCCGAACGGATATCCGTTTCGCAAAAGAGCGCTTGCGGGTTGACGTTGGAACGTTTTCCAGTGTAAAGATTGTCAACAACAACAACCTGATGGCCGGCCGCAACAAGACCATCCACCACATTTGAACCGATGAAACCGGCACCGCCGGTAACCAGAACCTTCATGAGAGCTCCTTTGTAAAGGATTTGTCAAATAAATCAATTCATACAACAAGGCATGTTGCATAACACCAAATAGCTGCAATTAGCGCTTAGCCGTTAGCTCTTAGCGCTACAATATAAGTCGTTTACGGAGAAACAGCTTAGCATCAAAAAGTGAAAGTTGCAATACAGGAAAAACTAATACAACTCATTTACATCATTAAGCTAACGGCTAATAGCTTAAAAGCTAAGTGCTTTTGGGTAACAGCATAAGCCACGAATTCGATCATTAGAAATACCAGACAACAATGGAAAGATCAATCGGCATCCTTGATTTATCGGTTTGCACTTTCGAAGAAAAAGCAATAAAAGGCTTACGCCCGCCTGCCTCGCCTAACCATCAGCAGAATGGTTCCCAAATAACGGGGGATGGCAATATTGACTAATCTCAAAATAGAGTGGCAACGGCCATGGCGGGCAGGTCTAAACTCCTTGAGATTAGGATTTTGGAATTGATCCGTAAGGATTTTATCACAAAAAACCGTAAACTACTCTTTGGCTTACATGAAGGATGCCAAAAAATGGTACCGTTTTCCTTTCTCCCATTGAAACATGGAAACAATTCATTATAATCTATAGGC